>JANQPJ010000271.1 GCA_028289525.1 Pirellulales bacterium
GGCCGCTGTGTTTGCGGAACAGACGAGATTGCAGTCGCTCAATGGTCATGTGCATCACCTGATCGACGAACGATCAATAAGCCGCCGTGTAGATGTCAAGCAGATCGGCCGCGGTCACTGGCCGTGGATTAAACCCTCCGGTCCATTGCTGGGCTGCCTCGTTGGCCAACTCCGGCAACGCCGCTTGGTCGATGTCGCAGGCACTTAACCGGTTGCGCAAACCAACCAAGTCAACCAGCCGACCAATAAAATTGGCCAACCCCTCCGGCCCGTCGGATGCCGTGGGCAAACCGGGCAGCGGAGGAGTGCATTCTAACAGATCGCGATACTCTCTGGCGAATTCGACACCATTGTAGCGAATCACATGGGGCAACATCATGCCGACGGCCTCGCCATGGGGAATGCCATATCGGGCAGTCAACGGATTCGAAAGCGCATGGGCAGCACCGAGCATCGAGTTTTCGATCGCCAACCCGGCAAAGCTGGCCCCCAGTTGCATGCCAGCCCGAGCGTCCAGATGGTCTGGTTCGGCGACGACCGTGGCAAAGTTGGTCGCCAGCAGCCGCCAGGCTTCGCGGCTGAACATCTGCGACATGGGGTTGCGGCGCGTGGTCACAAAACTTTCCACCGCATGAGCAATCGCGTCGATGCCTGTGATGGCGGTCACCAAGGCCGGTTGCGTGCAGGTTAGCTCGGCGTCGAGCACGGCGATGCGAAAGGCCGCTCGCCGGTCGCCACAGGCCATCTTAGCGCCAGTGGTCGCATCTGAGATCAAGGCAAACGATTGCGTTTCGCTGCCGGTTCCGGCGGTGGTCGGCACGGCGATCATTGGCAACAGGTCGCAGACCGTTTTGCCTTGTCCCCAATAGTCTTGCATGCGGCCGCCGTTGGTGTACAGGAAATTGATCCCCTTGGCGCAATCCATCGAACTGCCGCCGCCCAGGCCAACAATCAGGTCGGGGTTGAAGTTTCGAGCGACCTGAAGCCCGGCGTCGACTTCGGCGGTGGTGGGGTTTTCCCGAACGCCAGCGAACAGTTCGGTTTTCAGGCCGGCCGTGGACAAGGTGTCAAGCCCCCGGCCGGTATGGCCGGCGGTGACGATGCCGGGGTCGCTCACCACCAGCACCCGACGGGTAGATAGAGTGGTCGCTAACGCCCCCAGTTGGTCGATGGACCCAGGGCTGGAGACAATTCGGGTGTGCGATTGAAAGTCGAATGGGGTCAGCATGGCGCATCAGGCAGTTCGGTGGTTTGCAACGCCCGAGAGCGGAACAGAAAGTCGACCAGGTTGCCTTCGTGCGGTTGAAGCCAGTCGAGTTGGGTTGTGGGGATCGGACCCAGGTTCAAGCGATCGATTTGCGTGTTCTCGATCAACGTTTGGCGTAACGAAGCATCGTCGGTCAGGGCTGTACAGACGAGCGTGGGGCCGATTGCTGCCGGCATCCGCTCTTGTGGGCATTTCACTACCGCCACAAACGGAAACATGTATTCTTGCTGAGCCAGCGCCAATTCTGGCGCTTGGCAATGGACGACTGTAGGCCTTAGATAGGCACAACGCTCACGCTCGTCGAGCCTCGCTCCGTAACGCTCGGTCACATGTTCTGCGCCCTCTTCGCGCAGGCTGGTCTCGATCGCCTGCCACACGCTGGTGCCCATGCCTGGCACGGTGAACGCTGCCAGTCCGGCTTCTGGATCGTCCGGCGGCCGCACTTCAATCGGACCGAGCCGTTCGGCCAAGGCTTGGGCAATTTCTTCGGTATGTCGCGAGGCCCAAATGCCAGAGCAGTTGATACACCCTCGGCCGGCGTTGCGGTAGACGCTCTCGACCATTAGGTCGAGATACGATTCCCAGTGGTCGACTTGATCGTCGCCTAACAAAATCTTACTAAAGCCAGGGCCATGGGCTTGCACGTTTGGATTGCCCCGATACTGGTTGACGGTCGAGAGCCCGCCAAACGCCAGGCTGCGCCGGCAATGGGTCAGCACGGCCGCGCCGACATCGTGCCCGCCGGGGTAAATCGACAGACACTCGTGCGGAATGCCGGCCGCGGCCATCGCGGCAGCCATGCGATAGGGCGTCCACGGTTCTTGCGAACCAGGCTTCATCACCAGGCCAATCTGCATGGGGATTGCCGGCAGCCAAAGCGTGTGGACACCAGGCGAATTGGATGGCAGCACCAGGCCAAGCACCGGGCTTTGGGCCTGGTAGCTCACCGTAACGCCACGGCTTTCTCGGCCGTAGCCCTGGCTCAAGATGTTCAGATCGAGCCCTCGCGTGAGCGCGTCAAGCATGGCATCCATTTGCGAGAGCACGAAATGGTTCTTTTGCATGTTGGCCTTGCACAGGTGCTCTGGCAGCCCGGTCGAGGCCGATTGGGCCTGGGCAAACTCGTTTGGCGATTGCTCGCCGTCGCCCATCGGCAAGCTGGCTTCTAGAAACAGTTGGCCAGCTTGTTGCATCATGGCGATTAACTCATCGCACTTAAAATCGCGCAGCACGGCCCGAGCCCGCTCGGCCTGACGAAGATCGCGCACCAGCATCCCACTGCCGGCCTGACTCACGCTGGCAATCGGCTCGCCAGTAAGAAAGTGGACGATTTCAGCAACTTCGAGCGACGTATAAGCGTCGCCCCATCGCACAACTGGCAGATTTAACATTTCTAATTTCTGATTTGGAATTTGGAATTTACGCGCTAGCGCGTCACCACCAACCATCAACCACTCACCACCAACCAATTCAATAAACCCCAACCGTGGTGGCCTCGGCCAGTTCGTGGAACGGCCGTACGCCGCTCACCCCGTCCCAGGGATATGCTTCACAGGGCTCTTCGCGCTCGCCTTCGTCGCGTTCCAGAAAGCCTGGCATAAAGAACTCGCGCGTGAGTGTGGTTAGCCGAATACGTCCTGTTTCGCCATAGCCAACGGTCGTGTCAGGGTTGTCAAAATCGACCACTTCGACAACTGCCCGAGGTTGGGGCGGATAGTAGCTGATTTTGTAGTCTTCCGCGGCGGTCGGATACTTCGAACAGGCTAAGCCCATGAGCGTGTTGCCGTAGGTTGGCGTCATGTAGATGCCACTCGTTTCCGGCGGGCCGCCAAACAGTTCTTCCACGGCAAACCGGGTCCATTGCGGGGTGAACTCGGTGCCGCCGGAGAAAATTCCTGTGATCCCCGAGGCCTGTAGACTCGACCCCCGGGCTTCTAGCTCCAGGGCCAAGGCCTCTAGCAGCTTGGGCGTGGCAAACATGCAACGGATGTCGTGCCCCGACTGGAGAATCGTGATTGCCTGATCGATACAATGCCGTTTGTACGCTTCCAGATGCTCCATCCACCCTTGCTTAATCAACTTGATTACCCAACGAGGATCGAGGTCGATGCAAAACGAAATTCCCCCACGATGTTGGGCCAGATGCTCGACGGCCAACCGGAGTCGCCGGGGACCGGAGGGACCGAGCATCAGCCAATTGGCCCCTGGCGGAAAATATGCATCCGGCAACGTCTGGCTAAAGAGTTCATAGTCTGTGCGAAAATCGTTCACCGCGATCCGGCTCTTGGGCGTGCCGGTGGTGCCGCCGGTCTCGAAGACATAAATCGGTTTGTCCTGATACGCCTGAGGAACCCAGCGGCGAACTGGCCCGCCGCGCAGCCATTCATCTTGAAACGGTTCAAATTTTTGAAGGTCGGCGAATGTCTGAACTTCCTTCAACGGATCGAACGACAATTTTTTGGCATAGTCCAGCCAGAACGGGCAGCCTGTCGTGGGGTGGAAATGCCACTGAACGGTTTCGTAGGTATGGGCGTCGAGTGCCTGACGGGCTGCGGCGGCAGCCTCGGCAACATTTGGGTTGGTCATGACGTTTGCGCTCGTGCGGCAGCGATGTCTGGCAGGTTAGACACTGGTGAGGGGGGACCGATTCGGATCCTCTCAGATTTTCGCGTGTTGAGCGCAGGTTGTCAATTTACCTGGGCGCTGAAGCAGGAGGACTGCAAAGTTGTCTTTTAAAGAAAAAAACAGCGGCCGGTGGCTGAAGCGCGAAACGGGTAGATTTTCCTGTTTCGCGAGGCACCACCGGTGCCTGTTTTTTAGAACCCGAGAAACGCTAACGCGCAAAACGAGCGCAGCAATTCCCGCGAAGAAAGACGACAAGAGCACCAGCTATTGTTGCGGCGAGTCGGTCGGATTGGGGATACTGCTCAGTTGAGCCAGCACCTGAATGACGCCATTTAAATGAGCCAAGCGGGGGCCAAAGCGATCGACAAACTCGGTCAGCATGAAGTCGCCTTCCATCAGATCTTCGACCGTGTCGTTAATCTCTTCAGTCATGCGATCGAGGAAGCGAATTTGTACCTGACTCAAGCCTTCGGCCGCAGCACGGCAACAACGGGCCAGCTCTGGATTGGCCTGTTTCCATTGGTTCAACTCGGCAGCCCGCTGCTTCTGCTGAGCGGCCGTGGCGTTGACCAATTCTTCCAGCACCTCGTTCGTGCGGTCCTGGGCATTGAGGATCTCGCGAAGCAGTTCCAAATGTTCTCGTTGGAAGTTTTGCGGCTGGTTAGGCGCGGTCGATTGGGCCGCAGCGCTAATGTCGACCTGGGTATAAAGGGTAGCTGGCGTACGAGGGTCTTGAGAATCTTGAGACATGAGAAGCAGATTCCTTGTACTTGTAGTTGTCAGCGGGAGGTCGACCAATGGCCCAAAACAAAAACAGCCTCACGCAGCCAGCCCTATGGGCAAATCCAAGTTTGCTTGGGGTGCTTGCTATGCGTGAAGCTTGCACTCAAATTCGAGCGTAGTTTCACACGACTCAACTATTGATTGTAACGAGGACTTGAGGAAAATGCTAGGATTCGGCCGAGATAATTAGGAGGATTGCAAAGTCTTGGCTAGAGAGTAGCAGCGGCCGGTGGCCGCTCGCGAAACGGCTGGATTTTTTTTGTTTCGCGAGCGACCACCGGTCGCTGTTTTCGAGAAATAGACGACTTTGCAATTCTCCTGCCGAGATAATCAGGGCCAATCAGTTTTTCAAATTAGTGAAGGTTTAACGGCCTAGATTGAAAAAATGAATCACCCTGCCGAGATAAATGACAATTTGCTGCTATTATTGACAGCTACGGCGGCGAATAAACTCTCAGGCGAGTGAACGGAAGCCTGTAGGCACGGCCTAAAACCACAATGCGAGGGACCATTGTCTGCACAGCTTTCAATAAAGTTCACAGGTCATGCCACCCGATCCTTGGAATCAGCCGAGTCGTTATATTCCGCTCGTCGACTTCACACTCGCTCCTGCCCTAGGTCGTGATGGACCCATCAGCTGCTAAGTCGTTGCCTGAGCTTGGATTCTTGGCAGTGGTCGAACACAGCCAGCATGGACTGTTCGGCGGCTACCTGGTGCTCAACCACGGGGGCCGCCCGTTGGAATTTCATTGCACCGCTCCGGTTAAGCCGAATCGAGCCCAAGAAATTCTCTATGGTCCGACGCTCAAGCCGTATTTATATGGCGAACAGATCGGCAAAACGCTGCTCGATCGGGCTAAAACGCTCCCCTCGGTCGTGCTGACAGACTCCCCCCCTGCCTTGGCTCTCCGCGAAGTGATCGAAGCGCCGTTGGCCTTGATTGGCGAGTCGGACGGAGTGCTAGCAAGCGAGGCGGCTGGGCCGTCGGGAGCACTCTGTTGTTTTGAACTGCTTGGCCATCAGGCGGCGGTCGAGCAGCGGTTTGTAAGTGATCGCGAGCGGCTAACGACCTTGCTAGCACCGGTGGCCCAGTCGATCGATTTGGCCGAACCTTTTTTCCGCATCCGTGAGGCGATTGAAGAAGCCAATCGGGCAGCGTAGTACTACAGCGTTAGGTCAAACGGAAAGAATTGAAAATAGCCACGGATTTACACGGATGAAACACGGATTACTTTTAGAGCAACCAAGCTGACAGCCGCCGGCATGTTGTCAACCATCAAGGGAAACACCAAGCCTTTGAAAATCCGTGTTCAATCCGTGTAAATCCGTGGCTAAAATACTTTAGGCTTAGCACAGTCGTGTTCGTGTGTCGTGACCTTCATAACTCAGGAGTCACGCATGTCACTGTCAAATCGGAATCGCCTGGCCGCAAACGGGCACGTCGCCGGAAACTCGGCGCACGATGCTCGGCCTACGGTCCGCTCGATTCCGCTCGATCTCTCTGCTGAGACGATGGCCACCGGTTGGCAAACTGCCCTAACCCGACCGCCCAAGATTCGCATGGCCATGCTCGATTGGAGTCTTGCCGCGCCTGGCGTGGTGTCGGTACCCTTGCCCAAGGTCGCCTTACGAACGATTGGCTATCAGTTCCCTGAAGCTCGTACGCCAGAGCTGCCTGGCTTGGAACAGCCAGCCGGCTCTACGAGGCCGGTCGCGCGCAAGACGCCTGCCAGCAAAACGCGGATCAAGCCGCCTGGCGACCTGATTAAACTGGAAGACCGGCTCTACTATCTGTTGCAGCCGCCGCTCGAATCGTTCGTGACCGGTGGGTCGCTCCACTTCCCGTTTAATCCGTTTCCCTATCAGCTGGACGGCATCGCTTTTCTTTACCCTCGGGCACACGCGATTTTGGCCGATGAAATGGGCTTGGGCAAAACGATGCAGGCGATCGCGACGATTCGGCTCTTGATTCATGCCGGCGAGTTACGGCGTGTGCTGTTGGTGTGCCCTAAGCCGTTGGTGAGCAACTGGCAGCGTGAGTTTGCGCTTTGGGCGCCGGAAATTCCGCTCAACGTCGTGGCCGGAAATCAAACGCGGCGCCATTGGCAATGGAACCAGCCAGATGCGCTGGTGACGATTGCCAACTATGAATTGTTGTTACGTGACCGTGAGGTGGTGGCGTCGCCCGACTTGCACTTCGATTTGGTGGTGCTTGACGAGTCGCAACGGATTAAAAACCGTAACAGTTCGACCAGTCAGGTGGTGCGGGAAATTTCGCGACGCCGCAGTTGGGCGCTGACCGGCACACCGATTGAAAATAGTCCGGAAGATTTGGTCGGGATTTTTGAATTCCTCGCCCCTGGCTACCTGCGCTCAGGCATGAAGCCCCGCCAGTTGCGCGCGGCCGTGGCCGACCATCTCTTGCGTCGCACGAAGGATCGGGTGCTCACGGATTTGCCGCCCAAGCTGTTCCGCGACGCGCATGTCGAGCTGACCTCTGAGCAGCGCGAAACCTATGAAATGGCCGAGGACGAAGGCGTCGTGAAACTCTCCAAACTGGGCCACGAACTGACGATTCAACATGTATTTGAATTGGTCTTGCGACTCAAACAAATTTGCAACTTCGACCCCACGACTGGCGCCAGTGCAAAAATGGAGCGTCTGCTGGCCGACGTCGAAGAATGTGCTGCCAGTGGCCGCAAGGCGATCGTGTTCAGCCAATGGGTTGAGACGCTCAAGCAGATCAAGCACCGGCTAGCCCGCTTCCGTCCGTTGGAGTACCATGGCCAAATTCCCAGCCGGCAGCGCGAGCAGGTGATCGACCAGTTCAAAAACGACTCGTCCAGCAGCGTGATCTTGATGAGCTATGGGGCCGGCAGTGTCGGCTTAAACCTGCAGTTCTGTGGCTATGTGTTCTTGTTCGATCGTTGGTGGAACCCGGCGGTCGAAGACCAGGCCATCAACCGCGCCCATCGGATCGGCGCGGCCGGACCGGTCACCGTCACCCGGTTCCTGGCACTGGGGACGATCGAAGAGCGGATCGATCAGATCCTGGCCAGCAAACGCGAGCTGTTCGACACGGTTCTTGGCGGCACAGCGCCTCAGCGCCTCGGCATGACTCGCGAAGAGGTCTTTAGCCTGTTTGAACTGCAAACACCCAAGGGGCCGATCGACCTGGCTGCGTAACGCCAGTCCGGCGATCCGTTGGATCGCGGCTAGGAAATTCCAGCGTTGTTTACGGATCGTCTTGACGCACTTGCGCTACTTCACTTCGAGCAGTTCTACCTCGAAGATCAGCGTGGCGTTCGGGCCAATCACGCCGCCGGCGCCTTGTTCTCCATAGGCCAGCTTCGCGGGGATGAACAGTTGCCACTTGCCCCCTTCTTTCATCAACTGCAAGGCTTCGGTCCAGCCGGCGATAACCCGATTCACGGCAAACTCGGCTGGTTCGCCGCGACGAATCGAGCTGTCGAACACAGTTCCGTCGATCAGGCGGCCTTCGTAGTGGGTGCGCACCGTGTCGGTCGCCTTGGGCGAGCGGCCTGTGCCGGCTTTGAGCACTTTGTATTGCAGGCCGCTAGGCAGCGTTTTTACGCCGGGTTGCTGTTGGTTTTTGGCCAGAAAGTCTTGGCCGGCTTGGGCGTTGGCCGCTTGGGCGCGGTTGGCCGCCTCGCGGTGCATCGTTTCCATAGCGGCTTGCATTTCCTGTTGGGTTAGCATCGTCTCGCTGCCGGCCATCGCATCTTGCAGGCCTTGCGCCAACATGGTGATGTCGAGTTGCACGCCACGCGCTTTCATGTCTTTGCCTAACATCGCTCCAAGGGCATAGCTGCCGCGCTCGGCTTGCGTGGTCGGTTTGCGGGCGGCTTGAGGCGCTTGTGCCAGGGCCGCGCCGGCGACCAAAGAAACGCAGAGCAAGGCCAACGACAGACGCGAGATGATTAAGGACATACAAGCTCTCCTTCGTAGCAAAGGTGGGTTGGTCGAGGGTGAGATGCGGCGTGCACGGTCAACAAAAGCCTGTCACCCTGGGGGGGGTCGAATATCAATCAGTGTACCATAGCTGAAGGCCGAGACCTATCGGGGATTTTCAAAGTCCTTGGAAATTGGATATTCCTTGTTGGAGATTGGATATTCTTCTCCACCGGCAGGAATGAATATCCAATCTCCAACAAGGAGTGTCCAATGACAGTAGTTCCAAATTGCTGCTGCGATTCGTAACAGCGGCCGGTGGCCGCTCGCGAAACGTTGGTGATTACAGATTTTCAGAAAAACAACTGCTTTTCCAGACGGTAAAAAGCAACTTGCTTGAGGGGGTAAAAGGAAGCTTGCAACCTTGCAATTTCGAATGCCATTACCGGCTCCAATAGAGCCGCAGGCTGTTCAGCACGACCGAGACGCTGCTGGCTGCCATCGCACCGGCTGCTGCCGCCGGCGGCAACCGCCAATCGCACCATGGCACCAGTGCTCCGGCCGCCAGCGGGATCAGCAACAGGTTGTAGCTGAAAGCCCAGGCCAGGTTTTGGCGAATCGTGCGTAACGTGGCTCGTGACAGCGCCACTGCTCGTCCCACGTCGCGCACGTCCTGTTTGGTCAACACCATGTCGGCCGTGTCGATTGCCACGTCGCTGCCTGTGCCGATCGCGATGCCGAGATCGGCCGTGGCCAAAGCCGGGGCATCGTTCACGCCATCGCCGACCATCGCCACCACCTCGCCGGCCGCTTGCAGTCGGGCAATTTCCTGTTGCTTTTCCTCAGGCAACACCTCGGCAACGACCTGGTCGATCCCTAGTTCGGCCGCCAAACGTTCGGCCGCCGCCTGGCGGTCCCCGGAAAGCATGTGTACGGCCAGACCTTGGCGGTGAAGTTCGGCGATGGCGGTCTTGGCGTGCGGCACAGGCAAGTCGGCCAGCACGAGTTGGCCGAGCAGTTGCTCCTGGCAAGCAACCCAGAACACGGTTGTCCCGGTTGGCTGGCAATCGGGAAGCGCGTTTTCCAGTGTCTGAGCAGCGATGCCGGCCTGCTCCAGCAGGCGAGGGTTGCCGACCCAAATCGTGTCGTCCGCTGTTTTCGCACGGACGCCGGCGCCGGGGACCGTTTCGAGTGTGTTGGCCGCTCGAAAAGCGAGACCACGTTGTTGGGCAGCCTGGACTACCGCTTGCGCCAACGGATGGCTGCTGAGACTCTCGGCCGCCGCGGCAACGGCCAACAGACGCTCGGCCGATGTACCGGCCGTGGGGCGAATGTCGACTAACGTATGCTGTCCTTGGGTAACGGTTCCGGTCTTGTCGAACACCACCGTCGTGAGTCGTCCGGCGGTTTCCAAGGCTTGGGCCTCCTTGATCAAAATTCCCAACTCGGCCCCACGCCCACTGCCGACCAACACGGCCGTAGGCGTGGCCAATCCTAGTGCGCAGGGACAAGCCACGACCAGCACCGCAATCGTGGCGCTCAAACCGCTAGCCCAATCGTCAGCCAGCAACCACCAGAGGGCACAGGTTAGCGCGGCCACGACCAGCACGCCTGGAACGAACCAGGCAACGACTCGATCGGCCAGGCGCTGCACATCGGCCTTCGACGTTTGGGCTTGGCGCACCAGCTCGACCATTTGGGCCAGCGACGACTCGCTGGCCAATTGAGTCACTCGAGCGCGAAGCGCCCCAGCGCCGTTGAGCGAACCGGCCAAGAGAGAACTGCCAGGCTGTTTGTCAACCGGCAGCGACTCACCAGTTAACCACGACTCGTCGGCGGTCGATTCTCCCGAAACCACCGTGGCGTCGAGCGGCACTCGGTCGCCTGGCCGAATCAACAGCATCTGCCCGACTTGAACCTCGCTGGCCGGTAACTCACGCGCCTGCTCGCCGTCGACCAGCGTGGCTTGGGCTGGGGCCAAATCGAGCAGCCGCCAAATGGCAGTCGCCGCGCGCCGCTTGGCCTTCGATTCCAGATATCTGCCCAGGCTCACAAAGCTGACGATCATCACCCCATCGTGCAGATAAGAGGCCGGCTGCGTGGTGAACGAGGTCACGGCCGATCCAACCACGGCGGTGCCTGCTCCCAGCGCGATCAGGCTGTCCATGTTGATTGTCCCGTGACGCAAGAGCCGCCAGGCACTGATAAAGTAAGGACGGCCGACGTAGATCACGGTTACCAACAGCAAGCCAGAGAGCCAAACCGCCAGCGCTGGCCAGCCAGCGTGCAACAGTCTAGCGACCAACAACACGCTGAAACCAGTCACCCAGCGCCGCAGCCAAAACGTTTGTTCTTGTGTGGCCAGCACCCTAGGATCGGAAGGTGTCGGCGCCTGTGGCCGGCGCTGCTGAGCGTTGTACCCTGCTTGCTGAACGGCTTCGATCAAACGTTGAGACCTGAGTGCCTGATCGACTGGCTCGATGGTAGCTTGACCAGTGACCAAATTGACGCTGGCTGACCGCACGCCATCGACCTGTTGCAGGGCCGCCTCCACGCGCCCGGCACAACTGGCGCAATGCATGCCATGCACATCGAGCACGATGCGTGCTCGTTGCTCGGCGGATTCGGTCGTGGTCATCAATGGAATCCCCTAGCCAAACCGCGTGTGTGCGGCCACAATACGTGGAAGTAAGAAGATCGGAGGATTGTAAAGTTATCCTAAGCCTGGAGTGGCAGCCGTCGGTCACACGGATCACACAAACGATGTGAGATTAATTCCAAGGTTAATTCGTGCAATTCGTTCGGTTCGTGGTTAAAAACTTGGCCACTGGACACGACCTCTTTCGACCACGAATCGAACGAATCACACGAATCAAAGCAGTTTTGTTATATTCGTTGAATGGATTCGATTCGCGGTCTTAGCGAGCGATAAAAGCATGGCTGAAATCATCTACAAGGATGAGAGCTACCAAACGATCGGTGCTTGTTTTGAAGTTTACAACCAGATGGGATGTGGTTTTCTCGAAGCGGTTTATCAAGAATGCCTTTCGCTGGAATTAGAAGCATGTTCCATCCCGTTTTCGGCACAGCAAGCATTGGCAATCAAATATAAAAAACAGCCCCTCAATTGTACCTACGTTCCCGATTTTGTTTGTTATGGCAAGATCATTCTGGAAATCAAAGCGCTCAAAGAGCTAAACAACGAGCACCGTTCGCAAGTTCACAACTACCTAAAGGCAACTGGGCTAAAGCTAGGGTTGCTTGTCAATTTTGGCCATTCCGCGAAACTTGAGCATGAAAGAATTGTTCGTTGATAACGAGAGTAACCATAAATTTCCAGGAATAATTTTGAAACAAATTCGTGTGATTCGTTAGATTCGTGGTCTGTTTGAACGTGGTCTGCTTGAAATTTAGAAAACGATTGAGTCGCGGGAGTGACCATGAATTTTGCGAATCGCACGAATTTTTGTGTGGGTTTTCAAGATTGATTCGTGGTCTTAGTGATTTAGAAAACTGTTGGAGTTTGGCAAGTTGGCCGAACGAATTGTATGATAGCTGAAGTGATTGCGATTGGCGACGAGCTAACCACCGGCCAGCGGCTAGACACCAATAGCCAATGGCTCAGCCAACGGCTCGGAGAGCTGGGGTTTGTGGTCCGTTATCATTCCACGGCGGCCGACGACTTGGCTTCGTGCAGTGAGGTCTTTTCACAAGCATTCACGCGTGCCCAGGTGATCGTCGCCACTGGTGGCCTGGGGCCGACGGCCGATGATTTGACGCGCGAGGCGATCGCTGCCGCGACTGGCCGTCCGCTGGAGCACAACGCGCAAGTAGAACAACAGATTCGCGACCTCTTCGAGCGACGTGGCCGCACGATGCCGGATCGCAACACCGCTCAGGCAATGTTTCCACGTGGCAGTTGCCCGATCCCCAATCCTCACGGCACCGCGCCAGGCATCGCGCTCCGGCTCTCGCACGCCGGCGCGACGCGGCACTTGTTTGCCTTGCCAGGCGTGCCGGCCGAAATGTTCGAGATGTGGGCCGGCACCTTGTCCGCCGAGCTAACGTCGCTCGAAGGTGCTGGCCAGACCGTCTGTCACTACCGTATCAAGTGTTTTGGCGTCGGCGAAAGTCAGCTCGAAGCGATGATTCCCGAACTGACCCGACGCAACCGCGAGCCGGCCGTAGGCATCACGGTCCATCAAGGAACCATTACCCTACGGATCACAGCCCGAGGGTCTTCGCGCGCCGTTTGTCAGCAGGCGATGCAGGCGACCATCGACGAAGCACAGCGTCGGTTGGGCCCTCTGGTGTTTGGCCAGGAAGACGACGAGCTGCAAGATGTGGTGGCCGGCATGCTGGCCGACGAGCAACAAACCCTGGCCACGGTCGAATGGGGAACCGCAGGACTATTAGCGCGTTGGTTCGCCGGGGTCGAAGCTGCCAGGCCGTTCTATTCCACCGGCTTGGTGGTTCACTCGGCCGAGGCAGCCGCCGGACTGTTGGGCTTGGCCGATGTCGGCCGGCAGCCAACTAGCGAAGCGTTTGCTGCCAGTGCGGCCCAAGCCGTTCGCGAGCGGTCTGCGGCCGACTTGGCGTTGGCCGTGGGGGCATTTTGCGCGGCCGACAGCGCCTTGCAGCCTGGCCGTTGCTATGTGGCCATTGCTTCGTCGGATGGAGTAACCACCCAGCAGGTGGCGCTCGGTGCGCATCCAGCGATTTTGTCGCCTCTCACGGCCAAACGGGCATTAAACTTGCTGCGGCTTCGACTATTGGGCGATGAAGCGATCGCATGAATCAAGTAGACAGCAATCAGGCGTTGTGAAACGTATCAGGAAGGAGCGATTCCGTGAAACCAATCATCCAAGCGATGGTGTTGGCCGATCATGTGTACGAGGACAAGTCGACTGGCAAGAAAATCATTGCTGGCACGTTCAACCAGCTGCTGTTCTCCAAGAAACCACGGCGTCCAGCAACCGGCGAGCCTGCTTCCCCCAGCGACAGCTCAGGCTCCCAGGCTAGTGCCCCCGCGACAAACGGAGGGGCCGTTCCGGCTGGTGCGGCGTCAGAGGCCGCCGTCCCGGCAGGTTCAAGCGACCCTGCCCGACAGCCGATTGCCCCGCCTCCGGCCATCGCTTCGAAGCTTCAGGCGGTTCCCGGTGGCATGCAGTCCGGCTCACCTTATTTGTATATTAGCCTGACCGATGCTCAGGGTGATTTGCCGCTGGTGATTCGCTATGTCGACCTGGAGTCGAACGAATCGCTGTTCCAGGCCAAGGCGACCGTGCGTTGCAAAGACCGGTTGCAGACGATTGAAATGGTCGTGCCGTTGCCGGCGCTGCCGACACCTCATTCTGGGGTATATGCCTTGGAGTTGCTGAGCGATGGCGAGCCGCTCGCTTCACTAAGGGTAAAAGTGCAGGAAATCGCCCATTAGAGCGAGTCGCTCAAAATCCAGTGTTTCGCGAGGGGCCACCGGCCCCTGCTTTTTTGAGCCTTTCGACGCTGGTGCCACCATCAAACATCCCAAATCGACTTGGATTTCCTACAGGAGAAAGTCCAGAAAACGACTACAAGTACGACGCGCAAACGAGTGAATTCCAAGCCAACCTTAAATTTCACTCGCTCCTCGCGTTGTGCTCGGATTGTCATTGAAAGTGACGTTGTCCGATTACTCACTACCGGCAGAGCCGGTAGTTTGAGGAAGGCCCCTAAAGGGGGCCAAATACAAGCCCGACGCGCAAGCGAGGGGGGATTCGAAGACTTTAAAAATTCCCTCGCTTGCGCGTCGGGCTTGTATTAAAGCAAGTTGCTTTTTACCGTAGCGGACGTGACCTAGTTTTCGCCGAGGTTTTCCGACGAAACACCGGTACGCATTTTGGTAATTTGCTCTAAAAACGGCAGAGCCTGATCAATTCTCACCAGCAGAGCTGGTGGTTTACGAACATAAATTAGGACAAATCCTAGAGCAATTTCGGATAATTCGTAGTCATGTTTCGTCGGAAAATCTCGGCAAAAACGCTTGTCGCGCCCACGATGGTAAAGAGCGACTCGCTCTAAAATCTCTTCGCTAGCGCTTCAGACTTTATTGATTCGACTTTTGCACTTTTTACACGATCAGTGATTGCGTGCTACTTAGCAAGGGGTTGAATTGCCCGTTGGCTTTCGGCATCGCTACTCACCAGGGTGGTCGGCGCCAGGCCAGGCACCACCGCTTCGGCCAATTGCACCATCTCTTCGTGGCAGGTTAATAGCACCACTTGCACTTGAGCGGCGATTTCGGCCAAGACGGCTAGCGTGGCGCGCCGGCGATCCTGATCGAAATTCACCAGCACGTCGTCCATCACCAGCGGCAACGGTTCGCTACGCCGACAGTAGTGCAGCACATAGGCCAAACGGATCGCCAAATACAACTGCTCTCGCGCGCCGCGACTCAATTGGTCAGGCGATTTGACCACGCCATTTTGTTCGTGGGCCAACAGGGTGCCCTGTTCGTCGATGCGGCGTTCTAGGTGGACGTAGCGACCGTCGGTCATCTGGCGGAACAGACGCGTGGTTTCCTGCAACATCTCTGGTTGGTGCTCGCGCTCGAAACGTTTGATCGCCCGACGCAACATGGCTTGGCCCAATTTCAGTGGCGCCCAATGGTCGACCACCTCGGCCAATTCGGCGCGCGTGCCGGAGAGTTGGGCCGCCAGCCGGCGGGCCTCGCTCTCCTGTTCGAGTTGTTGCCAGTCGTTACGCGCCAGAGCGACCTGTTCCACCGCCTGACGGCTCCGCGCGTTGGTTTGCACTAGTTCAACTTCGACCGCTTGGATTTGTTGTTCAACGTTCTCCAACGTGGTCGACTTCAGTTGGACATGGAACTCATCAACCGGCGTCGCGCCAGCCAGTACGTTCACTTGACGGGCAAGCGCTTGGGCCTGGTCTTGCAGTTCGTCGCGGCGGGCGGCCATGGCGGCGAGTTGGCGAAACTGAGCAACTGATTCAGCCTGAGCCCCGGCCAGGGTTTGTTGTTGTTGGGTTTGGAGTTCCTGTTGCTGCTGGCGTTTTTTGTCGAGCCACGTGTGGGCTTGCTGGACACCTTCGACCAGTCCACGCTGGGCCTCGGCCGCTTGGTGGGCATTGGTCAGACGTTGATCGAGTCGGGTTACCACGTCTTCCGGAGGCAAATCGCTCAACTCGGCCGCGACGGCCTTGCTCAACGTTTGAGCCGCGCTGGTGAAGTGAGCGATTGACGATTGCATCGTTTCTATCCTAGCTTCGAGCTGGTCGGCCTCGGCAACCGCTTGCCGCACGCGTTCTAGCCCGGTCAACATGCTAATCGTTAGCTCGACATCCCACTGGCTGGGAAAACCTTGATCGGCCAACTGTTGTTGCCAGCGGCGCTGCCAGTCGTGTTGGGCTTGCTGGACAAGCTCGACTTGCTCGTCGAGTTCGGCCAACTGTCGGGCTTGATCGGCCAGGTCGGTTTGATACTCCAGGCGGTCGCGTTGGGCTTGCCGATCACGATCGACCAACTCGGTGGCGGCGGCCAAACGGGCTGCGACCGAGAGCCCTTCGCCTGGAGCGGCTTGCGCCAATTGCTGTTCGAATTGCGCCAGCTCGGCCGACCACTGGTCGAGCCGACGGCCATCGGCGGCAATGGCCTGACAAAGCTGGCGGTATTGTTCGTGCAGGTGGAGCCAGTCGAGCATCGCCGTGGGCGACAGCGGCTCGAATGGACATGCTTGCCACAGCTCGCGCCAGGCTTGTTGTTCGGCCGCTAATTCGGTCGCCAGGCGTTCGGTTTCCTGACGCTCGGTTTCAAGGTGGTCTTGTTGCAGAGCGATTTGGGCTACGAGTCGTTCGCGGCGGGTGCTCGCCTTGGCCCGAGCGTAACGGTCGTCGGCCAGACGGTCGGCCTGGGTCACATGTTGCTGGTAGACCTCGGCCGCCGAACGGTCGGTTTTTTCCAGCCACCGAGCCCATTGTTCTGGCGAGACCGGCTGGCCATGAATGAATTCGGTCTGAATGAGTTGCCACAGTTCGTCTCGTTCGGCGCGGGCAGCTTGTAGATCGGCCGGGTCGATGGGGCTTTCCGTTTTTTCCAACAGGGCCAGCTCATGTTCGTCTTGTTGGCAGGCCTGTTCCAGCGTGGCCAGCTTCTGAGCTTGGCGCTGGCTAGCTTGTTCGAGCCGTTCGAGCCGTTGGCGAAACTCGCTGACCGTCCTGGCCAGCGGAACCGGCAAACGGTCGCAAGCCGTGGCCGCAAAGCCGAGCGGGCTAGTCAACTCGTGCTCGAGTCGCTGGGCCTCGGCCACTCGGGCGTCGGTTTCCTCGCGCAAAGCCGCTCGGCGCTGAGCAGTCACTTGGTAGGTGTTCGCCTGTTCTAACAACGATGCCAACTGGGGTTGTGCCGGAATCTCGTCCAAACGCTCTAATCGAGCGATGGTTTGCTGGTGCAGCCGGGCTAGTTGGGGCCGTCCGGCGGCCAACTCTTGCCCTCGAGCAGCCAGGGCTTGTTGTTCCTCGGCCATTTGCTCGATGGCCTGACGCTGGGCCAAGCCCACGGCAAAACGGTCTAGTTTGTCCAGCTTCCATTGAGGGTTCAGCTCGGCCAACAACTCGGCAGCCCGACCCCGAGCAGCATGGGCCTGTTGTTCACAGCGGGGAATATCGCGACGACACGACTTGACCTGTCCGATGTCTTGCAGCAACCGACGAATCTCGCCCTGATGGGCAACCACCTCGGGTTCCAAATGAAGGGCTTCAATCGCCAGTTGTTTCTCAGTCAACACCTTTTCGTGTTCGGCAATCTCCTCGGCCAACTGGGCCAGTTGTTGCTCTCGGGCATCAAACTGCTGGGCCATTTTCAAGGTCACTGTGGCCGGCAGGTCGATCGTGGTGAGTTCCTCTCGGGCCGTGGTCAACTGTTGCCACAATGGCACCGCTTGTCGCAGTTGTTCCAGACAACGTTGTTCGGTGCTTAGGGTAGCGAGTTGCTCGGCCAGTTGTTCGGCCGCCGCCTCGTGTTCGGCCAGTTCTTTTTGGTGTTGGCGATAACGTTGCGGCGTAACCGTGGCGCCGCGCAACGCCTTGGCTTGGTCCTTGGACCGTCGCAACAGTTCGTTGATGGATTTTTTTGCCTGCGAGTTAGGACGATACAAAGCTTCGTGTTCATCGTTCAACGAATCGAGCACGGCTTGAAAACTTGTCAAGCTGCCCAGGCCAGCGCCAAACAGAGCTTCGTTCAGCTTGGCGTGTTTGAGACTCTCCTCGCCAGCGGACAGCTCAGTCAGCGAAAAACCAAATACATGTCGAAACAACTCGCCGCTGGCCTGACTCAGGCACTGGTTCAAGCCCGTCTCGTCAATCTCCTCATGCGTGGTTTCGTTCAGGCCTTGGACCGTGTTCTTGCGGCCCTTGCGACGTCGAAACCGCAGGCGTTCGCCGTTGGCCAGAGAAATCAGAGCCGTGGCGGCCAGCTCGCCGTTGTGGGTCGAGAACGCATAGGCCGACCGGTGTGGAAACCCGAACAGCACGTCTCGAATCAGCTCGAGCAGCGTCGACTTGCCGGCCTCGTTCGGGCCATAAACCACCGACAGCCCATCGGCGGCGAACGTCAATTGCCGATCGGAGTAATGCCCATATTGCTCGATCTGGAGCTCTAACAACTTCATGAGGCCGCCTCCCGCAGGCGAGCCACCAGCATCCGTTCGGTTTGCCGGAGCCAGGTGCGTAGTTGGGCCAGTTGTTCCGGGCCGGAACTGACCGCCACGCCGGCCTCGTCCAGTTCACCAGGGGCCTTGCTGGTAAGCGGCTCCAGCTCCTCGGCCAACTCGAGTAGTGCGTCTTCGTCGTCGGCAATCGCTTCGCAGTCGCGCAACAACTCGCCAACCAGATCGTGGCCGGCGCGAAGTTGGTCGAGGTCCAGCGGCAGGTCGGTCTCCAAGACGACCGATTCAATCCAGATGCTTTCGTCGACCTCGTTGCCTAGGTTGCGAATCTCTTCAATCGCCTGCTCGCGGCCGGCCGGGTGGATCAACTCCTGGTGTGCCTGACAAGCACCTTGCAGCTCGACCCGAATGGCCGACAATCGCCCAGCACTCGCCTGGACGCATTGTTCTAGTTCTGACCGCAACAACCGGTAGACATCTTGAAGCGTGTGTTCGGCGGCCAACTCCACGTGCAGATGATACCAACGCAGCACGTCGGTCGGTCGAAACTCGACGCCGGTCAACTGGCCTGCTTCGACCGTGGCCAACAGGCAGCCTTTCTCACCAGTTTCGCGAACGTGGCGGCCTTGGGGGTTGCCGGCATAGGCGATATACGGCTGCTGGCGGATGGTGCGACGCTGATGAATGTGGCCTAGGGCCCAATAGTCATAGCCTTTGTTCTTGAGCACTTGTTCACTGGTCGGGGCATAGCAATCGTGTTGAGGGTTGCCGGCCAGACTGGTGTGGAGAATGCCCAAGTTAAAGTAGCCAGGCACCGGATCGGGATAACCGGCCGCTAGGTCGGTGTCGATCGCGCCTTCGCCAAACCCTTGGCCATGGATGGCTAGCCGGTGTTCGTCAAGCGTCACGGTTTCAGGCTGAGTGACCGAGAGCCAGTGAACATTTTCTGGCCAGGTGATGCCTTGGGTCACACGGCTGGCCGCGTCGTGGTTGCCGCGAACCAGGAACACGGGAATGCCGGCCCGATCGAGACGGCGAAACTGATGGGCAGTCCACACGCCGGTCTCCATGTGCTTCCACGGACCGTCGAACAGGTCGCCGGCCACCACGACCAACGCCACCTGTTCATCCAGCGCCAGGCTGACCGCGTTCTCAAATGCAGTTCGGGTAACCGCCTGAAGCTCGTCGAGCGGCGCGCCAGGGTATGCCCGGAGGTTCTTCAGCGGGCTGTCGATATGGGGATCGGCAACGTGCAGAAACTGGAAACGACCGGGCGACGTTTGCATGGGTTCCTTCCCCGACCATGGCACAAAACGACAGTTAGTGGTGTTTTGTACATCTTAGGCGATTTTTGCCATAAGGGAAGGGGCAGGAGGATTGCAATGTCGTTTGTTTCGTAAAAACAGCGGCCGGTGGCCGCTCGCGAAACCGGAAACTTGGCAGTTTCGCGTTTCGCTTCAGACCAGGCATCATTCCATTGCCCCAATCACTTGGATGGCGCTGATTAACGGACAGGCCAGCGCGCCGGTGATCTTCAGTCGGACTCGATCGGTTGCCGGGAATTCCTTGCCGCGAGCCGATGCACGGCCTTCGAGAATGATTCGCTTGTAGCCAATCTTCTGGCCAGCAAAAACTTTCTCCCAGCGTCCGTTGTGCCAGCACTCAAGCTGGTAGCCGTTGACCCGTTGGCCCAAGGCAATCGGTTCCTGCAGAATGAAGCCGGCCACCTCTTGAACCTTGCCGAGATTGATTTCAAGGGTGACATCGGTCACCTGATCGTTGGAGGCGTAATAGGTTTCCGAGTCGCCATCAATGGCGTTGGCCGGTTGAAATTGCTCGCCAGGCTCGCGCAGTTGATCGGCCGTGATTTTCACACCGGGTTTCTGGGCCAGATCGTTGTCGTGCAGCCGATCGACCCAGGCTTTAAACTCAGTCAATCGGTCCACCGTGCTTTCGTCGATCAAGCCTTCTTGATTCGGCGCGATGTTCAACAACGGCGTTACGCTGTGTCCGACCGTTGTCAAATAAGCATGCTGAATCCGCTCTAGACTGGTGATCGGTCGGCCGTTATGAAACCAGTTGCCTTGCAAAATCACCGAGGGCTCGTTCGGATACCACCGCATCTGGCCGTCGATTTCACGCCGATAGTTTTGTTCGGACCCTACTCCGCCGTGGCGGTTGGGCCAGCTCAGGCACCGGTCGGGCAGATATTTAACCAAGGTGCCTGAGTCGTACACCACCGCGTTCGGTTGGGTTTCGCGAATCAAATCGCTCAGCTTCTGGTAGTCGACTTTGACGTTTTTCGACTCAAAGCCGTCGAACCAATATTCATCGAACGGTCCGTAGCGGGTGCTCAGTTCGCGAATTTGGGCCAGATAGAAGTCGCTGTAGTTCGAATATTGTTTCGAGCCGAAGCGATTGAAGTGGTGGTCAAGGATCGAGACATAGATGCCAAACGTGATGCCGCCCTGGCGGCAGGCGTCGATCAGCTCCTTGACCAGGTCGCCTTGGCCGTCTTTCCACGGCGCGGCTTTCACTGAGTGAGTCGTCGTGTCGGTCGGCCAGTTGCAAAACCCGTCGTGGTGTTTGGTGGTGAACACCAGGCCTTCAAATCCGCCGGCTTTGGCCGCTTCGACCCATTGCTTGGCGTCGAAGCGGTGAGGGTTGAATTTCTTAGGGTCTTCCTTGCCTGAGCCCATGTGGTTGTTGCTGGGATAGAACGTTTTCATGCCGAAGTGGATGAACATCCGGTATTCGGCCCGATGCCACTTGAGCTGGCTCGGATTGGGGACCGGCAAAAACGGTTTTGGCGCAGTTGCGGCCGCTTCTGACGTAGTTTCTGCGTGGCCGGCACCGCACGTGAGTGTGAGAGCGAAGATGAGCAAGAACGAGGAGATACGTTGGTGCATGAATTATTTCTCGAAAAAGGTGACGGGATTAAAGTACTTTAGGGTCAAAGCCTAGTCTTTTCCATAGTGCTCGACTTCCTTCCAATAGGTTTCAAATTTAAAATCAGGACTATTGTCCAAATCGTGACATTGCAAACAGTTTTGTGTTACAGCGCCAACCACTTTGCCTTCGGCTTCGCCGTCGACCAGTTCCATGTGCAAGGCTTTGCGCAAAGCGGCGATCTCCTCGTCGCTGGCATCAATCTCGCCTGTTTCGGCCAGCACATGTTCCCGCGCCGGGCCATGGCAATTTTCGCAACCATTGGTCCGCAAGGCGGCCGTTTTCGTCAAATCCAAATACCCACTCTCAAACGGAAAATACCGCTGGGGCTCCCAACCGGTCACGTGACAGCTCAAGCACTCGGGGTCGTAGTGTCGAGCCGGCTTCAGGTCGACCAACGTTTGGGTAGCATGAGCATGAGGCGAATTTTCCCACACCTCGAACGCTTGGGTATGGCAATCGGCACAGGCTTCGGAACCGATGAATTTGTGTCCGCTAGGGTGAGGGCGGGTTGAGCCTTGCTTGCTGGTCAGCCCCAGGCCAGTCAGCCCCAAGGTTTGCAGCTCTTGCTGATAGCGCTGCATCATCTGTTTCATCTCGTCCGAATCGGCAAATCGTCCGTCGAGCGGGACTCGCTGATAACGCACTGGCATCTGTTCGTCGTCATACAGCCCAAGAATGGCGACATACATCCCTTTGTGACCGACTTCGATCAACGTGGTTTGGGTGTCTGGAATCCGTTCGGCCTCGCGCGGCGGTTCGTCGGCGCCGCCAGCGGTCACCACCACTTGAAACTGAGGAAACCGCCGGGCCAAGGCTTGCGACTCCTCAGGCGTAGCATGGGCCAATAACACCAAAAAGTCGGCTTCAGCTTGTAGCCGCTCAACCACCGGACGCAGGCTTTCGGCCGGGTCGAGAAATTTCACATCAGGACTGTTAATCCGCCGTTGATAGCTGGGCCCCAAGATCGAAGTGACGCCGACGCGCCGGTTGCCCAATGTCAGCACGCGATAGGGCGTGGTGAGAAGTTCGCCCAGGTCGCCAAAATCGACGTTGGCCGACACAAACGGAGACTTGCTGTTAGGCAAATTGACAACCACGCCCAGCAGGTTTTCAGTCGATAGCCTGAGGTCTTGAGGGCCGAAGCCGACCGTCGAATAGCCGATGTCGGTCAACGCACCGATGGCCATCCGAAACTTGATTTCCGCCTGAGGGCCGAAACGACGAACCTGACCGCCTAGGTCGAGCAGTCCTAACGGCCAGCCCGCTTCGCCGAGCACCTTGATCAGTGTGTGCCGACGACTGAGCCCGCCTTTTTGATTCTCCAGCCCGGCACAGCCGCAAGGCTCCAGGAAACCCCATTGCTCGCCAGAAATTAATAGCGCTGCCTGGGGAACAGTCCAGTTTTCAAAGATCGGCCCGTTCAGCGCCACGTAGTCTTTTCCGACAGGATTTTTCTTGCTCTTTTTCTTGCTTGCACGAGCATGCGCTGGTTGCGTTGAAGCTTCCTGTGAAGTTTGATGGCTCGCGGCCGAGTGTTCGGCACTCGCCGGACGGTCAGGCGACGCCAGGGGTTCCGGTTGACGAGCCACTTCGTGAGGGGTTCCGCTTGAAACATCAGTCGAAGCAGCGGACGCTGGAGAGTTGGCCACGATGTCGACCCCTGGCGGTGTCTGGGGCAACGGTTCGTCTGGAGCGATCTCTTGAGCAGCCGGTGCGGAGGACTGGGCCGTAGACGCCTCGTTACTGGGCGGCTGAGAAGCGGTCGAAGGCGTCTCTTGCTGACAGCCCAAGCACGTCAACGACACCAACAACGCGCCCATCACGGTTGCAATTCCTTTGCGGTTGTTCAAAGCGGACTCCTCCACCTTTCAATTTTTGATTTCTGATTTCAGTCGTTCCAAAAATGAGAATCCAGAAAGCACTATTTTTCAGAGAGATCGTTAAAACAAGTGTTTCGCGAGCGGTCACCGACCGCTGTTACCGCACAACAGCA
>JANQPJ010000277.1 GCA_028289525.1 Pirellulales bacterium
TAAAGCAAGTTGCTTTTTACCGTAGCGGACGTGACCTAGTTTTCGCCGAGGTTTTCCGACGAAACACCGGTACGCATTTTGGTAATTTGCTCTAGAGCAGCTTTCAGGTTTGTGTAGCGATGTTTCGTCGAGAAACATCGGAAAAACCAGAGTCACGACCGCTATAGTCCCGTGCAACTTGCACTAGGTCACCACCATGTCGTCCAGTCCTGGCTCGCAGGCGGGAAACTGAGGGTCTAGCTTTTCTAGCGCTTGCCGCATCAGTTGGCTGACCATTAGGTTCCGGTACCACTTGCGGTCCGAGGGGATCACGTGCCAAGGGGCCCAGTGCGTGCTGCACCGGTTCAAGGCGTCTTCGTAAGCCTGTTGGTAGTTGTCCCAGAGCTTTCGCTCGGCCAGGTCGCCTTTGCTGAATTTCCAGCGTTTGTCGGGGTTGTCGAGCCGAGCTTGCAATCGCTCGCGTTGCTCTTCCCGGCTAATGTGCAAAAAGCACTTCACGATCGTGACATTGGCCTCGGACAACAGCCGTTCAAAGGCGTTGATCTTGTCGTATCGTGCCCGCCATTCGGTTTCGGGAACCAGATTGTGGACGCGGACCACGAGCACATCTTCGTAATGCGAACGGTTGAAAATGCCGAGATTGCCCCGTCGGGGAATGGCCCGATGAATTCGCCAGAGAAAGTCGTGGTCCAGCTCTTCTTCGCTGGGCTGCTTGAACGAAATAACCTGACAGCTCTGGGGATTCACTCCCCGCATCACGGTGCGAATCGTGCCATCCTTGCCAGCCGTGTCCATGCCTTGGAGCACTAGGAGCAATGCTCGGCGGTTTTCGGCATAGAGCCGATAGGCCAGATTGGCCATCACCTTGGCGTTCTCGTGGATGATGTCGGCCGCTTGCTTCTTGTCGAATTGGTCGCCTTCGTATCTGGTGGCTCGTTCGGCCAGACGGACCGTGGTGCCTGGGGTAATCGCCAGTTGCTCAGTCATGCGAATGATCTCCTGTTAGTGATGGAGGATCAGTCTATTACATCGCGCCGGGGTTCGAAACCAGCAAGATTGAGCAAAGCATGATCGCCTGGTGTTTAGCGCAGGAGACAAAAGTCGTCGCTTTCGAAAAAACAGCGATCGGTGGTCGCTGCTATTCCCTAATCATGGATTTTCAATCTGTCTGGCCTCGAGTGAGCAGCTCTTTGTATTCCACCCAAAATAGGGGAATTCCGTTGAGCCCCCCCAGATCACCCCGTTTTCTGGGCACCGCGCCCCCTGCTTATGTCTCTTTGTTTGCTTAAATTATCTATTTCGTTTCTCTAGGCAGCAACCGTCGAACCAGGTTTCCTTCCTCATTTTCTACATAGGATAGCGATGCGTCATTCTTTCATGCGTCGTCGTCAGCGCAGTTTGTCAGCCGCCCGACAGAACCGGATACCAGGCGCGGAGTTGCTCGAGAGTCGACGGATGTTGACTGGCGACATCACGCTGATCAACTCGTTTGAAAACTGGAACGGTGGAATCATTCCGAGCACGGACGCCGCGGGTCTCGGCTACTACCCTGTGACTGGCAATTTGGTGATTGCCGATTCAGAGATCAACGAGCTGTCGGTTTTCACAGGCGACAACATTTTCGAAGTCAGCCTGAGCGGCGACCAATTGGTTCGCGGAGCAATGTCCGGCAGTTCCGAGCCAACCGGGATTGTGTACAGCGAGTTCGACCAGTTTTTCTATGTGACGAATGACGATGGTGATCGAACGATTACCCGCTATGCCACTGACCTGGAGACGCCGCTGTTGGTCAAGAGTGTGATCGACGATGTTCCCTCGGCAGGTGACCCCGAGGGGGTTTCGGCCAATCCGGCCAACGGCGACCTGTATGTGGTCTCTGGCGACACCGGTCAGTTGGTTCAGGTAGTCACGTTTGACAAAGACCTGAATTTCAAATCGAGCTTCTCTTTGGCCGACCGTCTGACCGACGCCGAAGGGATTGCCTACCATGAGCCGACGAATCATCTGTTCGTGGTTTCCGGCGGTCAGCGCGTAATTTTGGAATACACGCTCGAAGGGCTGTTTGTTGAGGAGTATGACATTTCGGGGTTTGAGCCGTTTTCGCAATCGGCCCAAGGCCTCACTTTTGCGCCTTCGTCCAGCACGCTCGACAGTCCCGACGTGTTGTCGCTTTATATTGCCGATGGTGGGAGGGACAATTTTGAAGACGGGAGAATCTACGAGGCTCGGATCGGCGATGGCGGCGAGTCGGGCTTTCCGCCGGTTGTGAGTGCCGGGCCGGACCAAGCGATTTCGCTCCCCGCGGCGGCGTTTCTCGACGGCACGGTCAGCGACGATGGCAATCCAGACGATCCTGGCGCGGTGACGATCGAGTGGAGCCAAGTCAGCGGTCCAGAGGGCGTCACGTTTGGCACCCCCAATGCCGAAGACACAACGGCCAACTTTCCGACCGTGGGCACCTATGTCTTGCGTTTGACCGCCAGCGACGGCCTGTTCACGCGCAGCGACGACGTGACCGTCTCGGTCAACATCACCACCTCGCAAATCACCTCGGGAGCCAACGACGCCGAAGAGGACGACACCGGTCGAGTCCGGCTAACCAGCAGCGATTTGGAGCTCGTGTTCGACCGAGATAGCAACCAAACGGTCGGTCTGCGATTCGAAGGGCTGAACATTCCGCAAGGCGCGGCGATCGTCGATGCGTACATTCAGTTTCAGGTCGACGAGACCAGCACGGATGCGACTTCGCTGGTGATCGAAGGCGAGGCCAGGGACGATTCGCCGGTGTTTGAGAGCACTAATGGCAATCTTTCTTCGCGACCACGGACCAGCCAGTCGGTTGCCTGGGAAGTGGCGCCGTGGAACTCGAACAGCGAGCGCGGCCCTAGCCAGCAAACGCCCAACTTGTTCGCGGTGGTCGAGGAGATCGTGGGCCGGGCTGGATGGACGCCTGGCAATGCGCTGAGTTTTCTAATCACCGGCACCGGCGAGCGCGTGGCCGAGTCGTATAACGGTTCGCCGGCCGGGGCGCCCATGCTGCATGTAGAATTTTCCGTTGGCAACGACCGGCCGACCACGTCGGGAATTGCCAATGTGCTGGCCGACGAAGGCGGACCCGACACGGTGGTCGATCTGTTTGCCGCATTTGACGACATGGAAGACGCCGACAGCGCATTGACCTATGAAGTGGTCGCCAATTCCAATCCGACGCTGTTTACGAATGTGGCCATCGACCAGACATTCGGCACGTTGACTTTGAGCCATGTGCCCGATCTGTTTGGCGACGCCACGTTGACCGTGCGGGCGACCGATACCGGGTTGCCTGGACTGTGGGTCGAAGCGACGTTTCAAGTGACCGTGGCCGAGATGAACGATCCGCCGGTGTTGATCGCTGGCATGGCAGACGATTTCAATACGCTCGAGGACACCGGGCCCATGCCGTTGGGGCTAACAGGCATCGACTATGGACCAGGCGGCGGACCTGAGGAGGCCGGACAGCAGCTTACCTATGCGATTACCGAGGTTCCGCCGGTCGGTTTTGGGCAGGTGTTGTTGGCCGATGGGCTCACGCCGGTTGTGCCAGGTCCGACCACTCTAGAAACACTCCGCGGCTTGCAATTTCGGCCTGCTTCGGATGTGTCAGGCGGTCCGATGCCGTTTCGGTATTCGGTGACCGACGATGGGACCGAGGGCGGAGTAGACGCCTTTCAAACCACACTCGAAACGATCAACATCACGATCGCCGACGTGAACGATCCACCTACCACTAGCGGAATTGGTGATGTCAATGGTGTAGAAGACGATCCACCAGCAGTGATCGATCTGTTTGCCGCGTTCGACGACCTGGAAACGGCCGATGCCGACTTCACGTTTACCGTCGAGTCGACTTCCAATCCGGGGCTCTTTGCCTCGTTGCCGATCGACGGAGTGTTGGGCACCCTGACGCTGAATTATGCCGCGCATGCCAACGGCGCCTCGGACGTTACCGTGCGGGCGACCGATGCTTCGGCCATGCCGTTGCATGTTGAGACGACCTTCACCGTGACGCTGGACGACATGAACAGTCCGGCGCTGCTTGTGGCCGGCGCGGTCGACGACCTGACGATTCCAGAGGACAATGGGCTAACGTCGTTGGGCCTTTCGACAATCGACTACAGCCCCGGCGGCGCGGACGAGTCGGGCCAAACCTTGGTCTACGAAGTCACAGCCCTACCGCCGGCCGGCTTGGGTACGGTGTTGTTGGCCGACGGCACTACGCCGCTGATGCTTGGCCCAACCACGCTCGAAACGTTGCGTGGGCTCCAGTTCCTTGCGCCGCCGGAGAGTCATGGCGGACCGTTCGATTTTACTTGGACCGTGACCGACGACGGCAATACCCAGGGCATCCCCGACCCTCAGGTACGAACCGAAACAATCGCGATCAAGGTGGTCGAGGTGAACGACCCACCGGTTCGCACTGCCGGCGTGCTGGCCGATTTAGTCGCGGCCGAAGATTCAGGGATCTCCGATCTGACGCTCGACGGGCTCGCCTACGGTCCAGGGGGCGGAGCCGACGAAGCAGGGCAGACGTTGACCTATTCGGTCGTCACGGTTCCACCAGCCAGTTTTGGCACGATTCTGTTGGCCGATGGGATCACGCCTGTCGCTCCAGGACCATTTAGCCTGGCCGAAATCTCCGGCCTGCAGTTCCGAGCGGCCGACGACGCGTTTGGAGGCCCGATGCCGTTTACCTATCGGGTAACCGACAACGGGATGACCGACGGCGCGGGTATGCCGGAGTCGCTCGATCAAACCGTGATGATCACTTTGACTCCCAGCAATGATCCGCCGGTGACCACCAATTTCGCAGCGATCAATTTGTTGGAAGATGCGAGCCCTTCGGTGCTTGACCTGTTTGCCACGTTCAACGACGTGGAAGACAGTGACAACGCGTTGACCTACTCGATCGAGTCAAACTCGAATCCCGGGCTGTTTAGCGCCACAACGCTTGACCCGGTGGCCGGAACGTTGACGTTGGCCTATACGCCAGAACTGAGCGGCGACGCCGAACTGGTCGTACGAGCTACCGACACCGGTACGCCAGGGCTGTCTGTCGAATCGACGTTGTCGGTCTCGTTGAGCGCGGTCAACGATCCTCCGGAGCGGACGGCTGGCGCAGTTGAAAACCTGATGGTCGATGAAGATTCCGGCACAGTGCCGCTGGGGCTCACCGCGGTCGACTATGGACCAGGCGGCGGCGCTGATGAGGCCGGGCAAACGCTTAGCTACCAGGTTACCCAAGTGCCGCCGGCCGCGTTGGCCGATGTGGTGTTGGCCGACGGGGTAACCACCGTGACGCCTGGTCCTTATACCTTGGCTGAGATTCGCGGCATGCAGTTGCGTTTGGTGCCCGATGCCAATGGCGAAGCGACGTTCCAATTCATGGTGTCCGACAATGGCCCGCTCGCCCAATCGCTGGTCCAAGAGATCGGTATCACCGTAGTCGACACCAACGAGTTGCCAACCACCTCGGGCATCGGCAACGTGCTGGTCGATGAGGACGCGCCGCCGATCGAGATTGACCTGTTTGCCGCATTCGACGACGTCGAAACGTCCGATGCCGAGCTGATCTACGAGGTGTTCATCTCGGGCGACTCGCTCTTTAGCTCGCAGCCGGTTGACCTCGATACCGGCCTGCTAACCCTTAGCCTGGCGCCACATGCCAACGGCATGGCCGAAATCACGGTCCGGGCAACCGACACGTGGACGCCGAGCGCCTCGGTCGAAACCAGCTTCATGGTCACCGTCAATGCGGTGAACGATGCCCCCACGGCCCTGGCGATCGACGAAGTGGTCGTCGACGAAGGGGCGTCGCCTACAGTCATTGATCTGTTCGCAACGTTTGATGACGTGGAAGACCTTGATGCCGACTTGACGTACAGTATCGAACTGGTGACCAACGCTGGTCTGTTTGCGAGCACGGTGATTGACGAGACGGCTGGCACTTTGACGCTCGCTTATGCCGACGAGATGAATGGCGTCAGTCAACTGACTCTGCGAGCCACCGACACCGCCACGCCGGCATTGTCGGTCGACACCATCTTGCAGGTAAACGTGATCGACGTGAACGACGTGCCTGTGCGAGTGGCCGGTCAGGTTGCCAATCTCGACGTCGCGGAGGACTCTGGGCTGGCTACGCTAGGACTTGCCGGCGTGGCCTACTCGCCAGGCAACAGTCTGAACGAAGCCGGACAGACACTCACGTATGCCGTGACCCAGGTGCCCGATGCGGCCTTGGGCGAGGTGGTGTTGGCCGACGGCGCCACGGTCGTCACGCCTGGCCCCTACACGCTGACCGAAATTCAAGGGCTGCAATTTCGGACTCTGGCCAACGCCAGCGGCGGGCCGACCACATTCCAATTCACCGTGACGGACGATGGACTAAATCCGCAAACGTTGGTCGAAACGCAGACCATTCACGTGACCGAGGTGAACGACCCACCGGTCCGCACCACCGGCACACTCCAGCCCATCAGCGTTCCGCCAGGCGCGGGTGCGACGCCGTTGGGATTCGCGGCGCTCCAATTCTCGCCTGGCGGGGGAACGGACGAGTTGGGCCAAACACTCACCTACACCGTGACTCAAGTCCCTTCGCCAGGGTTGGGTGAGATCGTGTTGGCCGATGGCGCAACCGTCGTCAGCCCCGGCGTTTATACGCTGGCCGAAGTCCAAGGCATGCAGTTTCGAGCGGCGGCCGGCGCTCCTGGCGGAATCGACCAATTTCGTTTATTGGTGACCGACAACGGCACCACAGACAGCGTCGCCGCGCCGGCTTCGATCGAAGAAACCCTCGACATTCTGGTCGTCCAAGGCGAGACGATTGAGCAACGCGTGGCCACGTTTGTCGACGATGCCGAAGAGGGGCCTTCCGGGCGAGTGAAAGTTGGCAGCAACGACCTGGGCATCGTATTCGATGACGGAGGCGACCAGACTGTGGGCCTACGGTTCCGCAATTTGGCGATTCCTCAGGGAGCGCAAATCCTCCGGGCATACGTTCAGTTTCGGGCCGATGAGTCCGACTCGGGCCCGGCTTCGTTCACCATTCGCGGCGAGGCCGCCGACGATGCGTTTGTGTTCACATCGCTTAACGGCTCGTTGTCGTCTCGGGCAACCACCACCGCATCGGCCGCTTGGACGCCAGACGCTTGGGTCGCCGGCCAATCAGGCCCTGCCCAACAAACGACCGATCTGGCAAACGTGATTCAAGAAGTCGTAGATCGCGACGGCTGGCAAAGCGGCAACGCGCTGGCCTTGTTGATCACAGGCGCCGGCGAACGGGTTGCCTTGTCCCAAGACGCCAGTCCACTGTTCGCGCCACTGCTGCACGTCGAATATATCGAACTCGACGATGCCAACACGGCTCCGCAAACCACAGGCATCGACAACGTGTCGGTCGCCCAAAACAGTCCTAACTCGGTGATCGACCTGTTTGCCGCCTTCTCCGATCAACAAGATGCCGACAACGAGCTTAGCTACACGGTCACCCAAAATACCAATCCAGGCTTGTTCGACGCGGTCCAAGTAAACGGGGCCACAGGCACGCTGTCCTTGGACTACGCCGCCAACACGGTCGGTACGGCCCAAATCACCGTTCGTGCCACCGATCAAGGAACGCCGGCTCTATTTGCCCAAACCACGTTCACGGTCACCGTGAGCGAAGGCAACGACTTAATAATCATTGAATCACGAATCACCAGCAGCACTGACGACGTTGAGCAACGCGTGGCCGGCAACATGCGTCTGTTCAGCAACGACCTGGGGCTGACGTTCGACAACAACGAACACCAAACCATCGGCCTGCGATTCAATGACCTGAACATTCCAGCCGGGGCGACCATCGTCAACGCCTATGTCCAGTTCCAAGCCGACGAAGCCGATAGCACGCCGACGTCGCTCACCATTCAGGGCCAAGCGGCCGACAACGCCACGACCTTTGTGGCCCAGTTGCGCAACCTGACCGACCGTCCCCGCACGACTGCTGCAGTTCCCTGGTCGCCTGCCCCTTGGACCCGTGTCGGCGAGGCGGGAATCGACCAACAAACGCCTGACGTGAGCAGCATCGTGCAAGAAATCGTCGACCGGCCCGGCTGGTCGGCTGGCAATTCGTTGGTTCTGGTTATCACTGGCACCGGAGAACGGGTTGCCGAATCGTACGACGGCCAACCAAACGCCGCGCCGAAGTTGCGCATCGAATACACGACCGGCGGCGCGATCGTCACGCCGCCGGTGGCTAATGGGATCGACGACGTGAATGTTGCGCCTGATGCGGCCGACGTGCAAATCAACTTGAATGCCGCGTTCGACAGCGTCATTACGCCCGACGAACAGCTCGTCTTTTCCATCGAAGCGAACACGAGCCCAGGGCTGTTTAACACGACTACGATTGCCAACGGAACGCTCACGTTGGATTTTGACGCCAGCGCTTTGGGGCGAGCCGAGTTGACCGTGCGGGCGACCGACCCGGCCTTGGCCGCCGCGTTTGCCGAAACAACGTTTGCCGTCACTATCTCAGGCGGAAGCATCGTGGTTGAGTCTCGGGTTTCGGCCAGCACTGACGACGTCGAACAGCGCGTAGCCGGCAACATGCGGCTGTTCAGCAACGACTTGGGCCTGACGTTCGACAACGGCGAACACCAAACCATCGGCCTGCGGTTCAACGACCTGAACATTCCGGCCGGAGCGACTATTTTGAATGCCTACGTCCAGTTCCAGGCCGACGAGGCCGATAGCACGCCGACGTCGCTCACCATTCAGGGCCAAGCGGCCGACAACGCTACGACTTTCTTGGCTCAGTTGCATGACTTGACCGACCGTCCCCGGACGACCGCTGCGGTTCCTTGGTCGCCTGCTCCTTGGACCCGTGTTGGCGAGGCTGGTATCGACCAACAGACGCCTGACGTGAGCAGCATCGTGCAGGAAATCGTTGATCGGCCTGGTTGGTCGGCCAACAATTCATTGGTGTTGATCGTCACGGGCACCGGAGAACGGGTCGCCGAATCGTACGACGGGTTGCCTGGCGCCGTTCCGAAACTGTTTGTCGAATATGCGGTCGAACCGCTGAGGGCCGTGGCCACGACGTTGCCTGGCGACGATTTACCAATGGTGTCCGCTGCCGAGTTGACTAGCATCGTCCAGGCATCGATTACCCGCTTGACGCAAGTCCTAGGCCCCGAGGTTACCACCCCGTTGTCGACTGCAACGGTCGAACTGGCCGATTTGCCAGGCGATCTGCTGGGCTTGGCCGCCGGAACGACCATTCAAATCGATCGCGACGCGGCCGGCTGGGGCTGGTTTGTCGACGAGACCCCCTTGGACGATCACGAATTTGTCGCCGGCGCTGGAGGGCCAAACGCCTCGGAGCGAGTCGATTTGCTCTCGGCCGTGATGCACGAAATGGCACACCTGCTCGGCTTCAGGCACCAGGAAGAGACCGGCTTCTTGAGCGAAACGTTGTCTCCTGGCACCCGAGTGTTGCCGTCGGCCGATGCCGAGCATACGCACGAGACCAGTGCCGACGCGTGGTTCGACGAGCTCGGGCGAGGCTAGGCACTGTTTTAAGCCTGTAGGCCCTGCTTCGTGGCGAGCCTGACTTGCACTCGGCGCAGATCCCAGGCAAAATGGCCCGTTTCCTACCTGTCCTCCCCCGCCCGACGAGCCAAGCGATGCCTGACAAAGCTCCGTGGATTACCTACCGTCCTGAACTCAAAGTGCTCGACTGCACGATCCGCGATGGTGGCCTGATTAACAACCACCAATTCTCGGACTCCTTGGTCCGCGCGGTCTATGATGCCTGCGTGGCGGCCGGAGTCGATGCCATGGAGATCGGCTACAAAAACACTTCACGGCTCTTCCCACGCGAGCAGTATGGTCCTTGGCGGCATTGCGATGAGGAAGATTTGAACCGTGTGGTCGGCGACCATGACGTAGAAAAGACCGGTCTGAAGCTGGCCGCGATGGCCGATGCCGGCAAGAGCGACTGGAAAACCCAAATTGTGCCCAGCGACCAGAGCGTACTGAGCATGATTCGCGTGGCATTCTACGCCCATCAGGTTTCCGAAGCGGTCGAAATGATTGCCCATTGCCACGAGTTGGGCTACGAAACAATGGCCAACCTAATGGCCGTCTCGAACATCAGCGAGACCGAAATCGACACCGTGCTAGAAGCCATCGCGCCGACCCAGGCAGGCACGATGGTGATTGTCGATAGTTTTGGCTACTTGTATCGCGAACAAATCGACATGCTGTACAAGAAATATGCCCAGGCGATGGAAGGCACCGGCAAACAGATTGGCATCCACGCCCACAACAATATGCAGCTAGCGTTTGCCAACACGCTCGAGGCGATCATCCTCGGGGCCAATCGGGTTGATGCCACGATGGCCGGCCTGGGACGCGGGGCCGGCAACTGCCCGATGGAGCTGTTGCTCGGATTTTTGCGCAACCCCAAATTCAAACTCCGCCCGGTGATCGACCTGCTGCAGAACCAGATCCTGCCGCTCCGTTCGACCGTGAAATGGGGCCCCTCGGTGCCGTATCACATCACAGGCCAAATGAACCTGCACCCTCGGGCAGCGATGGAGTTTCTCGACAGCGAGAACTGCGACGACTATCTGGCGTTTTATGACCAGATTATTAGCGACATCTAATTCAAGTCGAACAGAAAACAGTACGCACTGGCGCGCATGACTGCAAATGGGTTGAAAATAGCCGCGACGCGACGCGTCGCCGGGAACCTTACAACAGGCCCGCCCTTTTACCAACGGGCTTCAATCCCCGCGTTGGCCCCATGGAAGAAGGCGGTCGCGTCGGTGTCGACTCGGCTACCGCTCGAGGCCGTATCGGTGAAGTCGAGTTGGTTGGGTGCCTGGGCCAGGCCGTCGATCCACATCACGTTATAACCACCGCGAACGCTCCAACAGTCGTTAAACCGGTACTCGAGCGACAAGCCGGCTTCACCAAGAAAAGCGACTTCGCCTTCGTTCGACTCCACTTGGCGTAACGAGAACTGATTGTCCTGGTCGCCTACGGTCTGCGACTGTCGGGCATCGTTGCCAAACAACCCCGCTTTGACGAACCCTTCCCAGCCCCAAAAGTCTCGAGTTCGGGCCATCCGCAGACCCAGCTGAGCCCCATACAGATCGTTACTCGTCAGAATGTTGTAGTCACTGGTTCCAAAATCAGAGTCGGTCGAGCGGATGTTCAACTCTTCGTCGAGCGTAAGAAACCGGAAACCGGCGATCAAGTCGACCCAACCCAAACTCTTCATCAGGTTGGCCTCGGCCGTGTGCAAGTCGGCCGTATAGTCTACCCGAATCAGATCGGCGCCAAAAAAGTCGAACGATGCTAGCCCCAAGTCGCCTGGGATGGCCAGGTTGTTGTTGCCCTCTCGGGTTTCTCCAATGTGCCAGTGATGGGTACCGAAATACGACAGTTCCAGCGTCCAGCAAGGGTGTAAATGAACGCCGAAGGTGAGCTTAGGCCCCAGCTCATACTGCATTTCCAAATCGTTGGCTGACAGCAAGGTATCACCGGTCCCGCCATCAATGACGACCGCCTGTTGACGATTTGTATTGTCGCGTTTGAGCACCATCACTTCGCCGCGGAAGTAGGTTTTCAGGCGATCGTCCCAACCTTGCCAAAGCGGATCGGAACACTGGCATCCCCCGGCACAACTGCACGCCTGACAATCTGAGCGACAGCCGGCGTCACAAGCATAGTCAGGCCCACATTTGCCATCCTTGGAAAATCCCCAGTTGCCTGGCCGCTGACAACGACCATTGGGGCAACTTTCCGGCTGACCGGCGTCAAACGGCTCAGGCGGAGCCAACGGATAGGGCTCGTCTAACTGGCCCTGACTCAAGTATGTATTGTCGGCTTCCTGCCCGGTCGCCAAGGCAAACGGAGCATTGGCCGTAGCGGTTGCCTGGCCACGTTGTGTTTGGGCTTCGACCGGCACCACCGTCTGATGTTGCGGCTGGATGGCCGTGGCGATTTTCTGCGCCGATTGGGCCGGTGCGCCAAGCTTGGTAGGCGTCTCCGTGCTGCCGGTATCGACAATCCGGATGCCAAACCCTTGGCCGGCGTAGGCTTTCGGAACGCTAATCCGCGCACTTGCTATCGCGAGCAACGCCGCGAGGGTGAAGCAGACGGCACGCATCATAGGACTCCCCTTCAGACGCAGATGCTTTTCATGAAACGATGCAACACTCGGTCGCCGTCTAGCCCATTTGGCCGAGACAACCTCGAATCACCCTGGCTGAATGCGACACACGACGCGGCGCACCTTCTGGGCACACCAGGATCATCGGTAGGTTCCATAAAACCGGTAGAAGCATTTCCATCGGTTTTTTCGGAATCTTTTGCCTAACCGGACCGCGAATGTGGAACTTTAACGGTTGTAACGGTTCTAGGGCCTGTTGCCAGGCTTGCAAACCAGGGAGAGAGTCTGCGATTTGGCCGCCATGGCCTCCAGGCAACCACTCTTTTCCATGTCAGCCCCGAGGTGATCTCGTTTGAGCTGGTGAACCACGGTTGATGGGGATCACCACGTTTTTACAGGTGGATTTGACCACGAATCACGCGAATTACACGAATTGTTTTTGTTTGCATGGCTTCTGTTCTTATTCGTGTGATTCGTGCAATTCGTGGTCGTTTTTCCCATGCCATTCGCAGTGCCAGGAGAGCGGCCCCGGTCGCTGCTCGGCCCCTTTTCTTCCGAAAAATCGCTCTAATCAACACAAACCAAACAACCCAATATTTTTTCTTACCAATTGCGTGCGATTTGACGAGAACCACTATCTAATTACACTGGATTTACTGAATTACCTAATTCAACTGATTTACCAGCAGTCCGCAGCAGGCGCCCTCTCCCCTCGCCGCGCGTAGCCGGTTGGCCATTCGGCCAAGCAGGATTTGGATACAGAGAATTAGAGCCCATCCTGGTACGACCCCGAGAGAACGCACGATGTCGTTACGTCAGCTTGCGAAGTTACTCCGTCGAGATTCGTCGAAACGCAAACCGTTTGGCCGCCGTCAGCGGTCCGCCTGTGAAACGTTGGAAGATCGGCGTTTGCTGGTCGTGGGGGCCGTGCCGGGCGTGGCCGAGGTCACCCCTGGCACCGGGCTGGATGGAGTGGTGCAGATTTCGGTCGAAGCCGGAAACGGCGCCTCGGCCGGGAGTTGCTCAGGCGCGCTGCTTAGCGACGGCCAACATATTCTAACCAGTGCGCATTGCGTGTCGATCGACGAGGTGCAGGAGATTCATCTCGACAGTATGCCGAACCCAGGCGATACGTTTCAGCTTGAGTTCGAAGGCGAACAGACCGGCCCGATCATGTTTCAGGCCGATTTAGATCTGGTGGCCGATGACATCGAAACCGCACTCGAAGGGCTCAGTACGCTTTCGAACGTCTCGGTCCTTTCCAACACGGCTGGCGATGGTTGGACGGTTCGCTTCCGCGGGGACGAGGCCAATAGCGACGTGAGTCTGTTGCAAGTGCCGATACAACCGGCCGCCGGCATGTTGTCAGTGAGCGAAGACACCCGAGGCGGCACGCCGGGCAGCGTCGACGTGCGCTTCGACGTCTCCGATGGCATGGGCGGTTCGCAAACGATTTCCAATTCTGTCTTTGTCTCGGATATCACGATTCATCCCGACTGGAATCCCGCCAGTACGCTGCTCGGCCATGATATCGCACTCATCAAGCTTCCAACTCTGGCACCAGCTGGCGCCGATCGGTACGACATTTACCGGCTGGGCGAGGATCTCGACGGACCAGGGCCATTGCCGCCTAACCCTGACGAGATTGGCCAAACCTTCATCGTGGCTGGATATGGCCAAGGCGGCGACGGTACCACTGGTAGCACCGGTCCGGCCAACGACGTGAGACGGGCTGGCACGAACCGCTGGGATGCTGATGCCAGTATCCTGGCCGGAGCCCCGGTCAATCTGGCGGTCACCCCAGCTCCCGGCGACGCGTTGGCCTACGATTTTGACGACGGGCTGGTTGCCCATGATGCTTTTGGCAACGACTATGCCTTGCCTGACTTGGGGACCGGGCTGACCGAATCAATCCAAGCACGCGGCGACTCTGGCGGGCCGGGATTCATCACGGTCGATGGCCAAATGCTCGTATCGGGCGTCGCCTCGTTTAGTCGCGTGCGGTCTGAGGTGGCCGATGTCGATGCACTCAATAACAACACTTTTGGCGAATACGCCGTGATGACTCGGGTGAGCACATTCGCTTCGTGGATCGATGCTCAACTGGCCGGTCCGGACGACTTGGTCATCGACATGAGCACTCAACCTGGCGGCAACGACGGCCAAACCGACTCACTGATTGCCCGCCTGAACGGCGACATGCTCGAAATTCTGATCGGTGCCCCTGGCAGTGAAGTTCTGGTGCACACGCAAGCGGCCGCTAGCGTCAATTCCCTTGAAATTCGAGATTCAAACGACGACGACATTATCCACATTGAAGACGATTTGGGCTTTGATGTGCTGGTCGATGGCTATGGGGGAGGAGGGTTCGACACGCTCATCGGCCCAGACAGCGCCACCCAGTGGACGCTTAACAATGCAAACCAAGGCCACGTCGACCAAATTCGCACCACGTTTCGAGACATCGAAAACCTAACCGGCGGTAGCGCCAACGATACCTTTGTTCTGGAAACACTTGGTCAACTCGCCGGCACGATCGACGGTGGCGGCGGAAACGACGTGATTATCGGCCCCGACACCGCAACCACCTGGGAAATCAACGGCCCCGACCAAGGCTCGCTCCCCGGCATCGTGAACGCCTTCAGCAGCGTTGAAAGACTACACGGTGGTGACGACGTCGATACCTTCCGGTTCGTCGATCTGACCGCGTCGATTTCGCGAGAAATCAAGGGCGGCGCAGGCAACGACCTGATCGAAGGGCCCGATCTAGCGACCACCTATCGCGTGACCGGACCCAACGCTGGCAAGATCGCTGGCGTGCTGAACGTCTTCATGGAAGTCGAAAATGTGACCGGTGGATCGGAAGCCGACACGTTCCGATTCACCGTCCCTGGCGTCTCGCTCGATGGCGTGCTCGACGGCGGCAGCGGCAACGATACGATCATCGGTCGCGATACGGCGAACATTTGGAACTTGACGAGCCTTGGCGCCGGCACCCTGGACAGCCAAGGAGCAACGTTCGCCGGCATGGAAAACATCACCGGCGGCCAAGACGACGACCTATTCCTGTTCTCGGACCCGAGCGCGATGTTGCTCGGCACAATCAACGGACGCGCCGGCGCTGACACGATCCAAGGCCCCGACACGGCCACCCAATGGGAAATCAATGCAATTCACGCAGGCACCATCAACAGCACCGGCAGCAACTTTGAGCGGATCGAACGGATCGTCGGCGGCTCGGCCGATGACACGTTTACGTTCAACGGCCCGACGGCCAACCTGGATGAAATCGCTGGCGGCGCCGGTGCAGGCAAAGACACCATCGTTGGTCCCGATCTGGCCAATCGGTTCGACATCACTGGGCCCGGCGCAGGCACGCTCGACACCACCGGCACGGCGTTTACCGACATCGAAGGTCTGGTCGGGGGCGCAGACACCGATACGTTTGCCTTTGCCGACGTAGCAGACGCCAGCATGGCGATGATCGACGGGGCGGCCGGCGACGACACGATTATTGGCCGCATGGCCACGAATCTCTGGACGGTAACCGGCGCTGGGACCGGCACACTCGACACCACCGGCACGATGTTCGCCGGGATCGAAAACCTGACCGGCGCTGGAGGCCTCGACACGTTCCGTTTCAGCACGCCTGCCAGCACCATCTCTGGCCTGGTCGATGGCGGCGCAGGCAACGACACACTGCACGGCCCCGACTTGGCGAACCATTGGACGATCAACGGCCCCGGCGCTGGTATGCTTGACACCATTGGCGGTGCGTTCGCTGGCATCGAACGTCTGGTCGGCGGCAACGACGCCGACACGTTCCAGCTCGACGGACCGGCCGCCGCGATCGCCATTGCCATCGACGGCGGCGATGGTGCTGACCAATTGATCGGTGCCGATGTCGACTCTACCTGGCGAATCACCGGCAACGACCGAGGCAAGATCGACGGCACGGTCAATCTGTTCATGAACGTCGAAAACCTTCTCGGCGGCTCGGGGAATGACACGTTCCGCATGACGATTGATCCTGCCCATGCGATCTCTGGCCTAATCGACGGCGGCGCTGGCGACGACACGCTGTTCGGCCCGAACTCGGTGAACACTTGGGAAATCGACTCGCTCGGCGGGGGCACGATTTCCCCCAACGGCACTCGGTTCGCCGGCATGGAAAACCTGAACGGCGGCAACCAAATCGACACGTTCGCGTTCACCAATCCGGCCGCGTCGATTGCCGGGGTGATCGACGGCCGTGGCGGCAACGACACGCTTGCCGGCGCCGATTTGGTCAACCACTGGACGCTCGACGGACCGAACAGCGGCAATCTCGACACAGCCGGGGCGTTTGCCAGCATCGAACGCCTGGCCGGCGGCTCTCAGGCTGACACTTTCCAACTGGTTGGTGCGGCGGCTTCGATCAGAATTTCACTCGACGGTGGCGATGGCGTTGACCAGTTGATCGGCGCCGACGTCGATTCCGTCTGGCGGATCACCGGCGACGACCGGGGCAAGATCGACGGGGCGGTCAACCTGTTCATAAACGTCGAGAATCTTCTCGGCGGCGCGGCCAACGACACATTCCGCATGACCATCGACCCGTTTCATCGAATCTCCGGACAGATCGACGGTGGTTTGGGAACCGACACGCTGTTTGGTCCGAATTTGGCGAATACCTGGGAGATCGACTCCGTCGGCGGTGGCACGGTTCAGCCGAATGGCACTCGCTTTGCCGGGATGGAAAATCTCAACGGCGGGACCGAGGCCGATACGTATGTGTTCACCAACCCGGCGGCTGCGATCCATGGCGTACTGAATGGCCGTGGCGGCGAGGACACGATCGTAGGCCCCGACGTGGCGACTACTTGGGACATCAACGCTAGGGCAGCCGGCACAATCAGCAGCACTGGCAGTTCATTCGCCGGCATCGAAAGCCTGGTCGGCGGTAGCGACGCCGATCACTTTGTGATGAGCAGCCCGGCCGCGGTGCTGAAGCAGATTGCTGGCGGCGCTGGACTCGATACGCTGACCGGTCCGAATGTGGAAAACCACTGGACGATCGACGGCCCGAACCAAGGCCAGCTCGATTCGACCAACACCACGTTCATGGAAATCGAGAGTCTTGAAGGCGGCAGCGCTGTCGATCACTTTGTGATGGCCAGCCTGGTCGCCGCGTTGCCGATGGTCGATGGTGGCGCAGGCAACGACACACTCACTGGCCCTGACTTGGACAACCAATGGGAAATCACCGGCCTCGGCACCGGCACGCTTGACCGCACTGGCACCGCGTTCACGGCCATCGAACACTTGCAAGGCGGCGCCGACACCGACCGGTTTCACTTCACCGATCCATCAGGCAGTGTGAAGACGATCACTGGTGGCGCAGGTCTCGACACGGTCGAAGGGCCCGACGTCGCGAATCTGTGGCGAATCGACGGCCCCGGGGCTGGCAAACTCAACACGACCGATACTCGATTTAGCGAGATCGAACATCTGACTGGTGGCGAAGATGCCGATCGGTTTCGATTCTTCGGCCCCACGGCCAGTATGCCAACGATCGACGGCGCAGGCGGCGACGATCGGGTGCATGGCCCCGATCTGGTGACCCAATGGACGATCGACGCCCCAGGCACAGGCACCTTGGACGTCACTGGCACGGCGTTTACCAACATCGAGAATCTGACCGGCGGCGACCAGGATGACACGTTCCAGTTCACCGATCCGACGGCCGTGCTTACCTCGATCGACGGCAACGGCGGCAAGGACACGATTATCGGTCCTGACGCGGATAACATTTGGCAAATCAACGGCCCGGGCGCTGGTTCGTTATTGACGACCGGCACCGGGTTCTCGGACATCGAAAGCTTGGTCGGCGGCGACCAGCACGATTCGTTTGAGTTCAACGGCGCTACGGCCGCGATGCAAATGCTCGATGGTGCCGCTGGTACCGATCGTGTGGTCGGCCCGAACGTGGCCAACGCTTGGGAGATCAATGGCCCCGGAACCGGCATGCTCGACAGCACTGGCAGCATGTTTGCCGGCATCGAAAGCCTGGTCGGCGGCAGCGACACCGACACGTTCACGTTCACCGACCCAACGGCCATGCTGGCCACGATCGACGGTGGCGACGGAGTTGACCGAGTGTTTGGTCCCGACGCGAACAGCCTGTGGAACATTAACGGGCCTGGCGCTGGCACGCTCGACAGCACCGGCACCGCGTTCAGCGCAATCGAAGGCCTGACCGGCGGCAGCCTGGACGACAGCTTCCTGTTTAGTGATCCCTCGGCCAGCGTGCCAGAGATCGCCGGCGGCGACGGCACCGACACGGTCACCGGCCCCAACCTGGCGAATGTCTGGGAGATCAACGCCCCAGGGGCCGGCACACTCGACACCACCGGCACCGTGTTCAGCGAGATCGAAAATCTGGTCGGCGGCGACCAACACGACGGCTTCTTGTTCACCGACCCGGCCGCTACCATCATGTCGATTGATGGCGGGGCTGGTGTTGATGCGATTACCGGTCCAAACGCTGCGAACCAATGGGACATCAACGGCCCAGGCACCGGCGCGCTCGACACCACCGGCACGATGTTCGCCGGCATCGAAGGCCTGGTCGGCGGCAGCGACACCGACACGTTCACGTTTACCGACCCGGCGGCCGTGATGGCCACGATCGACGGCGGAGATGGAGTCGACACGCTCCACGGCCCAGACGTCGCCAACCTCTGGAGCTTGAGCGGACCAGGCGCCGGGATGCTCGACACGACCAGCACCGACTTCACGGCCATTGAGTCGCTCGTCGGTGGCGCTGACATCGACACGCTCGTCGGCCCCGACCTGGCCAGTATCTGGACGATCAACGGCGCCAATGCCGGCACCCTGGACAGTGCGGCGATTGAATTCGCAGGCATGGAAAACCTGACCGGCGGCAGCGAAAGCGACGCCTTCACGTTCGACGATCCGGCCGACCTGATCGCCGGCAACGTCGACGGAGCCGGCGGTCAAGACACCATCGACCTTTCGCAGCTCAGCCCCCAAGACATCTCGCTCTCTGGCCTGGGAACGATCGACGGCTTCAACGGTTTCTTCACCACCGGAGGCGCCATCGGCAACGCGTTCCTCAACATCGACCGCTTGCTCGGCAGCCAAGCCGACGCGCCTGACATCCTGCGTGGCGCTCATCTGGTCAACGACTGGCTCATCGACGGCGAGCTGGTCGAAGTCGTCTCTGGCGGTCAATCGCTCGAAGCCATGTTCTTCGAAACGCTCTTCGGCGGGGCCATGATGGACCACTTCCTGGTGGCCGACACGGTCGACACTGGCACGTTCGAAATCTTCGGCGGTCGCGGCCAGGACGATTTTATGGTCGCTGGGACCGGAGTCGACAGTGCCTTGCTGCTCAATGGCGGCGACGCCATGGACCGGTTCGACGTCTACAACAGCGGCGTCGGCAGCCTGATCGAAATGCGTGGTGGCTTGGCCAGTGACCAGTTCGCCATCCACGGCTCCGGCGACGCCAGTACCCTGCGAGGGTTTGGCGGCTCGGGCGACGACCACTTCCAGGTAGCCGCCGCCGCACCAGGCCTCATCGGTCTGTTCGGCCAGGTCGACAACGACGAGTTCCACATCGGCGGCCAACCTGGCTCGATGGAGCCGGCCAACCTGGACCTGATTCAAGCGAGCCTGTTCATCAATAGCGGATCTGGCGATTCGGATCGGATCGTGGTCAACGACCTGGAAAGCGGTCTTCCGGCCGACTACCACATCACCCCAACCTCGGTTGACACCACCGATGGCGCCGGCCAGCCGCGGATGTTTGGCGGTCTGACCTACAACTCGGAGACCGAACGACTCGAAGTCGAAGGCTCTCAAGAAGCCAACACGTTCTACGTCGCCCCGAGTGAGCACACGGAAATGCAAATCAACGGCAATCTGCCGGTTGGCGACCCACTGACCGGTGACGAGCTGGTGATCGACTTCGCCGGCACCACCGGCCGCGACCTCCACTTCACCGACCGTCAGGCAGGCAACGGCGTCTGGTCGTTTGCCGCTCATCAAGACGTGCGTTTCACCAGCATCGAACGGTTCAACTACTTCCCCTTGCTGGCCATCGCGGCCGAAGCGCATGGAGACGGTGAACCGTTGGTCCGCGTCTATGACGCCGAGACCCAAGAACTGCAATTTGAATACCTGGCCTACGAAGCGGCCTACCAAGGCGGCGTTCGAGTGGCCGTAGGCGACCTGGACGGCGACGGCATTCCCGAAATCGTCACCGCCCCAGGCCGGCTGCGTCAGGCCGACATCAAGGTGTTCGACGTGATCGACGAACGGGAGCGGCCGGAGCTGGGCTTCCAAGCATATGACAGTTCGTTCGAAGGCGGTGTTCAAGTCGCCATCGGCGACGTGAATGGCGATGGGTATAATGACATCGTGACCGCTCCGAGCCGTGGTGTGAGCGACATTCGAGTCTTCTTGAATCGCTCAGCCACTCAACCAGGCAATGTCTTTAGCAATTCGCCCAGCATGCACTTCGAGGCCTTTGGCGACGAGTTCATCGGCGGCAGCACGGTCGCCGTAGCCGACATCAGCGGTGACGGACTAGCCGAAGTAATCGTCGGTTCCGGCTCAGGCATGCCGGCCACGGTTCGTGTCTTCGACTTGGCCACCGGGTCAGCCCAAGCGATCGCTGAACACTTGCCCTTTGGTGAAGACTTCCGTGGCGGGGTCGACTTGAGCCTGGGCCAAGTGGCCGGTGATTCGACGCCTGACCTGATCGTTGGGGCTGGCGTGACCGGCGAAAGCCAAGTCGCAATTCTCGACGGTGCCACCGGCGATGTGATCAGTCGCTTTGAAGCGTTTGCCGAACAACTCAGCCGCTCGGCGGTTCGCGTGGTTGGTAAAGACCTGGATGCCGATGGCGTGATCGACACCATCTTCACCGGTCTTGGCACCGACCAGCGGACTCCAGAGATTCGCGCCTACACGGTCGACGGCCAATTGGTCGACGCCGTGCTGGCCGACTTCGATGGTTTTGACGGAGGCTATTTCCTCGGCTAGCGTCGCAGCTAAGGAGCAAACAAGCCTGGCCGGCTACGCCATCCCCGGCCGAAAATCGGCATCCTCGGCCAAGCTCAACGCATACTGAGCCAGCAGGTCGGCCGTGCGGTCGATGTCGTCCAACGAGATCATCTCGACGGCGCTGTGCATGTACCGATTCGGAATGCTGACCAGCGCGGCGGCCACTCCGCTTCGAGTCAGCTGCAACGCGTTTGCATCGGTCGGCGTGCCTCGGCCAATTGCGCCCAACTGATGGTCGATCTTCTGCGACTCGCAAACGCCGAGCAACCCATCGACCACCACGGGATTCATGTTCGGCCCGCGATAGATCACCGGTCCGCCGCCCAAGGTCACTTCGCCTTCTTGGCGTTTGTCGATCGTTGGGCAATCGGTGGCGTGGGTCACATCGACGGCAATGCCAACGTGCGGATCGACGCCAAAGGCGCTGGTCTTGGCTCCCCGCAGGCCAATCTCTTCTTGAACGGTCGAAACGGTGTAGAGCGCCACGTCGAGCGTTTGAGAGGCCAAGCTAGCCCGTCGTAAGGCTTCGACACAAACCCACAGACCGGTCTTGTCGTCCATGCCAGGCGAGTTCGCCAGGTTGTTACGCATGGCTTGAAAGCCGAGTTCCAGCGTGACTGGATCGCCAATCCGAACCAGTTCGGCCGCTTCGGCCTTGTCCTTGGCCCCGATGTCGAGCCACAGGTCTTTAGCCTTTACGACTTGCTTGCGCTCGTCCTCTTCAAGCAGGTGGATCGGCTTTCTGGCAATCACCGCCGGCAACGGGCCGTCGGTCGTCCAGACGGCCATTCGCTGCCCGATCAACTGCTGAGGATCCCAGCCGCCAACGGTTTGCGTGAACAGATAGCCTGAGTCGTCAATGTGCGAAATCAATAGGCCGATCTGGTCGCAGTGGCCAGCCAGCATCACCCGAAGCTTGCCTGCAGGGTTCTTGCAGCCAATCACATTCCCGTGGACGTCGGTCTCGACCGAATCGGCAAAGTCGGCCATGTACTGTCGAACCAGGTTTTGCACCGGTTCTTCATAGCCCGAGGGGCTGGGAGTTTCGAGTAATGCCTGAAAAAAATCGCGTGCCTGAGGGTCCATCGAGGCTAGTTTCCTTGCTGGTTGGCAGAGTAGAGATGATTCATCGGCGTTGAATATCCAATATCCAGGCAGGAATGTCTACTGGAAGTCTGTATGTTTGGCGCTTCCCATGCGAAACGTTGGATTTCATCGGTTTCGCGAGCGGCCACCGGCCGCTGCTCTTTCTAAATAGGACTTTGCAATCCTTACTGGTCTTGATTCCCAGGCAGGTTGACGCCAGACAAGGCCGGGGCGTACCATAATGGGTTTCCTACCGCTTCGTAGGCTAGAATCACAACGTATCGACCATGGAAAAGACCAAAGTAGGCATCATCGGCCTAGGCACCGTCGGCAGCGGCGTCGCCCGTTTGCTGCTCGATTTCGGCGATCGCACCGCTCGTCATGCTGGACGTACGCTCTGGCTCCAGCGGGCGGTGGTTCGCGACCTTGACAAGCCGAGGGATTGCGAGTTGCCCAAGGGGGTTCTGACCGACCGGCTCGAAGAGGTGACCGAAAACCCTGAAATTAGCGTGGTGGCCCAGCTGATCGGCGGTCTTGAACCGGCCCGTTCGATCATGCTCGAATTGCTCGAAAGCGGCAAAGACGTGGTCACGGCCAATAAGGCCTTGCTGGCCGAGCATGGTCCCGAGCTGTTCGATCGAGCCCGAGAGCTAGGCCGTTCGATTGCTTTCGAGGCCTCGGTGGCCGGGGGAATTCCGATTGTGGCTAACATTGGCCAATGTTTGTCGGCCAACCAACTCCAGTCGCTGCAAGGCATCCTCAACGGTACCTGCAACTACATCCTGACCCAAATGGAAGAGCGGGGCTGCGACTACCAAACAGCGCTGGCCGAGGCCCAAAAGCTGGGCTTTGCCGAGGCCGACCCGACGATGGACGTCGACGGCACCGACACGGTTCAAAAACTTTCGATCCTGGCCCAT
>JANQPJ010000294.1 GCA_028289525.1 Pirellulales bacterium
GTCGTCGCCGGCGTCATCCGGCGTGCCGTTGTCGTCGGTAACCGTCACGTTTTCCAGCGGAACGTTGCCAGGGTTGGTCACCACGTATTCAAACGTCACTTCACTGCCCACAGGCACCACTGGCCCGGTTGGCTCATCAGCGTCTTCGCCGTTGGTGCTCTTCTCAAGATCAATGACCGGATTGGCTTGTTCGGCAATTTCGAGTTCCAGCGAACCAAAGAGGGTGTTTGAACGCTGGTCGTCGTCCGAGCCGTTGATGACGATTTCAGAAAGCACGTCTTGACCGGCTTCAGAAGTAACCATCGTGCTGCCTGCCGCCAGCGCTGTGACCTGCAGGGTGAAAACCGTTGGGTCGTCGGCGGCAGGTGCATTCAGGATATCAAAAAATGCTCCGACCTCGTCGACCAGACCATTGATGTTGTCGATCGTGCCAGTTCGTAATGCCGTGAAATTGTCGTCAAACGCGATCCCGTCGACGCGCACCAGGGCAGGATCAAAATGTAGATCGGCAAATCCCGACGCCACCGGACGGTTATTGACCAAGTCCAGGAAGTTCACTTCAATTTCGAACTGTTCACCCACCATAAGGCCTGGCATGGCATCTTGTTCGACGAGTTCCAGCGAGAGTTCAACGTTGCTGGATGACTGTTGATCGACCGAGACATTGAAGAGGTCGACATCTTCGGCCGCAATCTCACCGCCGCCTTGGCGAAAAACCTGATCAAGCTGGAGTTGGTAATCTTGCATTCCCTGCTGATCTGCATTGAGCCGAATGATTCCCAAGCGGGCAAAAACAGGCTCGAGACCGACGCTCGCAAAGATCGAGCTACCGCCCAAAGTGGCGACACCGGTTGCTTCATTCAGCGAAGCGGAGGACAAAAGTTGTGTAAACGGCCCGTCGACCACAGCCCGCGAACCGGCCGGAAAATTGGTATCGCCAATCGTGATGCTGGCGTCGTAGGAGACCTCCACGCCGACTGATGTTAAACCGGTGCTCTCTGGCTCTAAGTCTGATACCCAAACTTCAACCACATAGGCATCACCAACGGGGATCGCGTCGATCGAGTCAGGCAGTTGTAGAACTTCGGCCGACGGGGTGATGTTCATCCCCCCTAGCATGACATCCGTGGGAGCGTCCGGATTGGTCTCGATATTGACGAACAACTCTCCCGCAAACAGCTTGCTCAACTGGTCATCGAGGCCGTCGCTGCTATCCCAACTGCCTGAGACGACGCCAGCGATAGGGTCAACCCCGGCACCAGTGAGCGGTAAGTTAAAAAGTACCGTGTTGCTGGCGTCGCGGAACGAAAGGCTCACCAAATCGTCAGTCAAATCGTCAGGCGTTCTTGTGCTATCAAAATCGATGGTCGTAAGACCTTGTAAATTATAGTCGAGTTGGTTCGTACCGTTCGTCTGCAATGTAAAACGGCCAAACCCAAGGTCGCTATCGGAAGAAGGATTCGCCACAAACACATCAAATTCATCGACAGGCGTTTCGGCGGTCCGTGCGATCAAGTGAACTTCAATCGTGCCTTCCTGGAGCGCGGCGTTGTTCGGCTCAAGCTGCGGATCGTCAACGACTGCCAAAGCCCCATCGACTGCCAACAGACGTCGGTCTTCGAGCCATTCGACGCTAAGGCCGTTCGCCTGCGAACGACTGGTGCTCCCGTGCGAGGCCTGTTTGCCACGTCGTAACCAGCGCGAAATGCGACCCTGCCGGCCGGTGCCACTCGATTTCAAATGAAGCATGGTTCTCTCTTTTCTCTTCCTCGTAATCGCCAAGCACGCCCCGGCCGCAAACCGGGTCGGCACGGCTCAATTTGCCAATCGCTGGCCACCGACCAGCGGAGCCAAAGTCACTGAAGACGAATCCCTTAATCCTAAAAAACAACCCAGATTCTATATCTCCCCTGGGCGACATCAAGTGTTTGTTTTGTGTAAATATCAGATTATTTCATGAAATCTGCTCGAAAATATCCTCTGCCAGTTGGTCGAGCAGTTCTTCGTCGACTTTTGTTTCAACTTGCAAATCTTGTTCTCGTTGAACTCTCGGACCAGGCAGTTCGGCCAACGCTCCAAAAACTTGCTCGCGAGCTTGGGTCGAATTCATACTTGAAGCCGGCTCAGCCCCCAACCCCGACTGCGAGGTAGACGGCTGGTTGGCGGCAAGGCTAGCGGCAGACTGAATGGAGAGTTGTGTGAGATCCCAGGCGGCCAGTTGCGGGGTCGTGGTGGCTTCGGCGAGTGCCGTGGCCTGAGATTCGGGAATAATGATCGTCGTAATCATGACCGCCTGTTCTTCGAACACCGCATCGTTTCGCGAGTAGCCCAAGCGATTCACCACCGCAATCGCATCGGTCGGGGTTACCTGACCGTCGCCGTTGATGTCGGCCTCCGCGCCGGTTTGGCCCAGCCGATTGACGACAAAGATGGCGTCGGTCGGCGTGACTTGGCCATTGCGATCAAGATCCCAGGGGAACGACGTGACGTCGTCGATGTTGGTTCCCTGTTCGGCGCTGAAACTGCCAGCCTGACTGGACTGGCCAGCCGGAGGAACCGGATCATTGATCACGATGGCCAGAAAATCGGCCTCGACCGATTCAAAGTCAGCTCCGGCGCCTGGCGGATCGTCGCGGATTGCCCGCTGGAATAGAACTTCTCGGTCCAACTGAACCGCTGGCACCGTGACCGAGGTCGAAGCGCCAGCGGCCAAACCGTCGGCGATCGTCTCAACCGCCACGACCAAGTCGTCCTCGTTGCCGATCGTGTCATCGTCTGACCAGACGATGTTGACCGTAAATTCTTCGGCATCTTCCTGACCTTGGTTCATCACCGTAAACTCGACATCGGTTTGGCCGAGCACTAGATGGTCGGACACGGCGTTGAATTCGGTAGCCACCAGGCTAGCGGCCCCCAACTCCTCGACGTGCAGCAAGTATTCACCTATCCCCGGGGTCGAGGTGACTTGAATGAAATGCGTGCCTGTTTCGGTTGCCTGAAACTCAATGCGAGGATGTTCTTCGCCATCAGAACCAGCGTTGCCAAGAATCGGTTGACCATCTGGCGAGAAGAGGAACAGCGACAGATCGAGATCATGCCCCAGCAGGTCGAGCCCAGCCAGCGGGGTCGAGGTCGAAAAAGCATACGTGCTGCCGGCATCAAGCTCGACTCGGAAAAGGTCGCCTTGGTCGTCGAATTCGTGGATCACTTCGAACTGATGGACCTCGTCGACACCATCGCCTGATCCGGTGGTGGAGTTCAAAGGATTGCCATCCAGGTCTTCGATCGAAGAGTTTCCGGCGATCGTCAGTTGATAGTTTCCGAAAGGCAGGACTTCTGTGGCCAAGTTGAGGGCCAGCGTGACCTTGGTGCTGCCATCAAAAGCAGGCGTCACAGGAATTGTAAGATCATCGCCTGCCCCGTCTTCAAAATCGCCGTTGGGGCCTGCTTCGAGGAACAAGTAGTTGGCCGGGTCGAGTGCCGGATCAGCGGTGATCGGTTCCGAAAATTCGATCTCGATCTCCGTGATGTCGAGCCTTTCGAGCGGCCCGGCCACAGGGTCGATGGCGAGTACCGTGGGGCCGACTTCCACGCTGGGCATCGTGCCGGTCGAGAGGCCAAAGGCGATCGCATTCAGCGTGTTTTGCGTTCCCTGAAAACCTTCGACCGGATCAAACGGTTCATTCCCAAAATCGACATCAACGTCGTCAGCACTGCCAAAGATGTTGTCTGGCCCAAGGCCAAGCGTGTTATTCAAGTCGCCGCCTTGATCCATCAGGTCAGGCGTGTCGTTCAATCGGTCGGTGTGCCAATTGGCAAAGAAGTGGCCTGCCTCGTGGGCAACGATGTTGCCAACCCCGACGCCAATCAGATCAATGATATCGACCGAGGGGTCGAGGGTGAACTGATTCAACGAGTTAGAATTTGAGGCCGGGGCGCTAAGCAGGTCGAGCAGCACAACGGCCGACTCTTCCGTTTCAAAGTTGCCGACATCGATCGATTCGGCAATGCCGATTGTGGGGATGCCTAGTTCAGCGATGGTGCCGCCGACAATCACGCGCGAAACATTTGTCTGCCCGAAGGAATCGACATGGTCGCGACTGTTGTGGATTTCGATGTCAAATTGCCCATGGATGCCAGTGGCGTCAAAATCGCCGTTGTTGCCGAGCGTTCTTAAGTCGGCCGAAAGGTTTTCCTCGACCACCGCCACAATCGCGTCGATCACGGCGTCTTCATCGCCTGGACCAAGTCCCCAGCCACCGAGGAAATTGGTGAGCGGAGAGAGCGTGGTGTTTTGGCCTGTTTGCCCAAAAATCCCGGTGTCGATATCTGCGCCATCAAAATCGAGAAAGAGAATTTGGTGGTTGCCTTGAACCTGAGTTTCAAGTTCAGGCCGGAAGACCCTTAAATTCAAAAGGTAGTCACCGGTCCCGTTGCCGAAAGAAATGTCTTCGACCCCAACGTGATAGGTGCCCGAGGTGTCCACGACCCAAGAGAGCACGGCCTCCCCGCCGCCAGGCAACGGCGAGGCATCTGGATGCAAGAAGGTGGCATCTTCGAACGAGGTGATCAATTCAATGCCATTGCTGTCGCGGAGCGTGATTCCGTTGGCCGTGTCGGCCGAAGCTCCTAGAATATCGCCGGCGTTCAACTCGACGGTAAAGAAGTCGACATCCTCGAACGTGAGTGAACCTCGAACATCGACGGCCGGGTCTTGGCCTTCGCCAAACCCGAGCGGCACCGGGTTGGCGGTTCTGATCGTGTTGTTCGACTCCGTCTCGTTCACTTCAATCAGGTTCGTGGCGGCCGCTGTGACAAACGCTTGCTGGCGACGTAACGGCGAACCGCCAAGCTGCGCGGAAAGATCCTGAACCGAAGTACCCACTGGCAGGAAGGCGGTTGTCGCTGCTCGGGCTACCAGGGCGGGGGCAACGGCGGCTGTCGTGGAACCGGTGAAGAAAGGTAGGAAGATGGAGCCCGGCTCTGGGTTCAAATGCCCAAGGACCGTCTCGCCTGGCTCAACAGTTCGCAGGGCATCGGTCAACTCGTTATTGTCTTCGGTCTCGATTTGCAACGACTCGGTCACCAACAGGCTGTAGTCGCCTGCGGTGGTCGAGGTCAGCCGCAACTGGAACTCGCCGTCGCTGGGGATGGTGAAGTCGAGAATGCCCAAGTCATAGGAGGTCGAAGCGACGCCTAACGGGGTCGCGGTCGCGGTGGCCAACACGTTTTCGCCGCTGGCGTCCAGCAGTTCGAGCGTTTCGCCTGAGAAGTCGACCTCGCCTGCCCCGGCCAAGGCAACTTCGAGCGTCAGCCCAGCCTTGCCGGTCAGGTCCAGGGTATAGAGGTCAATCTCAGGCTGCTCGGCCTGTGGGACACTGTTGCCGATCACCGCATAGCGACCTGAACCGATTGTCAGCAGCGATGCATCGAGTGAGACCGGGTTCGCGGGACTGCTGTCGCCGCTGACGCCTTCCTGCTCGGCGTTGAGCACCACGTCCACGGTATAGAGCGTGGGACCGTCGCCGCTGATCAGCTTTTGCAGTGTTTGAGAAGCGGGATTGGGCGACACGCCAAGAACTACCGGTTGGCCCGGCCCAGGTGCGTTGACGCCATCGACAGAGAGGGTAACGCCTGGATCGCTGGGGGTGACTTTGACCGATACTAAGTGGTTGCCCGGCACGAAGAATTCCACCCGATCCTCGTCGCCGGCGAAGTTGAGCGACCGCTGGTTTTGCTGGCTGGCATAGACCAATGAACCGAGCGGCGCGAGCGGTAGGAATGCACTCGCTTGGGAAAGATCGGTGTCGACAGAAAATCCGACCACATAGTCGCCGCCGGCGGTGCCATCGCCGCTGGTGGTGCCATCGGGATTGGGACCAAGCGGCTCGCCGTCCAGATCGTTGCCGACCAAGTCTTCAAACGCTCCATCGCCGGAAATCAGCGTCAGGGTGTATTGGCCTTCAGGCAATGGAGTGTCAAATTCGGCCGTGAAGGTCGTGGCATCAAGCGTCGCCGCGTCGGGCTGGAACGTGGCGTTGGTCGAAACGTCGGTCACGACCACGTCTTCCGGGCCGAGTGGGGCTTGCAACTCCTCATCGAACTCGGCCACGAAGGTTAGCGGCCCGAACAAAAAGACCGCCGGGTCAGGTAACGCGTTGCCATTGAAGCTGGTGCTTGTCACTCGGGGAGCGGCCGTATCGAAAAAGAAGGTGGCCTGGTGCGACAGATTACCTTGGTTTTGGAGGTCGACCAGTTGATCTTGCAACAGTTCAACCGTATAGAGCCCGTCGCCGGTGTTGGCCGCCGGGTCGACGGCAAAGGCGAACGTATTGCCGTCGACAGCCTGAACCGCAGTGGCCGGCAAGCCGCCGATCAACAGCGCCCCCGGCGACACGAGATCGGCCAACAGACTTTCCGAGAAATCGAGCGTATAGACGGTCGGAAACGTGGAGAGTGTCACGCCGTCGTTGGGCGTGCCGCTAACAACCGCCGGTCGGCGGCTGGCACCAGTCGCTCCGGCGGCGGTGAGGAAGTATTCTCCAGCGGTCTCCTGTTCGCTGAACGCTCGAATACGATAGGTTCCGGTTTCGGTCGCCACGTGGTCCAGGGTCACGTCGCCGGCGCCCAACGACGTTGCCACAGGCGTTTCCGAACTGCTGGGGGCAAAGAGTTCGAGCCCCAGATCGACCACGTTGACAAACTCGCCAGGGGCGGAGCCTGGCATTTGCGCCGCAAGCTCTAGCGAATCTCCTTGGTTCACCTGCAATTGATACCAGTCATCGTCGGTGTCTGTAACATGGCCCAGGGCCGCGCCGACTTCGGAAATTTCTTGTGCCTGTTCTGAAGTGTTATTCGACTCCGTATCAAAATCGCTGTTGCGTGTGATGACCAAACTGTAGTCGGTTTGCGCAGCGCCGGCGACACGAATCAGGTAGCTCTCGCCACGCCCCTCTAAGAACGTGTTCAAATAATTATTGACGACTTGATCGGTGTTCGCGGCGGGGATCTGCGCGGCGATGAGTTGCGTCTCAGTGGCGTCGAATAGTTCCAGCGTCAGGTTGCCTGGCGACAGCCCGGTGAGAGCCAGACTGGCCGAATCGCCGTCGGGCAATGTGAAGCGATAATAATCGGCCGTCGCGTCGTCGGCAGTTCCCAACACGGCGGCACGGCTGCCGTTGTTTGCTCCCAGGGTGATCATGCTCGGATCGAGATCTTGGGCATCGCCGGCGGTGTTGTTGCCTGTGCCGGCGTGGCTTTCGGCTTCCAGAGCCGCGTTGAGGATCAACTGGAGACCGTAGCTGCCGCCGTTTTCTCCGATTCCGCTGGCGCCGGCCAACGTCCAAGCGCCTCGGCCCAAAGTTCCGGCCACCAGCAGATCGTCCTGAGGGTCATAGTCGAGTTCAAAGACCGGAGCATTGGGCAGTCCGGCGGCCAATTCACTCCAGGCGCCAATCGTTGCGATTTCGGAGACAAAGACTCCGCGATTCGTGCCTGCCAGCAGTCGATCGCCAAGCGGCGAGGCCACATATTCGATCGACCGGATTTCGGTCGCTCCGAGCCCCAGCAGATTGCCGGTCACATCACCCCAGGCAGTGCCAGCATTGGTGGTTTGGAATACTTGATTCGAATCGGCAACAAAGGCTTCCATCCAGTCGTTGGGATCTAAGACGACGTCTCGCACAAACCCTCCGGGGTAGGCCGTTGCGGAGAGCGGACCGGCGGCTGCCTGGCGAACATGGACCGAGTTGCCTGACCCCACGTACAAGACATCTGGATTGTCCACCCCCAACCGCCGCCCGCCATAGGCCACCGCGTCGGCATTCACACCCAGGTCAACTCCTGGCGAAAGATCGGTGAGATTGTCGCCTTGATCGAAGGATTCATAAGGTGAATTCTCGCCGCCAATGATCAGCCGGCTAGGATCGATCGCGTTGACTACTACCGGCGTAACAAACTGCACGTCGAGCGGATCGCCGCCAGCGGCCACCGTGCGCAACGGGGAGACCGTGGACAACACGTTGTTGTTGGCGTCGATCACGCGTCGCCGAAATGAGCCCAGGAATTGAAAACTGGAATAGCGGACCGATTGGGCCGGGTTGTTGGGGTCGACCGAAACGGCCACGTCACCGCCATCGGCGGTCGACACGCTGTTCCAGGTTGTAGAGCCGGGGGATATTTGTTCAGGGGTGCCGGTGTCTTGCGCTCCGCCGATAATGATGTTCGACACCGTGTCGTAGGCGATGTCGTGGAATTCGGTGGTTTGGAGATCGCCGATAATCGAGAACCAATCGCCTGTGTTGTCGGTTGGACTGGTGCGCCGATAGATGCCGCCGTCGTCGACTTCGATCAGGTTGCCGTCGGCGTCAAACACCATTTCACGCGCGTCGGCGTGGGGAGCGCTGCTGTTGGCCGTGCCGCCGCCGACAATCACAGCCACATCGTTGCGATGCGTCAAGTGTTCCCATTGCGGCGAAGGCACACCGCCGGTTGCGGCGACCGTAGTATCGCCGCGCCATAGATTGCCGGTGAAACCGCTGGCGCCAATAATGTTGGGGAAGTCTTGGCGGTCTCCTCCGATATAAACGGTGCTCGAATCGTTGGGATCGGCCAGAATCGCAAAATGAATCGTTCCTTGGCCGCCTGGCTTCTGACGCGGATTCAACCCACTCACTCTTACCCAGGTGCCGCCGCCGGCGTAGGCGGTCGAATCGTTGCTCGATAGCAAGGTAAAGTTATTGGCATCGACTACGCTAATTCGAAAGTTACCGTTGGCGCCCAGAGTGCCTGTGACTCCTTGCACGAGCACACGGTTGCCTGAGGAAAGCCCATGGCCGGGCGAATTGATCGTGATCGGACTGCCTGGCGTAAGCCCAGTGATCGCCGTGGCACCAGACTGCGGCTGGCTGGGAATATCCATTTCGGTCCAACTGGCCCCGGCATCGTCGGAAAAGCCGATGTAGTCGACCTGGCCTGCTCGCAACACTCCGACAAAAATTCGCCCATCGGACGCCACGCTCATTTCAGTGTTGTTATTAAACAGCCCGGTGGTGATCGTGTCTTGCAAGCCTCCAACGCCTGGATCGTTTTGCGACACGTTAACCCAAGTAGCGCCCAGATCGTCGCTACGGTAAATTCCATCAGCCGCCAGCGCGGCGTAGAGCCGGTTGCTGTTCGAGGGGTCTTCGACCAGATCGTGCACGCTTCCAGCCGGCAATCCGGTGCCTGCAGCGCCGGTGATTTCGCTCCACGTGGCGCCATTGTCGGTGCTTCGGAACAGTCCGCCGCCGGAGAAAAAATTGGCCGACGCAACGATTGTGTCGCCACGCAACACCACGCCTGAGATATTCTCGCCGACTAGCAGAGGATCATTAATCTCGGTCCAGGTATCGCCGGCATCTTCACTCAACAGCAATCCGGTCAACTCGCCACCTCGGATGCCGAAGCTGCTGTAACGGCCAATGCCTGCCGCCAAACGGTCCGCATTGCCTGGGTCCAGGCTTAACGCACCGATCGAAAGCGATGACAGGTCATCAGTCAATGGCTGCCAATGAGGGCTGGCGGCCGTGGCATTTTCGGTTCGCCAAATCCCGCCGTTGGTGCCGCCTAGCCACAAGATGTCGGCATCGGTCGGATGGGCCACTACGGTGTGAATTGCCCCGACCACTTCGTTATTGGGCGTAACATTTTCAACCTGACCGTTGATCGTGGGGCCAGGCCCTTGGGCAACCCAGGCTTCGTTCGCCAAACTGAGCGGCGCGGCACGGACTCCAGCGACTTCGACCGTATATTCGCCTGCCCTGGCGGTGGCGATGGTTTGCAGTACCACCTCGGCGCCGGCCGACGCGGCGGCTTGGGTCGCCAGCGTTTCGCCCCCTGGCCCTCGCAACGAAATCGTGGCCAGCAGTTCTGGGGCCGAAGTGGCGGCTAGCGTGATCGTTTGGCCATCTTCAAGATTGACCGTGTAGAGATCGGTGTCGTCGGGACCATGGATTAAGCCGGCGGCCGAGGACTCGTAGACGAGCGAACCGAGCGGCAACACCGGCGTCAGCGGAGTGGCCAGAGCCTGCGTGTCGTGATCGGTTGTGAACTGAATCACAAAATCGCCGCCTGGGATGCCGTTGCCTGAGGGGACGGTGCCGTCTGGGTTTACCTCACCGTCGAGATCGCGGCCGTCGACGCTTTCGAACCGGCCATCGCCGCTCAATAGCGTCAAGGTCCACACGTCTTCCGGCAGATCGCCTAACTCGACAGAAAGCGTAAACGTTTCTGAATCGTACGAGAGATTACTTGGCGTAACCGGACCAGCTTGGTCTCCGAACACGGTGACGTCCGAGGGATCGAGCACGGATTCCTCGATATTTTCGTCAAATTGAACCGTGTAGACGAGCGCGTCGTCGACGACAACATCGCCATCGAGAATCGACGAGTCGATGACGTTGGGAGCCGTGGCTTCGAGTTGCCGGTTGCCGAAGTCGATGCCGGTGACCACTTCGCGCGGCGCGACCTCGACCACGTGTGGGATAGGCAAAACCACATCGAGCTTGACGTCGTCAAACTCAATTTGTCCAAGTCCGGTGAGGTTTTGAGGGATGTCTTGCTGAAAAACTAGCCGCACTGTTTGACCTGCGAAGGCCGACAAATCGGCGCTCCGTGTTTGCCAGCCGGTGTCGCCAGTCGGATTGGTCACTCGGGTTCCCGTCAAAAACGTTTCCAGCACTTCGAGCAGCTCGCCGGTATCGGGATTTCGTAATTCGACTTGATGGACGCGCGGCTGTGAGGCTCGATTCAGAAAAATCGTGAAATCCCATTGAATTCGTTCCTGCCAGGACAAGGTCGCCTCGGGAGTGGCAGGAATGGCGATATCTTGGTGCATGGTGAGTTCCAAGGGCCCGGCGCCATTGAAGTCATTCCAGGCAACAAATTCACCATCCTGCGGTTGAGTCCGAGCAAGCCGGTCAAGGAAGCCGCCTCCTTGGCCGGCCCCAGTGACCCTCCAACTCACAAACTCATCATTCGGCTGATTGACTGTCCAGCCGGTAAAATCACCGGTTTCGAAACTACCATTCTCCAGGAAAACCGGCTCGAATCGAATAATCGAAGCCTGGTTAGTCGCTTCCGCTGGATTGCCTGTTCCGTCGTCGGCATCGGCGTAGGTGACCTCGATTGTTTCTCCTTCCCTGACATTGAGCACTCCGTTTTCGGCATTCACCGTGCGTGGATTCAGCGGAATGGTTCCTCGATAAACCCCGGCGCCTTGCGATGCCAAGGCAACCGTCTCCGTATCACCGCCAGTCGATTCCACCACCACGTTGACGGAATCGGCGGTCAGGTCGAGGTCACTTACCTCGATCGTGACTGTTTCGTTGAAGTGGTAAACATCCTTGTCAAAGAGAACCACGCCTTCGCTTGTAGACGGCAAGTCGAAAGCAGCGGTCACATTGGTCGCGTTGCCACTACCACCATCATCGGCCGAAAACCCCATTCCTCGACGGGCAAACGCCTTCCAAATGGCCAGTTGATTTTCGCCGCCGGTCAAGGCTTGATCGGCCGCCAAAATCGCATCGCGGGCATCGAGATAACTTGGATTGGCCGGCTGCAGCTTGAGCCCGTCAGCCACGAGCTGCATGGCCACATTGTTGCCGCCGGTGCCGTTGTAGAGATCGGCATCGAAGCCCTGTCCGCCTGAAAGACCGGCATCGAGTGCATTGCCTTCGATCAGTAGCCAGTTCAAATCCCACAGCACGGAAGCCCAAATTTCGCCGTTGGCATGCACTCCGCTGGTTGCGCCGAAATTGGCGTAAGTCAGCGGATTGACGCTCATGTCAAAGCTATAGGGAAAACGACGAATGCCTGTCCCATCAGGCGATTGCCCCAACGCATAGGTACCAATCCCAATGACGCTGTTTGCCGTGTCACTTTCGGTTTGGGCGAACATTAAACTCCACCAATCGCTCCAACCCTCGCCCATGCTGCCGCTTTGGATGGCGTTTAGCGCATCGGAGTTCCCCGGCCCACCAGTCAACCGGTTCGTGACTCCATGACCATACTCGTGGACGATAATGCCTGCATCGAGATCGCTGTCACGATCAGGGGTGGCGCTGGTGAAAATAAACTGCTGCATGCGTGGCGCCTCGCCGTCTGGCGGCGTGGAAAAATTGGCGTTGTTTAAATCGGAACCATCTTGGGCATCCGCCAGGACCGCATCGTTCCCCAAACCGCCGTTCCCGTAGTTGTTGGTCTGAAAGTTGCCGGCCGCCTCGTTGAACCCATACTGATAGTGAACATCGTGCAGAATATTGTTCCAGTAGAACAAGTTGGTGATCGCGGCCGACTGATATTGATTCGGAGCAAGCGTCAAATCGAGCGGAAAATCAAAATTCAGCGCAGCGCCGCCGTCGGGACGAAAACCGCCAGAATTGTTGGCATCGGCATCTTCTTGGGCAAAAACATTGTTCCCTCGCGTGTCGGTAAACTCGGCCCCGGCGACCCCATCGGTGTCGTGCCAACCGAACGGCGAAGCGGTCGTATCTTGCGGATCGATCTCGATCGTTCGGGCACCGTCGCTCGGGCTTTCCTTCGGAAAGGCAAAGACATTGTAAGAAGCGTCGTTGACCCAATCGGACATGTAGGCCAATTCACCAGTCTGGGCACTCACGCTCGCATTAAACCAATGCTCTCGGTCGGTGGTTTGAACTTCTAATCGCCAGGCCAACTCGACACCGCCGCCTGGGGTGGGAACGTATTGCAGGCGAGCCGGAATATCTTCCAACGAAATGCCTGCGCTCGACAGCAGCATCGTCTGAGCCAGCCCTTGGCCGGCTTGCACAAGCGTCGGCTCGCTATCGAACGTCCAGTCCATTTCTCCAGCAAACGAGGTGAGCGCCTCGATGGCCGAAAGCTCTGGCTGAGTCGCGATTGGGTAGCGCTCTGGTTCTAAACCGGCCACCAGACTGCTGCCCACGTTGAGCACCCGACCGTCGGCCATCACGTTTACGTTGACCTCGGCGTTCACCACATCGAGACCGTTCAAGGTTTGTCGGTAATAGAGATGGGTCGTGCCGGTGTGGTCGCTGGTATACCGGTCGGTCAAACGCAAAGAGGCGAAATCCTCGGCCGTCATGCCTAACTCGGCCGCATGGTCGGTTAAAAACTGGCGAGCAATCGCATCAGCATCGTCATTCGACGGCGCAGAGAGAAATCCAGTTGAATCGACCAAATGGTATTGCGGAGGCAGATAGAAATTAGTGGTCAGGGCATGAATCCGCTCGTGCTCTGAATCGTGGTCATGGCCCGGGTCGCCGGTCTCCGATTCGATGCTTGGCTGTGAATCATCATCCAAAAGCATTCCAAAGATCTCAACATTGGGGGTCGGCGGAGGTACAGGGAACACCTGCTCCCAACCTGCCTGAAACACTTCGGAAACGTCGTACGTGCCAGGCTCGACGTTCGTGAAGACATATTCCCCGTTGGCATCGGTCATTTCACTCGGTTCATCGTCGTCGAGCTGACCGTTGCGATTGAGATCGAGAAAAATCTGCCAGTCGGCCAAAGGGGTTTCGCCATCGTCCGGCTCGAACGCGCCGTCGCCGTCGGCGTCGTTCCATTTGATACCGCGAATCTCACCGGTTTCGGCCAACGTTCGAGTGCCAAAATTCACCCCATCGACAATTTCTCCATCGCCCAAAAAGACGGTATGCGCTAGCACCTCGGCCGCGACCGCCCTCGTGTCGTCGGCCAAGTCAGCCAAGTTCGTCTGTTCAAGCACTTCACCAGAATAGGCATCGACGATCGAACGGAAACCGTTCACTGGGCCACCAGAACGAATCATGGTCTGCCATGCCAGGCGAACCGTTCCGTCTTCGCCAGGATGCCACATCAGCTCCGCGGTTGACTGTCCAGCAACGACCGGTGTTGCGGCAGCCGTTTGCGAGGCGGCAATTGCCCCTGCCGCCGTCAGACGAGAAAGCTGCGGACCAACAATGACCAGGCTTGATTGGTCGGCGGTGCGATGCTCACTCGCCGAAACCGTCGCTCCAGGCAGCAAAGTGGTCGAGAACGTTGCCTGGCCGGTTTGGTTGGCGTTCGCCGGCAAATCAGGCGACATCGCGTCGGTGGCGTCCAGCACGAACAAACCGCGTTCGATGTCTGACACGACCACCACGCCGCTGGGAAAATCCGTGTAGACGCCCCAAGCGCCGTTAAATCGCGTGGCATCATCTGCCGGAAACGTGTCGTAATGGCCAACCTCGGTCACCGAGTTGACATCACTCACGTCGAACACTCGCAAGCCGCTACGGTAATTGGCTTCAAACAGATAATCGCCACGAATCCGAAGATTGTGGTCGATCGCCGGCAAACCATTCGTGAACGAAGTGACGAACGATGGATTCTCAAGATCCTGAACGTCAATCACATAGGTTGTTGTCGTCGAGACACGCGGATGACTCATTTCGTCAAGTTCATCGTTGACGAACAAAAACCGCTGGTCTTCGCTCAGCGCCCCGTAGTGGGCATAGGTTACATTGGGGTATTCGAATGTGCTAAGCGTGACCGGGTTTGACTTGTCGGTGACGTCAATGATCTTGAGGCCTTCTCCTTCGCCAAAGCCAAAGGCGATTTCCCGGCCTGCAAACGGACCTGACGTGTAGGAATGCAGCTCCGCGTCGTGCAAATAGCGCTCGCTCCAAACGCCAACCAGTTGCGGATCTTGTGGATTGGTCGCCAGGTCGAAAATGACCAAACCGCCCCGCGCGATATTGGCGCCGGTCAAATAAGCATGGCCGCTGTCCGGATTGATCGTGATGTTGTGTGCGGTGCGCAAGCCTCCGTCGGTCACGGTGCCGAGCACTGAAACTGTACCGTTGTCGATTTCACGCAAGTCGATAATTTGCAGACCACCGCCGGTTTCGTTCGTCGCATAGGCAAACTCGTCGTAAACCTTGATGTCGCGCCAGATCGACGCGGTTTCGCATTCATCGTGGCACAACGCATTGTTCTGATGGGCTACCACGTGAGCGGTTCGCTGAATGCCGCTGCCGCCCGGTTCGTCTGCGCCTGGCAGAAAACCAATTACCTGCGGATTCCGGGGATCGGTCACCTCGACATAACCGGTCCCTCGGCTCAGGCCGATGATCGCATACTCTCGCCCAGAAGGAGAGACATAGCCCCAAATGTCATTCGCATTTTGCGCAGAGCCTGTAATCGCGGCCGAGGTGACTTGGGACAGTTTCGAGACATTGACGCCAGCGGGATCGGGAGGATCATTGCTTTCAGCCGGAAAGGTCTGTTCCCATGCAGGCACCAAGGTTTGGGCCACTCGATAGGTGCCAGGCTCCAAGTCGGCAAACACATAGGTTCCATCCGGGCCGGTCTCTTGCGTCGGCTCGTCGGAATCAAACAGGCCATCTCGGTTCAGATCGAGATAGACCGCACGGCCAGGGATGCCGGCCTCGCCGTCCTCGGCATCAATCTGTCCATCGCTGTCGAGGTCGTTCCAAACAGCGCCTTGGATCTGCCCATCGGCAGCAGCCGAGACCGAATTCAACGCCACCGTTGGGCTAAACAGATCGGCCACCAAAAGCTGCCGCGCTTCCAGCGTCTCCATCTTCAACCGAGACGAGCCACGTCTGGCAGCATGAACTGTCCGTCGTTGATAACGCCTTGCAATCCGTGAACTCACGACGCCTTTCCCTGCGTACGAGCGCATGGACCTCTCCTCTCTGGATCCTTAAACCAAACGCCATCCTTTCCAGGTTGGATGGCTCAAGCGGTTGCTGATGCCCCATTCCTGAAACATTGCGGTTACTTTCTCCGGCCAACGGGCGTGCTCATCACGGTCCGCTAACCAATCTAAACTCCTCGGCGACGAACTGGCATCGTGCTGGTCGTGAGCCAAGTGTGAATTGGCTAACATTGATCGGCTGGGTCGATAGAGGGTGCGCGATTTCGACAATGATCGAAACACTGGACGTGTGCCTTGTTCTCTGTAAAGTTCGCGTCTGAAAGTTGGCAGGAACCGCCACGCGAAAAATCAGGATCATTCTAACGCTTTGGCCAATCGACTACAATCACCTATTCCCCCCCAACCTCCGAGGGGGAGATCGAATGGCAAAATGCCCATCGGACGGTCATCAACTTTAGCCGCGACGCGACGCGTCGCCGGACCGCCGCCCATGAACTCAAACGTCAATATCCGCCGGCTGCCCACAAAGATTCATCCAAAACGGCGCTACCATCAAGTTGAATCCGGCTTAGAATTGCCTGCAAGCACCAAAAACACGACGTCTCGCTTCCCCACCATCGAACTCGTTTGGAATGGCCTTTCATGTCTCAACGCTTTTCACTCATCCCACGGCCCATTATTCGCTATTTCCTGGCTGGAGTCTTTGCCGTCTTGCCGCTGGTCATCACGGTCACGGTGGTGATTTGGGTCGCCGGACTGGTCGGTTCATTCCTGGGGCCAGACACGGTGATCGGCGGCTCGTTGCGCCGGCTGGGGCTGCACTTTGCATCGGACAACACGCTGGCCTACTGTGTTGGTTGGCTATTCGTGCTGGCGATGATCTTTGTGCTTGGCGTGTTGGTCGAGATTGGTGCCCGACGGTTTTTACAAGGCGCAATCGATGCGGTGGCCAGTCGCGTGCCGCTCTTGGGCAGCGTCTATGGCACGGCCAAGCAACTGGTCGGCATGATGGACAAGAAAGAGAACGCCGACTTGAAAGGGATGAGCGTCGTGTTTTGCGTCTTTGGCAAAGAGACTGGCGCGGCGTTTTTAGCGTTGCTGGCCACGCCTGAGCGATTTCGTCTAGGCGAGATCGACTACCATGCGATCATCATTCCCAGCGCGCCGGTTCCAGTGGGCGGCAGCTTGTTGTTCGTGCCGGCCACTTCAGTCCGGCCGGCCGACATTTCAGTCGATGCCTTTATGAGCATCTATGTCTCGATGGGAGTGACTGGCCCGCAGTTCCTGCCGAAGAGTGATTCGGCTTTGGAAGCCTGAAGCGTCAGCGAAGGAATTGTTTTGATGCGTTTGCGCAATTCCTTCACTCGACCTCGATATCCAAGGTCGAATCGTGTGGCGGCACTTCATAACCGGTCGTGAACACCG
>JANQPJ010000078.1 GCA_028289525.1 Pirellulales bacterium
CAATCGGAGGCAATTCGTAGTCTGGCGCGTCTTCAATCAGATTGGCATCCAGCGTTTCCAGCACTTCTTCGTGCTCCGCTGGTTTCTTGCGGCGAATGTTCAGCGCGCCGGCCAACCGCTTTTTTACGCTGGGACGCTTGACCGCCGGCTCCGACGCTTCCACATCCTCTTTCTCGTCGGCGTTGTCCGGCTCGTTTTGTTTGCCGCCGATCCGAATTTCGAACTCAGGCTCCTCTTCATCCTCGGCTTCCAGGGGCTCGTCTTCCTCGGCGTCTGCCTCTTCATATTCCTCTTCTTCCCAGTCCTCTTCCTCTTCGTCTTCTTCGTCAGCGGCAGGCGCACGACGTAACATGGCCACCGTTGCCGACGCATGTGTAAGACCTATGGCCGACCACCGCAGCGTGGCCGCCGTGGCGCGGAAGGCAAGGTAGTCGGTACTCATCAACAAACCGGCTAGAAAGACGCTGAGCGTAAGGATCACGGTGCCGGCAGTAGCAAAGTGCATGGTCAACAGCGTGTGACCTGCCGCTCCCAGATAGCCGCCTGGGCCGACGATCGGGCCTGGGGAAACCTGGGTAATGGCCGTTGCCGCGAACGTACAGATCGCCGTGAGCGTCATGGCCCAACCCAACGTGCGCAGCAACGGTTGATCGACCTCGCGCCGCGCCAGCAGTAAGAAGTCGAGTACGGCCAGCGAAGCGACCAGATAGTAAGCCCCGAAACCGAATAGGTTTAGCAAGCTCGTGGCCAGTAGAGCGCCGGTGCGACCACACAAGTTATGGATCGTTTCGCCCGGCGGATAGACTTGGCTGCCTGGCGGATCGGATACACGGTAGGAGCCCAACGACAGGGAGAGAAAGACGATCAGCACCAGCAAGGCGAGTGCGAACAGGTCGAGTTTTAGATTGCGGTCGTCAAACATGGACGCGGTCGATCCGAGATGCAAGCGAGGGCCTGACCGCAGGAGAGGTCAGGCCGATAGGGCGCGTCCATGCCCAACGGAATTCCATAGTCTCGTCTGCTAGTATCGGCAAGCGAGAGCCGAAGCGCTGAGCCAAGATCGTCGAGCGAGTCTAGTTTGTCTAGCAGGCACCGTAGCTGTGACCCGAGCGGGCGGCATAATCGGTAGAGTTCCCTAGCCGAGTCTAGATAAAGTTACGTACCGGACCCAATTGGTTTGGCCCACGCGATACCAGGATCGCGACCAGCATGCCAGCCTCGTCCAAGGCGGCCACTTCCTGGGTACCTTCAGGCATCCGACCAGGAATTGAACGGCCATGCGATAGTTCACTAATTTCTGACGGTGAAACCGTGCGCGACGGCAACCCAGGCACGGCCATTCGGGCCGGCTGGAGTGCCTGGGCAAGATTGCCGGGCGTTAGATCGTTGACCGCCGTGGCCGTTTCCAAGCGGAAGGGGCCGACTGCCGTGCGTACCAGCTTGCTCATCACGGCGGCTGTGTCGAGCGTTTCGGCCAGGTCGCGTCCCAGGCTACGAACATAAGTGCCTGCCGAGCAGCAGAGGTCGACCACCAGTTCAGGATAGTCATAGCGAACCACGGTGAGCGATTCGACGGTAATTGGTCGAGGTTTTAGTTCAACGGTTTGTCCTCGTCGGGCCAGACGGTAAGCCCGTTGGCCTTGCACTTTGATTGCCGAATAAGCCGGCGGACGCTGCTCGATCTGACCGACAAAATGCTTGGCTGCCGTGTGGACCAAGTCGAGCGTAGGAACTGGAGCGTCCGGCAAGACCGTGATTTCGCCTTCGGCGTCTTCAGTCGGGCTTTGGCGCCCGAGCAGGAATGTGGCCAAGTAGCGTTTCGGCGTTTGTTGAACGTACTGGATCAACTTGGTTGCTGGGCCTACGCAGACAACCAGCACGCCTGAGGCCAATGGATCGAGCGTGCCGGCATGGCCAGCTTTGCTGGGTCGGACAAAACGCGCCACGCGATCGACCGCCTGACGCGAAGTCATGCCCGACGGCTTGTTGAGGTTCAGAATTCCGAACTGGGTCATGAAAATAGCGTTTTCCAACGAGTGGCCTGTCAGAGGAGAATTTTAGGGCAGACGGATTTGAATTTAATGCAGGCGTCTTCGATCTTTAGTCTCGTTGGTCTCGTTCCCAAGCTCTGCTTGGGAACGTTTGGAAGGAAGCTCTGCTTCCCAGGCGTCCTTTTACTTATTCGATGTTTTCGGGTTGCGTTTGTTCAATGGCTTGAGCTTTACACCGTATCGCACCGAGATGATACGCAACATGGGCAATCACACCAACGATTTTTGCGAATGTGTCGTCATCGTTAATCGAAGTGTCAACAACGGATTGCCGAAGGTCAGCATATCCGGTTCGTAGGTTGTGACGCATTCGATTCCAAGTTTTGGAATCGAGGTTGTCAATGGACCAACTCTGTCGCCATTGTTCCGCGTCCGGCGCGTCCGGCGCGTCTGCATTGCCAGAAATTGATTCATTAGCGACGCAGATCACAAACGTAACGTGTTGAATTTGGGCGGCGATCGAATTGCCAGCGATTGCTCGGCCAGCGTCGTGAAAGTCGATCTTGTCGAGTGTGCCAAAATAGCCTGATTGGCCATCCCCGTTGGTGAAATATGCCCACGGCGTTGGTGGTCGGTCGAATGCCTCATCGAGGATCGCAAGCAGAGTTTTCGTGATGTTCATTTGGTGGCATTCCAGCAACGAACGTGGTCTTGAATCGGATAACGGCCTCGCGGATCAACGGTCTTCTGCGTAATAAACTTGTGTATGGAGCGGATGGGCCATCCGCGGGACTGCTCGACTCGGCCGAAGGTCGAGTCGAACGTTAGGCCTATTTAATAATTAAGATTACTATCCAGGGAGTAAAATTAAATGCGGTAATAACTACCTTATAAATTGCCAGATACCTTTGCACCGCTCTAAGTGCTTCTTCTCTCTCAAATTCGAATACTTTCTTCATCATTCCGCAAACGAATCTTTTAAGAAACATAGTCGACAAAGCTGTGATTACGTAAACAGCACTATTGATAATCATGCTCCAAAAGAAAAAATCCTGTAGTAATTCTAAGTTCATAATTCTGCTTCCTTATTCTGCCTAACCGGCCCGCAGATCAGCGGGCCGTGAGTTGGTTAGTGCATCATTGTATGTGTTCGGCCTGGGCATCGCGTAGTGGAGGACCAGCGTTAGCAAGTCCGGAACCGAGCGATGCCCAGGCCGAAAGCGAGCCTTGAAAGGCGGACCAGCATCGGTTTACTTAGTTTGTTTCTGACGCAACCTAGGGAAACCCGACATGACCCACTAGAGCAATTTCGGATAATTCGTAGTCATGTTTCGTCGAAAAATCCCGGCCAAAACTAGGTCGCGCCCGCTACGGTAAAGAGCGACTCGCTCTAGGATCAATCTAACACGTTTGAACAACTCGTCCAGATCCTTGCCC
>JANQPJ010000364.1 GCA_028289525.1 Pirellulales bacterium
TCTCAACGCGAAAGTAGGTGGCTGCCAGTTGCAGACAGCCCGCCGGCTGTTGCTAGGCGTCTCCACCTCGCTGGCTTGTACAGACATATTCCACTGAACCACCTCCTTTCCACTAGATCCTGTCGCTTCGATCGGTCATACCAGCTCCGAACACCTCGCGACGCTAACTAGTCCTCGTGCTGCGTCAGCACGACTCGATACCTTCTATTATATTGACCAAACCGACCGATCAAGCAAGACGAATCTTCGGCGATCGCCTCCGATTTTTCAGAAAAACGTCGTTCTTTCCACAAATCTTCACCAGCCTGTCCCCTTGGCTAATCGCCGCCTAGAGCAAATTACCAAAATGCGTGCCGATGTTTCGTCGAGAAATCCCGGTGAAAACTAGGTCGCGCCCGCCACGGTAAAAAGCAACTTGCTTTAGAACCTAGACAGCCGGCCAGAGGCCCTGGTTCGCTAAGTTTTCCTCTTTTCGTTGACACTGCCAACAAGCCAAAATAGCGATGCTCAACTGAGGTAACAACGGCCGGCGGCCGCTTACGAAACACACGACTAGAAAGCAAACTTCAAAACACATTCTTATTGGGTAATCACCCCAATCTCGGCCGCTGAGCTGTGCGGCTTACCTTCCACCGAATGTACGCCGGTCAGACGAAGATAGCGAACGTCTGAAAACGTCTCTGAGAAATGGATCTCGCGCCGGGTCGGATCGTTGCGAATGTTATCGAACCGACCTTCGCTGGCCAGCGTCCACTGCTGGCCAGCGTGGCTGACCTCACAACGATACTCGTCGAGTGTGCCACCCAGCCCTTCGGCTCGCGGGAGATAGCTAAATCCCTTGAGGTCCAACGACTCGCCAAAATCGAGCGTGATCGAGTGTGGCAACGGCTCTGTGCCGCCGGTCCATTTGGAATGCCAATGCGTGCGGGGATCATCGTCGATCGCCTTGTGGGCCCCTTCGTCGCTCGCTTCGTTCTGACTGGAGACCTCATGAATCTTCCACTTCGCTTTGCTGACCTCGAACCGGACGGTGGCGACCCAGCTCACCCGATTGCCGTCGATGGCCACTGCTTTCACCACTCCTCCTCGAGGCAAGGCCAGCGAGCCTTCGTAGACCGGCGACTGGGCGGTTGGCTCGGAACCATCGAGCGTAAAGCGTATGACGGCGTCGCCGGTTGCCTGGATGACCACCATGCCACCCTGATCGCGCGTGATTGTCGGCGCCTCGATCGGCGGCAGATCGCGGTGCACCGAGAGTTGAGCAATGCTGGCCGTGAGTCGTTGGCCAGTGATGCGCAGGCGGAGCCGGTCGGTCGTAACGTCGGGGAAACGCAAAATCCGTTTGTAGCCAATCGTTGTCGCCTTGGCGATTTCCTGCCAATTCCCATCGACCCAGGCGTCCAAGGCATGGCTCTCGACGCGCTGGCCCTGGGTCGCGACCGGCTCCATCACCACACAACGATTGATCGTGGTCGAGTGGTCCAAGTGATAAACGTTGCCCTCGGCACGCACTTGCGCGGCCGGCTGGCCATAGGTATTGCGAATCCGTTGGCCTGCGGTGCGCAAAGCTTTCACGTCGCGCGGAGCAAACCGGCCGTCACGATTCGGCGGCACATTGAGCAGAAACAGCCCGTTGCCACCGACTGCCCGTTCGTAAATGTCATAAATCTCATCGGCGCTACGCACATGCTGACGTTCGTTGCGCCAAAACCAACCGTGCCGGATCGAAGTGTTCACTTCGGCCGGATACCAATGGACGAATCCTGCGCCAGCCAGCTTGCCCTGCGACCCAAGATCTTGCGCCGTCATATCAAGATGTTTCCAGAGTTCTGGAACTCCCTGCAGGGCGACCGGAGACCATTCGCTATGGCGTGTTCTGCCACGCTCGTTGCCACACCAACGCACGTCGGGGCCTTTGATGGCAATCATCGCCTGAGGCGCCAGCGTACGGATCAACTCGTACCAGTGGTCATAGGTGTACTGCTGGCCGCCTTTGCGTTTGGGATGCGCGCCGTCGAACCAGACTTCGTGCACCGGGCCATATTCGGTCAACACCTCGTACAGTTGATTGAGCATGTACCGGTTGTAGTCGTCCACGTGATAGGTAAACGTCGGCTGTCCCGCTGGCGTCGGCCGTCCGTTGGCCGGTGCGTCGCGAAACGAAGCTGGGTCGGTCGGGATCACCGACTTTTGCGGCTTGCTCAAATTACCGTACAAGCCATCCTTGCTCTCAATCTGAAAAAGATCGGCCGGCGAAACGTAGACGCCCAGCTTCAGGCCATACTTGGCGCACGACTTGGACAACTGGCCGAGCACGTCGCCCTGGCCATTCTTCCAAGGCGAACGTTTCACCGAGAATTGATCGTTGTAGCGGGTTTGCCAGGTGCAATAGCCATCATGGTGCTTGACCGTAATGAGCATCATCTTCATGCCGGCATCCTTGGCCACCTGGCACCATTGGTCGGTATCAACCTGGGTCGGATTGAACACGGCGGGGTCTTCCTGACCATTGCCCCATTCGACACCGGTAAACGTATTGGGGCCGAAGTGGATGAAGCAAGTATATTCGAGCTGCTGCCAGGCGAGTTGCTGCGCGTTCGGAATGCACTTGGTCGCCTTGGCCGTTCGTAACGCGGGACTGTCACCGGCCTGAAACCGAATCGTGGACGAAGGCGCTACCTTTTCCAGCTCGGTCTGTTCAGAAACAGTCAGGTCTTGAGCAAATAGCGAGCCTGGCAGCAGCAGGCCGAGGATCATCGTTGCATTACGCAATGCTTTTGGGTGAACCATCTTGAGAAGTACTTTTCTAATCGGTTGTCGACAACGCCGAAATGACAAACCAAGCAACGGCGTTTTTGACAGGTGGGATTCAATCTGGCGGGGATGAGCCTGAGTTTAGTCAACTCAATCGCCTGAAGCAAGTTTTTGGGGGGGGACATCAGGATAACTGCAAAGTCGAAAAGCAGCGGCCACCGGCCGTTGTTTTTGCGAAAGAAGACGACTTTGCAAGCCTCCTAGGGGGACATCCAGGGCCGATCAGTTTTTCAAACTGGAGAGAAACTTGTATTTGTCGAGGTCAACCGCCCTCGGGCAGCCAGTGCCTGCTCGACGGCCTCGTTTGGCGAATCGGCCAACACCGTTAAGTGTCCCATTTTTCTGCCGATGCGCGCGTCGCGTTTTCCGTACAAATGCAACTTCACATTGCGATCCGTCAACGCCTGGCGCCAATCAGGCTCCCCGTCTTGCCAAATGTCACCTAACAGATTCACCATGGCCGCAGGCCGTACTTGTGTTGCCGAACCGAGCGGCAAACCACAGACGGCTCGCACTTGTTGCTCAAATTGACAGGCCACGTAGGCATCAATCGTCAAGTGCCCTGAGTTGTGAGGCCGAGGAGCCAGTTCGTTCACCAGCAGCTTGCCGTGGGTAGTCAGGAAGAACTCCACGCAAAGCACACCGACCACTTCCAGTTCGGCGAGCAAGGCGCGTGCGATGTCCCTCGCTTCGTCGACGATGGGTTTGGGAAACCGCGTTGGCGTGACAGACACGTCGAGGATGTGATTGCGATGGGTGTTCATGATCGGACCGTAGAGAGCGACCGCGCCATCTTGCCCACGTGCGGCAACCACCGACAATTCCGCCTCGAAGTCAACAAATTTTTCCAACACCGCTTCCGCGCAATTCAGCTCGCGCCACGCGGCCTCTAACTCCTCTCGCGATTCAACTTTTGCTTGTCCTTTGCCGTCGTATCCCCAAGCAGCGGTTTTCAACACGGCAGGCAGCTCGTCATCGCCGACCGCTTGCAAATCATCGACCGTTTGGACCGTTCGAAACGGCGTCACCGGAATGCCAGCCAAGTGCAGGAACTGCTTTTCGCGAAGTCGTTGCTGGGCTGTGTGAAGAACGCGGCCGGCCGGGTGAACAGGGGCGAACCGCTCTACAGCATTGATCGTTTCGACAGGCACGTTCTCGAACTCGAAGGTCACCACATCCACCTGACGTGCGAAACCAGCAACCGCATCCATGTCCGAGTAGCTCGACTGGACTTCTACGTCGGCAACCTGACCGGCCGGCGTGTCATCGTCCGGAGAAAACACCTGCACGCGATAGCCAAGGCGGCGAGCTGCGATGGCGAACATGCGGCCCAGTTGTCCGCTGCCCAGTACGCCGATCGTGGAGCCTGGCAAAATGGCTTGGCTCATAACTGCGAATCTCCCAGCACCTGATCCGCTTGTTCTTTGGCAAACGCTTTTAACTTCTGCGCCAGATCAGGCATTTCGGCAGCCAGGATGCGCACGGCCAGCAAACCTGCATTCTTCGCACCAGCTTCTCCAATGGCAAGCGTGCCGACAGGCACGCCGCCTGGCATCTGCACGATCGAAAGCAGCGAATCCAGTCCGGACAAAGCCCGCGACTGGATTGGCACGCCAAGCACAGGCAAGGTTGTCATCGAGGCAACCATTCCCGGCAGGTGCGCAGCCCCTCCAGCGCCGGCAATGATGATTCTCAGCCCTCGCTCCTCCGCACTTCGGGCATATTCGCCCATCCACTCTGGCGTGCGATGTGCCGAGACGACTCGCCGCTCGTGCGGCACCTCGAATTGTTCGAGCAACTCCGCGGCCTTTGACATCGTTGGCCAGTCGGATTTGCTGCCCATGATGATTCCGACGAGCGATTCGGAAGATCCGTTCATGGCAATCTCTCGATTCTAATAAAGTGCTGCAAACTTCCGGGGCTCGCCGGGGCCACTAGGCTTTCAATCGAAATGGCTTGACGGCGAGTTTTTTGACAAAGCCTAGCACCTGCATCAGGCATTCTTGATCAACTTTCAGCGGCGATCAGTTCATCGTATGTTTCGACCGGCACCCGACTCAAGCAAGCTTCCACGATACGGCGCCCCAATGGATCAAGATCCGGCACGTCGAACTTCGCCAGTTGTTTTGCAAAAAACTGGAAGAGCACTTCCGCCCCGGCGTCGTAGGCAGACTCGCCCACTTCTGGCTGAGTTTCAACCTGCAAGAACCATTTCCCGATCACGGTTCCTTCCACTTGCAAATGCCGCAGCGAATAGCCTAGCAATGGGCACCTGGCGGCCTTTAATTGATCTTCGCGGAACGGCACGCTGCCGCGGCGGGCCAGGTACTCGCGAGCTAACCATTGCGGCATGAAGCCAACTTGCCAGGCTCCGATGTGCTGATTGGGGCACAGCACAAACAGCGTATCCGGAGTTTCGGTCACTTGACGTAGCAGCAGGTTGGCCTGATCGACGCGGCGGCCCGTCGCAAACGGCCAGTACGACCCGACGCCTTCGCTGGTCATCCCTTCGGTATCAACGATGCTTGGATTGCCATGCCCGCGCGGCGCGACCAGCCGCCACAACCACGCCAGCGCCGGTGGCAACACGTGAAATAGCCCCACAATGCCGTACGTCGGCTGTTCTTTCGTACACGGCGGTGTTCGCACGCCAAAGCTGCGAATGTCGACGTCGACCGGCTCGTTGACGATGTTAGGCACGATTTGACGTGGAATCACTACCCGCGGATTAGGGCAAGGCTGACCTGGTTCGTCCTCGATGTGCTCCCAAATCAAAGCCCGACTGCCTGGTACGGCATCAATATTCAAAAACAGCAACGGGTCAGGCGGATTGATGGTCAAACGCTCTAGGTGCGGGTCGATGCCGTAATTGTTGATGTGATTGACGCGCACGAACCAGGCGTCTTCCGCGTCGATGAGCGATAGCTTGCCGGAACCTTCGCGACGAAGCGAAGGCGGACAAATCGCCATGTCGTCTGTGACGGGTCGCAACTCGCAGGCACGCGGCAAGACCAAGTGCCGGCGTTCTCCGTTGAGCACATTTTCGCCTAGCAACAGCCGCCCGTCACCTTCGCGATGCACATGCTCAAGCATCTCGCTCTTGCCGCCGCCGCTGGCCCCTTCGTGCATAATGATGACATGATTGTCGTAAGGCGTGACGACTTGGACGGTAGAGCAGTGTGCGGTCACCCAGCCTTCCTCTTCTCCTCGGGCAATCAGCATACCATACACGCCCTTCTTGGCGCTGGGACCGGGATAGAGATTATAGCTGAACAATTCATGCAACGTTTCGGCCCGATGATGGACGACAACTTGCTTGCCGTCGAAGTGCGTGTGGCGAAACGGCGGTGCAATATAGATGATGGCCTGGGGGTCGAAGTCATCACGGATCGTCTCATGGTCTAGCATGCCTTGCAGCAGCGCCAGCCCCATCGCAAAGAAACCAGCATTCGCCGGACAGATGACAACGGCGTCGATCCCTTCGTCGTTTACGCCTGCGACAAAAGGAAACATGGCCAAATGCTGTTGGCTGAGCCAGGCAAATGTCTCCTCGCGCATCCCTTGAAACGACTTGCCAAAGCGATCGCGAAACCGGACCTTGTTCGTGGGGCGCTCGTCGCCGATGCACATGCAATCTGGGTCGCGGCGCCGCATGTACGGTTCGAGATAGTTGGCGGAAATGCCGTTTCGAGTGCGGCACACCCGGGCTTCGACGACCTGGCCCTGGCCTGGCACGTCGTAGCTGACCTCGTGCCAGCCATGCTTGGCCTCGGAGACCGCCAACTCCGCCAGTTCTTGAACATTTCGCGCCAACGTCAGGCTAGGGGCAGCAGAAACGATCTGCTGGGCTTCTTCCGGTAGGTTAAAACGAGCCCAAGACATTCTTCTTGTATCCTAATTCTATTTTTCTATTCGATTTATCTGAAAGCCCCGCGAGAACTCCAAGGCTTGGCAGGCGTCTTGGCGGCAACTCGCCCAGGCTTGAAAATTTCACTTCATCTTCTAAAGTTTCAATCCATCTCGCAAGGCCGTCGCTGGCGGCGTATGTGATCGCGGCTGACGCTTTCATGCGGCGGCTTGTTCCGACATTATTTTCTACTGAAATCTTCGACAAGTTCCAGCAGCCGCGGCTGCAATCGGAACGATCGCTGCTGGAAGTTTAGCAGATCCCACTCAAAACACGACCCAGAAAGCAAGGCTCCTCGCTTACGCCAAACAATTAACAAAAACGACATCGTTCCCTCAAATCATGCTTTGATTGAAGGCCGCGCAGACCATGGTCCCTCACAGCGTGGCTTTAAGCCGTGCCTACAGGCTTCCGTTGGTTGCCTGAGGGTTCGCCGCGCAGACGTCAATCATTCTTGCGGTGGTCATCGAACGAGCAGGCGACCGAGTCGTTCCCAAAACACGGATTTGAAAAAGCCGTTGTTTTCCGAGAATCTGTAAAACCATCCTGTTTCGCGTTGCGGTCACCATCCGCTGTTACTAACAGAAACGAATCAATTTGGAACGCCTGGCACTAGCATAAGCGTTGACCAAATCGCTTAAACGGAGGAGCAAGTAGCATGGCAAACACTACTCGCAGGTGACCGCCGAGCATTTCCACAAGGCGGCGCAAAATCCGACGCAGACAGCGCCGGAAAGCGATCGTCAGCAGTTGACGAACGATGGGTCAGAGTTGCCAAACGCCGAGAAAAACAACACTTGCCAACCGCTGACAAGTGTCACAGTGGCCGAGGCGGGACTTGAACCCGCACGGGGGTTACCCCCCAGCGGATTTTAAGTCCGCTGCGTCTGCCAATTCCGCCACTCGGCCAAGTAAGTGACTCACAACAGTTTACGTCATTTCGGAAAGTACGTCGATGGGGCTGACACTCAATAAACACTCAATTGCTATCCCGATTTGTGTCGCAACACGTCGGGTACGTGGAGTGCTTCGACGGCACGTTTCACTTGGCCAGCCATGTTAATGTATCGCTGGGTCGTTGTGTAGCTCTTGTGCCGCATGAGACGCTGTAGGGCGTCTCCTGTCATGTTTTCCGCGTTGACCGTGGCAAACGCCCTTCGAAGGTCATGGAAGCCGTAGACGGGCGATATTTTGGCCTCTGCCTGGATAGCATGAAACTCCGACCAGAGTGCGCGCTCAGGTCCATCCCAGGCGAATACCAAGCTGTCGAACCCGATGATCGCTTTCAGGTGGTCGACCACGACGGGATGCAGCGGGGCAACGTCGTCTCGACCGCCCTTGTTGTCTTCCGCGCGGGTAAGGGCGGTTCCTTCGGCCAAGTCGAGGTCATCTTTTTGCAGGGCAAGAATCTCGCCGATCCTCCAGCCGGTCATGTAGGCGAACGTGACCAGCGCACGCCACCAGTTCGCCGGCGGGAAGTGCTTTCCGGCCGGTCGGCTTGCCGCGTCACACGCTTCGTAAATGCTAGCAAAGTCCTCGGGCGTAACGTACCGCGGGATCTTCTGCCGTTCTTTCAGCATCCGGAACTTGGGCACGTCGGTGAGATATCCCCAGTCGTGTGCAATGCGAAGTGTCGCCTTCAAATGCCGGAGGTCGCGATTGACCGTGGCGGCCGATAGCTTCTTGCCGGTCAGCTTGCTTGTTTCGGCCCGGCGCTTGGCAATGAACTTGTCGATCGTCTGAGTGCGGATCGCATCGACCCTGGCCGGCTTGATGGTCTTCTGGAATTCGGCCAGCGATTGCGCCCTAGCAGCCCATGTGCGAGGTTTCATGGCCGGCTTGATCTTCTCTTCGTGCTCTTTAACGAAATCACTCCACGGCACCCGCTGAGTAGAATCGCACAGGCCGGCGGCGAGCTCGCCTTCTTTCTTGCGGCGATACTTCTCGGCCCTGGACTTCGTGCCGATCCGCTTGGATTTTCTGCGGCCATCCGGCGCAATCCATCCGACTGACCACGGGCACTTGTCCTCCCCGAGTTTCTTCTTCTGCCGACTGTCTTGGAATAGCCATGCTCGCATGATGTTCTCCCTTGTGAATGTGATAAACACCCCGCCATCACAATCGACGACGGCTAGTTAAAATTGACGCTGACTCATCCTAGGTTTGCTTTTTGGATCTTGATGTTAATCGCCGCTCCCGATATGACTCGGCAACCACGGCATACCGACTCGAATTTCAGACCTACCTTTTCTATCCACCGTTCGACCGAATCGACCGAAATATCCCAGACCTCCGCCAAGCTCTCTGCTGTGTATGACTCGTGATCGCTGACAATTCCGAGGCGTGGTGAATTGGGCATCTGTGCCTGCCTTTCATTAGCAAAGTGAAGAATGCCCCGCCGCTACACATGGCAACGACGGGGGTGGAGTTACTAGACGCAGCCCCTAGGAAACAAACTTTGGCCCACCGCCCGGTTCGACGGCTGACGGCTTGTCTACCCAAGGCTCGAAGAACTCACACGACTTGCGCGCAACCGCGTACAGTCGATCGACCTTAGTGCCATTCGACTTGCCGTCGATCGCTTGCCTTATCGCGCGATGCTCTTCCTTTTCCAGGTAAAGCCCGCATCGCAACTTCGTCAGGCATTTGTCGATATCCAAGAACGCGCCGCGTTTACCGAGTTGCACCGTAACCCGCACCTGGAGTGCGAATTGAATAACGACCAGCAACACCTGTTCGGCTGCCAGCGTGTGACCGCAATCCCTGAATACCTTAGCCGAGCCGAGCAGGGCCAAGAGTGCTGTCTGAAAGTGTTCGCCGCGAAACATGGCCTCTAGTTCCTGAACGTTTCTCGCCCGTTTGGCTTCG
>JANQPJ010000393.1 GCA_028289525.1 Pirellulales bacterium
CGCCGCCGGGGAAGTATTCGGTGATCGAAGGGTGCCAGGTAGTGGCTTCGAGGCACGCCTGGGCTTCGTTGTCGGTCACTTCCCACCAAGGCTTGATCGCTGGCTGGCCGTCGCACGATTGCTGGCCGGTGCCGTCGAGCGCCGCAGGTCCAGAATTGATCAGGTGCAACAATCCGCCGGCCGCCGCTCCGGAAAGCTGATGCCCGGTGACACGCTGGACCGCGTCGGCACTCCAAAATGTTCGCAGATCGGCAAAAATCTGGGCCGTACCAGTCAGCAAATGGCTAAACAGCATGGTGACCGCGTTCAAGGCGTCGTTCTCGGTCGCCATGATGTAGGGCGAACGCCGGCCATTCCAGTCGAACGACGTGTTGAGCAATGCCTCCATCACATCGCCGTTGGGAAACGTATCGGTCCATTGCCGTTGCCCTTGAAAACCGGCGGCAATCGCGTTGTGCCCCAGAGCCTCCTCGGCATATTGCGACTGGAGTCGCGAATTGCCCACCATCAGGTCGCGAGCAATCAGCGTCATCTTCACGCTGGTATCCCATTCCTGGTCGAGCTGGGCCCGCTCGCGGCGCGACGCTTCGCCATTAGGATCTTCGCCTTCGGGGCAGTTTTCCTTCACCCAAGCCCTCGCTTGGCCATACTCGTCGGTGTCGTAAATCTCTTGGGTAATCCGCCGCGTGACCTCGGTCATGTCGATCGCTTCGACGCGCATGTCGAGGTAGTCTTCGAAAAACGTGGCGTCGACGACCGAGCCGGCAATGCCCATCGAAGTTCCGCCGATCGACAGGTAGGACTTGCCACGCATCAGCGCCACGGCCAGGCCAGCTCGACTGAATCGCAACAGTTTTTCGGCCACGTCTTCTGGAATCGAGGTGTCGCCGGCATCCTGAACGTCGCGTCCATAAATCCCAAAGGCAGGCAAACCTTTTTGAGTATGCCCGGCCAGGGCTGCCGCCAGGTAGACCGCGCCCGGGCGTTCGGTGCCGTTAAACCCCCAAATGGCCTTCGGGCGGTGGGGGTCCATGTCCATCGTCTCCGATCCGTAGCACCAACAGGGCGTGACGGTCAACGACACACCGACGTTCTCGCGGCGGAACTGCTGATCGACCAACTCGGCCTCGGCACGGCCGCCGATCGCCGTTTCGGCCAACACACACGCCACTGGCTCGCCGTTCGGATAGCGAAGTTGTTCGGACAGTAACTTGGCCACCGCCTCGGCCAACTGCCGAGTTTGGTCCTCTAGCGACTCGCGCACTCCACCCATGCGACCGTCGATCGCGGGACGAATTCCAATTTTTGGCAGGTTGCCAGTCCAGAGGGTTTCTGATGTCGTCATGCTGACCAGTTCCTACGAGTAGAAGAGAAATGCCAAAGAATGATTGATCCTCGAATCCTGTCATCATAATGTCTATTACCGACTTGAAAACCGGCAAAACAGGCGATTCTGGTCCGCACGCTCTGGGACGCCAGAGGCTCTGCCTGCTGAAAAATCACAGGAGAACTGTAAAGTCGTCTCTTTCAAATCTTTCAAAAAATCAGCGACCGGTGGTCGCTCGCGAAACAGGGAAATCTGGCCGTTTTGCGAGCGGCCACCGGCCGCTGCTCTTTCTCGAGCATGATTTTGCGATCCTCCTGCTGAAAAACCATGACTTGCTGGACACATAGGTGGGCTCGTTGTCATAATAGAGGGCAGTTTGAGCCCCCCGACCTCAGTGATCCACCTTCCATCCTGATCGCTGCCGAAAACGATTTGGCCACGTTGCTCGGCAACGCAGCCGACATCGCCTACCGTTTCCTTCCTTTTGTTTTGCGACATTCGTTCACGATCGAACCCACATCGTGATCGCAGTTCCTATGAAAACACTCGATCAAGGTATGTCAATATGAAACGTATGTTGCAACTGCTGCTGGTGATTGTTTATGCGACTCAGGCGGCTGCCAATGACTCGCTCACGATTTGGGATCATCAGCCTGCCGGGAACTGGAATGTGGCCTACCCGGTCGGCAACGGACGGCTAGGCGCCATGCCGTTTGGGAAATATCCGACCGAGAAAATTCTCATCAATGAGGAAACGATCTGGTCGAGAAGCGACGGCTATGGAATGCCCAGCAACAGTCACGAGCATCTCGAAATGGTTCGCACGCTCGAAGCTGCTGGAAAATATCGAGAAGCCGATGCTTATTTCGTGCGCCACCTCCAAAACCGGAAAGCCCCCTGTGGCTATCAGTTGTTCGGTTGGCTGCAAGTCGAGTATCCCAATCTTGCTCCACTGAAACAGAGTCGTCGAGAGTTGGATTTGCGGACAGGCATTGCCAAAAACGTTTACCAGCTCGAGGATGGAACCGAAATTACCCAAAAAGTTTTTGCCAGCGCGCCGAATGACGTCATCGCGGTGACGATCACGGCAAACCAAGAGATTGATGTAAAAATCTCTCTCGACGGTAGCGAACACGACGAAGGAGATCTGGTCAAAAAAGGAGCCGCGGATGGAAAGAATGCGACCCAATATGTAGGCCGAGTTCGCGCGGTGCCTGCGGACAAAACATCCGTGGTCGACGGCGTGTTGGAAGCCAAACGCTGTCGGGAAATCACGATCTATCTCGCTGTGGTGACCAACTTCGATCGCCAAAATAGCCAAGCGTTTCTGCCTGACGGCTGGCAAGCCAAGGCCCAGGAGACTTTGGACCGCTTAAAGTCGAAATCGGCCGAGCGTGTCGAAGCCGCTGCCGTGGCCGATCATCGGTTCTACATGGACCGACTGGCATTGGATCTCGGAACCACCGACGCCAAGGTTCTGGCCTTGCCGACACGCGAGCGGCTGCACCGGCTCGTCCAGGGCCAAGATGACGATCCTGATCTGGTCGAATTGTATACCCAATTCGGCAGGTATCTGCTGATCGCGTCTTCTCGCCCTGGTTGTTTCCCGGCTAATCTGCAGGGGCTCTGGAATCCTCATAAGTCGGCGCCATGGGGATCGGACTACCATTTGAACATCAATTTGCAGATGAATTACTGGCCGGCGGAGACGATGAACCTGCCGGAAATGCACCGACCGCTGTTCGACTTGATTCGCTATCTTCAGCCGACCGGCCAAGAGATGGCCCGTCGGCTCGGCATGCAAGGGTGGTGCATGGGCCACGCCACCGACATTTGGGGGCACGCTCAAATCATGAGCAGAACCGCCTATTGGGGCGGATCGTTTTTTGGCGGCCAATGGCTAACGTTCCATCTTCTCGACCACTATCGCTTCAATCGCGACCAGGAGTTTCTCAAGCAGCACTGGGATCTTCTGACCGAATCGACCAAGTTTGTGGAGTCGTGGTTAATTCCCGACCCCGACACCGGGCAACTGATGGCTCGACCGGCCTGCTCGCCAGAAAATTCGTTTCTCTATCAAAACCAGGCCGGCAAACAGTCGCACGCCGCTCTTTCGTCAGGCAACTCGTTTGATCAATATATGGTGCTGCAAATGTTTAGCGACTATCTAGAAGCGGCAGACGCACTGGGCAAACAGGACGACGCCTTCGTCCAAAAGGTCAAAGCAACCTTGCCCAAGGTTTACCGGCCTCGCATTGCCGAGGATGGCAGGCTGATGGAGTGGCGGTTGCCGTTTGCTGAAAAAGAACCGGGACACCGTCATATCTCACATGTGCTTGGAGCCTATCCTGGAAATCAAATTAGCCTCGACCGCGATCCTCAGATGCGCGCGGCGGTGACCAAGACAATCGACTCCCGACTCAAACGTGGAGGCGCAGGCACCGGCTGGAGCCGTGCTTGGACAATCGGTCTGTTTGCACGGCTTTCCGATGGAGACCAGGCTTATGGTCATTTGCTGGCCATTTTACGCAAATCGACGCTTCCGAATCTGTTCGACTTGCATCCTCCGTTTCAGATTGATGGAAATTTTGGCGCTACGGCAGCGGTCGCCGAAATGCTGTTGCATAGCCACGAAGACGAAATCAAGCTGTTGCCGGCCTTGCCTGGCCAGTGGCCCCAGGGACATGTACGTGGCTTGCGCGCTCGAGGGGACTACACGGTCGACATCCACTGGCAAGGTGGCAAGCTGACCAAGGCGATCGTGCATGCCGGGGCAAACGCCGCAGGGCGCGTCCGCATCGTGTACCAAGACAAGTCGGTCGAGCAGGGCATTGAGCCAGGCAAAAAATCGGTCGTGACTCTCCAAGATTTTTGACGACTCAATCTGGCTAAATAGGGCCAATTTCGTTGGAAATACAAGCCCGACGCGCAAGCGAGGGGATTTGAGTGGAACGTCTTCCCTCGCTTGCGCGTCGGGCTTGTATTATCTGTCAAAATCCAGAGATTACGATCTGGACGATTCACGCTTGCCACTGAGTGGCTAAAATGCGCAACTTCAAAACTTGCGCGTCGGGCTTGTATTTTCGTGCTCGACGTCAAAGTGGCGCTGTTTAGCTAGGGTCTGATTTCCTCTGGCAGCGAAAGCCAGCTCGCCTAATGTGCGAGCAATGGCTGCCTAATTCCGCGTCAGCGGGGACCGCTCGACGGATGCTAACTCTGGTTGTTCAGGCCGTTATCAAAGGCAAAATCGCGTGAAAACACGTCTAGAACCACCTATTCTAACAGCCGTTGCGGATTTTTGTTGAGCGCGGCACACTGGTTGCAATGAAATGTTGGCCGGGGAAGGACTATCCCCACCTAGGCGGGCCAAGGAATGGCGTGGAAATCACTCGCCGCCCTGGATGAAGATCGGGCTGGCGATGTGGCGTAGTCTCCCCATCTCCAAATCAACGATCGTAGGAAGGAATGTTTCTGTGAGCACTTCTGCAACCAAACAAGCAACCAACGGATCTGGCCCCGCTCCCGCAGGCGGCAGTCGGGCGGTTGGCAACGGCGCTTCGGTGCGCATGTCGGCAATTTCGGCAGTGACCAACTGGCAGCCTGTCTCCGCACCTCTCAATTTTGTTGAAACCCCCACCCAAGAACTTTTCTGCGCCAATGTCTTTAGCCGCTCGGTGATGAAAGACCGGTTGCCGAAGACCGTCTATCAATCGGTGATCAAGACGATCGAGTCGGGCGAAAAACTCGATTCGTCGGTCGCCGACGTGGTGGCTTCGGCCATGAAGGACTGGGCCATCGAAAAGGGGGCCACGCATTATGCCCACGTCTTTTTCCCGCTGACCGGGGCCACGGCCGAAAAGCACGATAGCTTTCTATCGCCTGATGGCGACGGCAGCGCCATTGCCGAGTTTACCGGTGCCCAGTTGATCCAGGGCGAGCCGGACGGTTCGAGCTTTCCGACCGGCGGCATTCGCCAAACGTTTGAAGCCCGGGGCTACACGATTTGGGATGTCACGAGCCCGGCCTATTTGCTTGAAAACGCCAACGGCACCACGCTTTGCATCCCCACGGCGTTTGTCTCTTGGACCGGCGAAGCGCTCGACAAGAAGACGCCTGTGCTCCGCTCGATGCAGGCTTTGAACGAACAGGCTCAGCGGATTCTGAAGCTGTTTGGCCACACCGATGGCGCGACGGTCAGCTCGACCGCCGGCCCAGAGCAAGAATACTTTCTGGTCGACCGGAACTTCTTCTTTGCTCGCCCTGATCTGTTGACCGCGGGACGCACCCTGTTTGGGGCTCCAGCGCCAAAAGGCCAGGAGTTTGACGATCACTACTTTGGGGCCATTCCAGATCGAGTGTTGGCTTTCATGCTCGATGTCGAGCGAGAGCTATTCAAGCTGGGGATTCCGGTCAAGACGCGGCACAACGAAGTGGCACCAGGCCAGTACGAAATTGCCCCGGTCTTCGAATCGGCCAACACGGCGACCGACCATCAGCAGTTGATGATGTCGACCATGCGTCGGGTAGCCGAGCAGTACGGCATGGCATGCCTAACCCACGAAAAGCCGTTTGCCGGACTGAATGGTTCAGGCAAGCACGTCAACTGGTCGCTGGGCAGCAGCAGCCAGGGCAATCTGCTTGACCCCGGCGACACGCCGCATGCCAACGCCCAATTCCTGGTCTTCTGTGCGGCGGTCATCCGTGCCGTGCACAAGTACCAGGGCGTGTTGCGAGCGGTCGTCGCTTCGGCTGGCAACGACCATCGTTTGGGCGCCAACGAAGCGCCGCCGGCGATTATCTCGGTCTTCTTGGGCGATCAGCTGACCGACGTCTTTAAGCAGATTAAGGGCGGAGGGGCCAATTCGTCGATCGAGAAGGGCACGCTTACCGTGGGGGCCGATGTGCTGCCGCCGCTGCCCAAGGATGCTGGCGACCGGAACCGCACCAGCCCGTTCGCCTTTACCGGCAATCGGTTCGAGTTCCGAGCCGTGGGGGCCAACCAGTCGATCGCTGGTCCGTTGGTGGCGATGAACACCATCGTGGCCGAATCGCTCGACTTCTGTGCAACCCAGCTCGAAGAGGCCACCGGCGGCGACTCGGCCAAGCTGCACGAAGCGGTGCAAGCCTTGTTGACCGAGATCATCAACGAAGCAGAACCGGTCATCTTCAACGGCGATGGTTACTCGGAAGAGTGGCATCAGGAAGCGGCCCAACGTGGCCTGTTAAACCTGAAGACCGCGGCCGACGCCTTGCCGGTGCTAGGGGCACCGGAGGTGGCCGAACTGTTTAGCAAGTACAACGTACTTTCCGAACGTGAGCTGGAAAGCCGGTTGGAAACCTATCTCGAACAGTATTGCATGACCATTCAGGTCGAGGCCAAGCTGACGGTGGAGATGGCCCGCACGATGATTTTCCCGGCAGCGGTCCGCTATCAAAGCGAACTGGCCACGACGTGCGCCAACCTGAAAGCGGTCGGCTACGATTTCGACACCGACACGCTCGATCAGGTAACTCGACTGGTCAAGCAGCTTCAAGATGGCATCGCGGTGTTGGAGAAGGCGTTGCATCACAACGATGCTGACGACACCAAGGCCGAAGCGCGTCACTGTTGTGAAGCCGTGTTGCCGGCCATGGCAACCGTTCGCAACATGGCCGATCAGCTCGAAGGCTGGGTCGCCGACGACCTGTGGCCGTTGCCGACGTACCAAGAAATGTTGTTCATCAAGTAACAGCGTTCTGGGACGATTACCCCTCACGCCGGGAGAGGTTTGGGCCGCCAGGCCGATCTCTTCCGGCGTTTTTTGATGCGCTCAGCGTTCGCAGCGCAGCCGCTTGAGGAAGCACGCTTTACCATGGAACGACTTGCGCTCAATGGCCCCGGCGACGAAGTCTCGTCGCGGCTAGAGAAAATACGATCGCAAAATTTCTCTAGAGATATGTACACGGTTGATTAGACCCTAGCCGCGACGAGACTTCGTCGCCGGAGACGCTTGGTGGTCGACCCCGTCGCCTTTGGCAATCACCACCACGCCGCCAGGGCTGATCGTAAACCCACGCGCCCGGTCGTGGTCGTGGTCATAGCCAATCTCGACTCCCGGCGGGATCTGGACATCTTTGTCGATGATCGCCCGGCGAATCTTGGCCTTGCGGCCGATGTCGACCCCTTCGAAGAGGATTGAGCCCTCGACGTGCGCGTAGCTGTTGATCCGGGTGTTGGGCCCGACGATGGATTGGATGACCTGGCCGCCAGAGAGGATGGAGCCAGGACAGACGATGCTGTCGAGCGCGTCGCCGCGCCGGGCGCCTTCGCCTGATTCGCGAAAGATAAACTTGGGCGGCGCGAAGCTGGGCGAATAGCTGCGCACCGGCCACCGCTCGTCATACATATTCAGCTGTGGATCGACCGACACCAAATCGAGATTGGCCTCGTGGTAGGCGTCGAGCGTCCCCACATCGCGCCAGTAGGCTTCCGTCTTGCGATTTTCATCGCGAAACGGATAGGCAAACACCTGGTGCGTATGAATGATCGACGGAATAATGTTGCGGCCAAAATCGTGTGCGCTGCCAGGCCGGGTGGCGTCTAGGCACAGTTGCTCGAACAAAAAGCGAGCCGTGAAGACATAGATGCCCATCGACGCCAGGGCGCGCTGGTCGTCGCCAGGCACTGTTTTCGGTTCATCCGGTTTTTCTTCAAAGCCGTGAATTCGACCGTCGGTGTCGATCTGCATCACCCCGAACTCTCGGGCAGCATCGACATCGACCGGCAAGGCGGCAATCGTCAAGTCTGCCTGTTTGTCGATATGAAAGTCGACCAGATTGCCATAGTTCATTTTGTAAATGTGGTCGCCTGCCAAAATCACTACGTACTCGGGCCGCTCTTTTTCGAGCGTATAGATGTTCTGGTAAACGGCATCGGCGGTGCCTTGATACCAGTGTTCGTCGATCCGTTGTTGGGGGGGCACCACGTCGATGAACTCGCCCAACTCGCGCGACAGCAGACGGCGCCAGCCAAGGTTGATGTGCCGGTCAAGGCTCATCGCCTTGTACTGGGTCGGCACCAAAATTTTGCGGATGTCGCTGTTGATGCAGTTTGAGAGCGCAAAGTCGATGATTCGGTAAGAGCCGCCAAACGGCACGGCCGGCTTCGCTCGGTCGCGCGTGAGGGGTTCCAGACGCGAACCTTTCCCGCCTGCCAGTACGACCGCCAAGACATTTTTCATTCGAGGGCGCCTATCCTTGTTGACCCTGTGGCAAACGCGCGAGAAGACCGTCTCGCATGCTTGCCGCATTCTACCGAGTTGACCGAGGTAACTGAAAGGTGAATTGTGGCAGAAAATGGTCAACCTCTGATTTGGAACAATTTAGTCATCTGAAGCTAGTTAAAACGATTACACCACGGAGTCACGGAGAGCACGGAGTTTTTTGAGGACAGGATGAAGACGCTTGCGCGAACGCCAAAAGATAGTCTGTTCATCCTGCCTAATAAATTTCAGTAGTTCCAAATTTCCGATGTTGATCGGTAGCAGCGGTCGGTGACCGCTCGCGAAACACTCGTTTTTATCGTTGTATCTGAAAAACAGTGCT
>JANQPJ010000406.1 GCA_028289525.1 Pirellulales bacterium
CGGTAACAGCGGTCGGTGACGAAGCGCGAAACACTTGTTTTAACGATCTCTCTGAAAAATAGTGTGCTTTCTGGATTCTCATTTTTGGAACTCCCGAGATTGAAAAGATCAATCGCTCTGCGGTCTGAAGTCATGTGCGGACTCATGTCAGGCCTTCGGCCAAAATCTTTCACTTCAGTCGGCTGAAGTGTTTTAAAAATTGCTGTTAGAGCAAATTACCAAAATGCGTACCGGTGTTTCGTCGGAAAACCTCGGCGAAAACTAGGTCACGTCCGCTACGGTAAAAAGCAACTTGCTTTAGTAACAGTCGCTCGACGTAAAACGCGACGTTTTTGACGCGAGGGAGCGGTGTTGCTGCGTCGACGGCTATGACGTCGTTGGGCAGCAAACCCAGACGAACGCAAGGCAGCTTGCCGTGTTGGACGGCTGCGCCGTGTCGCTAGAGAGACGCTGGTTTCTTCGTAGAGTTCCTCCCAGTTTTCGCACTTGCTGGCTACCATTGTGGATTCTCCTAAATGCTATTTTTGAAATGGCTTTTATAGCCATCTCTTTCACGGGGACTTGTGACCGAACCACTCTCGATTTTGGGAAATCTACAATTTCCCGGAAACTTGTGAGCTAATCACTCTCGGTTTTGGGGAATCTGCAATTTCCCGGAAACTTACGACCTAATCACTCTCAATTTTGGGAAATCTGCAACTTCCCGGCACTTTTGCCTGGTCCTTTTCGACCTTTTTCTGGGGTCACTCTGGACCAGGCTGACCTAAGGCCGACTTTGGCGAAGTCAGGCCTTTAGGCCAAACGCAAAAAAGCGATGCGGAAACCCGTCAGTTGATCTGAGCTTTAATATAGCCCAGGCCACCTTCGTGCGGATTCCAGCATCGCTTTTTGGCAAGCGGTCGGCAGTGTGTTTTATCCACTGGCAGTATCCTTTTGGGACATAGGGTGAGTTATTTTACAATCTCTACCTACATTAGGCGCAGAAGTAATCGAGCTAACGCGGAAAAACGACAAATCTGTTTAAAATCTGCCGGGCTTGCTGGTGGACATTTCGGAAACCGTGTTTTAACCCAACAAACGCCCTGCTCCCCAGGGGGGATTTCTGATTTGGGATTTGGGATTTGGGATTTGGTAGGTGGTGAGTGGTAGGTGGTACGCGCTAGCGCGTCACCACTCACCACCTACCACCTACCACTCACCACTCACCACTCACTAAAAACCCAATTCACGATAAAATGCATCGGCCGCATGGTGATCTTGGGCATCTTCGGCGATTTCGCCATCTGGCAGTTGTCGTTGGCCAGGCTCGAGAATTGCGTCGAGTTGCTCGCCATGCTCAAGCCCTATTCGATGGCCCAACTCATGCATTACAACGCTCAGCAGATCAACCCGTTGGGCGGCCAGTGCATCGACGCCGATCCCGGCGTCAAATTCATGGTCGTCATATGGGGTTTGATCGACAAACCAGCCCCAGCCGGCCGCGTCGCGGTCGATCAACACCATTTGGTCTTGGGTGAGTCCTAGCAGCCGTCCATCGAGATCGGCCAGACGGACTGGCGTGTCAGCGGCGTCGTGGGCGGCATCGCCAAACTGCTCGACCAGCCGATCGGCCGCCGCCGTGGCGATGGTCTCCAACTGCTGGGCCGTTAAGGGCTCGCTGCTTGCCTCGCTGCTGCCGACCGTCGCGGCCAACAACGGACTGCCGGTCGTATATTCGATGTGCAGTAATGGAGCCGCCGGACCGTTTCCGTTATACGACTCGGCCACGCGCTCCCCGGTACCGGTGATGATGAGCGCCAAGGCATTGCCGGTGGTCCAGCCTGGTCGGTCGATCACTTCTTGAATCACCGCGGCCAGCTCAGGCGTTCTCTGCTCAAGTCCGGCATCTCCAACACCGGTCCAAGGCGCGACCTCCCATGGCGTCGAGGCTCCAGTGACCGAGCGCGAACTGATGTTGTGTCTTGTCGAAATGAAAGTCGTCGCATCATCGGTCGCTTCAGCCCGAATGGCGAGCGACGTGGGGTTGCTCGACGTTTCGTCCGCCTGGAACTGAACATAGGCCGTGGTGATCGTCGCACCGGCCGGAATCGCCAAGTCGTGGAACCGCAGGCCGATGGTCTGTACGTCGCCCCTGTCGGTCGTCAATTCCAGATCGCTACTACTGATCCTTACCCCCCCGCCTGATCGTTCTTCGGCGTCGTCGGTGCTCGAGTCGATCCGAGCTTCCAAGGTGATCGCACCACCGCTGGGAACGACCGTAATGTCCAAGGTTTCCACGGTGGTTTGTGGATCGTTGGTTCCATCGGTCGTCCCATTGTCGGTCACCGAAAAGACAAACACTTCTGGTCCGCCGGAAGCATTCAAGGCGGGGCTGAACTGCATGCCGGCGATTTGGGCCAGTGAATAGACGCCAGGCGTAACGACCGTCACTCCATCGGCCAGCACAAGATTGCCCAGGCTGGCCGCTGGCACGGCGGTCACTTCAAACGTGAGCGTTTGCCCTAGTTCGTCGTCGCCGCCGCCAGGTGTGTAGGCCAAGCCGGCCAGCCCTAATGAAGTGACGCCGGAGTTTTCGTCGACCAGCAATGAGGCGACGTTGCCAGCGGTTCGCACTGGTGCGTCGTTCACTTCGGAGACGGTCACGGTGAAGCTTGTCTCGACCCACAGGGCTGGGTTGCCGCGATCGGTTGCCCGAACGGTCAGATCGGCGCTTCCCACCGCATTGGCCGTGTAGTTGAACGTCAACGTTCCAGTGCCCAAATCGATCGGGGTAGAGCTAAAGAGCCCAGGGTTGGTGTTTTGTTCGATGGTGTAGGTCAGCACTTCGTCGGGCGTTTCGGCGTCGTCGAACGCGGCGAACAGATCGACGACCCCGGCCGGGCCATCTTCGCTGCCGTTCACGTTGCCGATGCCCACGGTCGTCGGTGGGGTGTTGGGGATCGGGGTCGTCGAGTATTCGACGTGCAGCAGTGGAGCCGCCGGGGCATTGCCGTCGTACGACTCGGCCACGCGTTCACCGGTGCCTGTGATCAGCAGCGCCAGGGCGTTGCCGGGGGTCCAGCCTGGCCGGTCGATCACTTCTTGCACCACCGAGGCCAAGTCGGGCGTGCGCTGCTCGAGCCCGGCGTCGCCGACGCGGACCCAAGCCCCAGGAACCCAGGGCACCGAGGTTCCGGTCACCGGGCGCGAGCTGACGTTGCGTCTTGTCGAGCTGAAAGTCGTCGCGTTGTCGGTCGCCTGGGCCCGAATGGCAAGCGACGTGGGGTTGCTGGACGCCTCGTCTGCCTGAAATTGAACGTAGGCCGAGGTAATCGTCGCACCGGCCGGAATTGCCAAGTCGTGGAACCGCAGGCCGATTGTTTGCACATCGTCCCTGTCGGTTGTCAGCTCCAGATCGCTGCTGGTGAGTCTCACTGACCCGCTTGCTCGTTCCTCGGCGTCGTCGGTGCTCGAATCGATCCGCGCTTCCAAAGTAATGATCTCCGGCGCCGCATTGACCGTGATGGTCAGGCTTTCGAAAATCATTTGAGGATCGCTGATGCCGCCGGTCGTGCCATCGTCGGTCACGGTCAAGGCAAACGTTTCTGGTCCGCCGGAAGCATCCAGAGCGGCGCTGAACTGCAAGCCAGCGATTTGAGCCAGCGAATAGACGCCAGGCGTGACCACGGTCACTCCGTCGGCCAACACAATGTTGCCCAGGCTGGCTGCTGGCACGGTCGTCACGGTGAACGTGAGGGTTTGGCTCAGTTCGTCGTCGCCGCCGCCGGGCGTGTAGGCCAAGCCGGCAAGTCCTAGCGAGGTGACGCCGGAGTTTTCTTCCACCGTAAGCGGAGCGACGTCGCCGGCCGTGCGCGCCGGAGCGTCGTTCACCTCAGTGACGGTGATCGCGAGCGACTCGGCGAGCGTCAAGGGATCGCTCGCGCCGGCGGTGGTTCCATTATCGGTGACCGAGAAGCTGAACGTCTCCGGTCCTCCGCTGGCCTGGATGGCCGGCCGGAATTGCAGGCCTTGGAGATCGGCCAACGAGTACGTACCAACGGTCACCGTGGTCAAACCATCGGCCAACACGACCTCGCCTACGGTTGCCGAGGGGATTGCCGTGACGTCGAACGTGAGTGTTTGCCCCGCTTCGTCGCTGCCGCCGCCTGGCGAATAGATCAGGCCGCCAAGTCCAAGCGAGGTCAGCCCGGAGTCTTCGGCCACGGTCAGTTGGTCGACTGTACCGGCGGTTCTCACCGGCTGGTCGTTCACCTCGGCGAGCGTGACGGTAAACGTCGTATCGACCGACTGAAGTGAGCTGTCGGTGGCTCGGATCGTGAGGTCGGCTGTCCCCACGGCATCGGCCGCATAGTCGAGCGTCAAGGTGCCGAGCACTCCGTCGACTATCGTCGAGTCGAACAGGCCGGGGTTCGTATTCGTGAGGATCGTGTAGGTCAGTTGGTCGTCGGCGTCCTCGACGTCGTCGAATGCAGCGAACAGGTCGATCACCTCGTTCGGCCCGTCTTCGAGGTTGTTGACGTTGGCGATGCCGGCGGTTGTCGGGGGCGTGCTTGGCAACACATATTCGATGTGTAACAGCGGCGCGGCGCTCGACACCCCATCGTACGACTCGGCCACGCGTTCTCCGGCGCCAGAGATGATCAGCGCAATCGCGTTGCCTGAGGTCCAGCCTGGCCGAGCGATGATTTCTTGAACAATCGTCGTGATGTCGGACGTGCGCTCGGCCAGTCCGGCTTGGCCGACCGTGTCCCAGGCGGCCGGGTTCCAGGCGACCGAGGCGCTGGTCCGTGGGCGCGACGACACATTGCCCACCGCCGTCGTAAACGTCAGCGCGTCGTCGGCGGCCTCGCCTTCGATCGTCAGCGTCGTTGGCTCCGAGTTCGTCTCATCAGCTTGAAACTGGACGTACGCATTGGTAATGATCGCATTGGCCGGCAAGTTGACTTCAGCAAACCGCAGGCCGACCGTCTGGTTGCCGTTTTGGTCGAAGACGAGTTCCAGGTCGCTGCTGGACGTGTTGGGCACTAGGTTAGCCCGTTCTTCAGCGTCGTCGGAACTGGAAGACACCCGAACTTCGACCGCGCCGGCGTTGATCGTAATTTCGTCGAACGAATAGGTTTCGCCATCGGTCGCCGTGAGCCGCAACACATAGGCGCCCGCTTCAGAGAGCTGGACCGTGGTGCCAGGGTTGCTAGCGTCGGCGAACGTTGCCGTGCCGGGGCCGCTCACTTGTTCCCAGGCAATCTCCAGTGTGCCGCCAACTGGGTTGCCGTCGTCGGCCACCGTGCCGTCGAGCGTGATGATGTCGGGGAAGGCCGCGAACTGGTCGGGGCCGGCGTCGACCACTGGCGGTGTGTTCGGGGCAACAGGCATAATATCCAGATTGGCTTCGAACACCCGACCGTCGGCCACACCGTCGATCATCGCGTCGGCGATGTAGAGCGACCTTTCGCTTGGATCGTCGTTGGGGTCCGAAGTCGGCCCGAACGTTAGGCCTTGCGCGGCAACCGGCACTGGTGAAAAACCGCTCAGATCGTATTCCCTGAGCAGGGTGCCGACGGTCGTGAATTCGTAAATCTTGTTTTGCGTGCCGTCGACGACAAACAGGTGCCTGCTGATCGGATCGAAGGCAATCCCTTCGGCGTCCTGCAGATGCGGCTCTAGGGAAAACGCGTAGAGAAATTGCAGGCCGGTCGCCGTGGGCTGATAGACAACGGTTTGAATTTCTCCGCCTGTGTCGCCGCTGACCGCATACAAGCGACCAGTGGCGGGATCGGAGGTGATGCCTTCGGGGTCGGTTGCACTGGGGACGTCGGCCGACACGCTATGGATAAATAACGGATCGTCAAGATTGATGTCGTAGCGATAAATGCGGCCGCCGCCGGAGTCGTTCGTAACGTAGAAATAGTCGTCAAAGGCGTTGTAGGTAATCCCAGTCGGTTCGTTATTATCGCTCTCGATCTCGCGATGAATGACGTCGCCAGCCAGCGAAGTTTCAAAAATATTGTTGCCGACAAAGTAGTCCGGCAGACCGTTGATTTCCGAGTCGACTAAGAACAGATGGTCCGACGGGCCATGGTAAGTCAACCCCGAGACATCGGTGCTCTGGATAATGCCGCCGTCCCAGGTTAGAAACGAGTCGACCAGAATGGCTTGGCCGGCAGGGGGCAAAATTCCTACTTCAAACGTTGTTTCAACAAACAGCCCTTGGGTGTCGGTGGCTCGAATCGTAAGATCCGCAGCCCCTAGCGCGATGCCGGCATAGTCAAGCGTCAAGGTTCCCGCCACTGGATCGATCGGCGTGGCGTCGAAGAGACTAGGGTCGGTGTTGCTGACAACCGTGAAGGTGAGCTGCGGGTCGGCGTCTTCCAGGTCGCCAAAGGCGGCGAACAGATCGACCACGCCATTGGGCGCGCCTTGGTTGGCCGTCACGTCGTCGATGCCGGCCGTGTAAGGGACGCCAACTCCAGTCGAGTATTCAACGCGCAACTGAGGAGCATCTAGGTGGCTGCCGTCGAACGAAAACGCCGAGCGTTCCCCAGTGCCGGTGATTTTTAGCACCAGTGCGTTCCCTGCAGACCAACCAGGCCGGTCGACAATCTCTTGGACCACGGCCGCCAGGTCCGGGGTGCGATGGGCCGTGCCGGGCGTATCTCCCCGGTTCCAAGCCGGAGGGTTCCAGGCGGTCGAGGCCGTAGTGTTGGGACGCGCCGAGATGCCAAACGCCGTCGAGGTGAACGCGGTCGCGTTGTCAGACGCCTCGCCGTGAATCGTCAGGCTCGTGGGCTCCGAATCACTCTGACGTGGCGTGAACTGCACATATGCCCGCGTGATCACCGCTCCGGTGGGAATCGCCAGATCGTCGAACCGCAGGCCGACCGTTTGGTTGCCGCCTTGGTCAAAGACCATTTCCAGGTCGGGGCTGCTACGGGCAACCGAGCCGGTTTCGCGTTCTTCCGCATCGTCGAATCGGTCCGACACCCGATCTTCAACCACGTTGACAAAAATCGTGACCACGTCGGCACCGGTCAGTTCGCCGTCGCTTCCGGTCAGTTGGAGTTGGAACACCCCGCCGGTCGGGAAATGGGCTATCGTGTTCGGGTCGGTTGCGTCGTCGAACGTGACGGTGCCAGGCCCACTGAGTTGGGTCCACACGGTGGTCACTGTGCCGGGGACCGCCGGCAGACCATCGTCGCTCACGACGCCTGCCAGTTGAGCGCTGTTGGGCAAGGCAATCTGCTGATCGGCACCGGCGTCGACCACTGGAATCGTGTTGCCGCCCAACGGCGGTTGGTCGCCGATCACCAGGGTTTCGTAAATCGTGCCATCAGCCACGTTGTCCAGACCGCCATCGGCAATATAGAGCGCCAAGTCGCCAGGCGGATCGAGCGGATTTGAGGTCGGCGCAAAGGTGAGCCCTTGCGGCGCAATTGGCGCAGGAGTAAGGTTGTCCAAGTCATACACGTCGACCAGCGTGCCGGTTAGCGTGTATTCGGCGATCAGCAAATCAGAAGCCGAAATTACAAACAGGCGTTCGGTCGCCGGATTAAAGGCAATTCCCTCGGCATCTTGCAGTTCGCCGGCGACGGAGAAGTTGTACTGGTACACCAGATCGGCATTATAGACCAGCACCTGAAGACCGCCGTCGCTGCCGTCGGCCACATACAAGAAGCCTGTGGTCGGGTCGGCCGTGATGCCTTCTGGGTCGGTGGCCGAACTGACCGCGTCGGTCGTGTCGATCACGGCAAACGGATTATCGAGATCGTCGTCGTACCGCGAAACGGTATGTTCGTCGTCGTTCGTGATATAGAAGAAGCCATCGGC
>JANQPJ010000422.1 GCA_028289525.1 Pirellulales bacterium
AAGCACTGTTTTTCAGATACAACGATAAAAACGAGTGTTTCGCGAGCGGTCACCGACCGCTGCTACCGATCAACATCGGAAATTTGGAACTACTGAAATCCCAAATCCAATTTCACCCGGCTGAAGAGTTACAAGATGCATCGTACTAGCAAAGGACTCCCATGGCAGACCAACCACGTGTGATTCTCTCGGCCTTTGCCGACGAAGCGGCTAACCAAAAAACAGCTGTTCAACAGTTTGCCGCACTCGCAGCGCTAGGGCTGCAGTACTATAGCCTGCGTTTCATCGACGTCGGCGCTGGCATCAAAAACGTCATGAAGCTGACCAAGGCCGAAATCACCAAACTACGACACTTGGAAGACGAATATGGAATGAACGTCGCCTCGATCGGCTCGCCGATTGGCAAAGTGAAGCTGTCGAAGAAAGACGACGGCACAGGCAACGTTTATGTGCCGTTTAAGACTTACCTGAATCGCGAAGTGAAACGGGCTTGTCAGCTTGCCCATGCCTTTGAAACCAAGCTGATTCGCGGCTTTTCGTTCTATCACCCCAAGGGGACCGATCCTTGGAATCATGTTGCTCAGGCAGCCGACCAGATTGGCCAAATTGCCGAAGTGTGTCACCGCAGCGACCTAACCTTTGGGCTCGAAGTCGAAGCCAACCTGGTTGGCCAAAACGGAGCCTTGATGGCCGAGTTGTATCGCCAGGTGAACCATCCCGCGGTGGTGTTAATTTTTGATGCGGCGAACATCATTACCCAAGGCTATTCGACCGCCGAACTGCACGAGCAATATCGGGCCATGAAGCCGGGCTTGGGCTGGATGCACGTGAAGGACTACCGGAGCCCCGGCCCACGCAAACGTCAGTCGCACGTCGATGAAGAGATGCTCAAACACTTTGTCCCGGCCGACCTGGGCGACAGCGACCACGAGGTGATTCTCAAAGATTTTGCCACGATGTTGCCAAAGCTGGAACGCAAACTCAAACGCCGTGGAATCCCAGGCGTCTTTCTCGACCTGGAGCCTCATGTCAAAGGCGGTGGCCAGTTTGGTGGATTCAGCGGCCCCGACGGCATGGGCGTCGCACTCCGTGGGCTCTGCAAGGTGCTCGACTTCGTAGGCATCGACTACCACCTACGCGACTTCGACGATGTTCAGGCAGCCCGGGCCAGGTAGCCTTGCGGGAAAAGTTAGACCACGAATCACGCAAATCGCACGAATAAAAAGTTAAAGTAACAGTTCAGCAGCCTGAATTAATGTGCGGCTTCATGTCTGGCCGAAGGCCATCATCATCCGATGGTCACTCAAGATGCGTGAGTATGGCCTGCGGCCAAACATAAAGACTTGTTTGCCAGTCCTAGGGCGACGCCGCGCTTGCCCTAGGACTACAGCGCGAAGTCCAACCGAAAGGCTTGAAAATAGCCACGGATTTACACGGATTGAACACGGATTTTCAAACGCTTGAGTGTTCCCCTTGATGGTTGACAACCTGCAAATGGCTGTCAGTGAATCATTCCCAGTAATCCGTGTTTCATCCGTGTAAATCCGTGGCTAAAATTTGGACTTAGCGCTGTAGTACTAGTACGTGTTGGTTCGCAGTGCCACTTTGTTGTGAACTTCTCATAAATACAAGCACGAAGCGCAAGCGAGTGAACACTTTACGGTCAAAATCACTCGCTTGCGCTTCGTGCTTGTATTCCATGTCAAAGTGGCGCTGTCCAGCTAAGGCTACGGTGAAAAAGGCCTTCGGCCAAAATCTTTCACTTCACTTGGCTGAAGTATTAAAAATAAAAACATTCGCGTGATTCGTGGTCCCATTGATCTCCCAGGTTAATTGTCCAACGGGCGATTATAGAGAAAACCACTACATTCTGTGCGGTTATTTGGTCGATGATTCGAGGGCGGGAGATTTCCCAAATAGGGACGCTGGACCTCGGTGCGATTCTCTGTCGAAAACCAAATGGCTCAAGTGTCCGATGAGAAAAATCCTACCTTGGTGCGGTTTGAAAGGCCTGGATGCAGGAGTTCTTTGTTTTTCTAACTTGTTTTTTGTAAAGGGTTTGCGGGAATTCCGCAGGCCAGGGTGAAGAAACTTTTCGCCTGATCGCATCCTCAGCCGGGCTTTGGATACTATAGTTTGTTTGCCACACATTGCTGGCGCGTTTGGGGGTCGGCTCAAAGCGGTGGTGGCTGAGTGGCGAAGGCAAGAACAGACTTACCAGAAGAGCGCATGGCCAGGTGAGGAACCATACCATGGCACGAAAAGACCAAATTCTCCACATGAACCAGGTGTTGAAGACCCGGCGCGACGCCTTGCGTCAGGCGCTGGCTGGCGACCTGAGCGTGTTGAAGGAACTGCGGCAACAGGCCGTGGGCGATGTCGTTGACGCCGCGCTCGACGCAGCCCAGGATGAAATCAGTTCGCAACTGGCTGAGGTCGAGAGTCGCGAGTTAGCCCGAATTGAAAAAGCGCTGGAAAGAATGCGCGAAGGGGTTTATGGCATCTGCGAAGGGTGTGAGTCGAAAATCCCGATGGCGCGGCTAAACGCGTTGCCCTATGCAACCTACTGCATCGGTTGCCAGAGCGAGTTGGAACGCACAGGCCATCTGGAGAACGAAGATGCCGACTGGGGCAAGTTGAACGACAGCGCTGGTTCGCAGCGCGAGCCAACGTTTCGAGATATTGAGATCGACGTTTCCTAGGTGGTCCCGCCGAACGACGGCTTTTTCTCGAAGTGTCGCGCCGGTGAGCGGCAGCGGGTTTTTTCGACCGGTTTGAGCTTTTCTCCCCATGCAAATCTTCACGGCTGATTTTCTCTTGAAGTTCACCTGGCGATCTAAACGTGCGAAAGGCCGAGTCGGCGCTCTAGGGCTGGCCTGCTTGGTTTTGTTGGCGAGCGGCTTGATGACCTCGCCGACCCAGGCTCAGTTCTCGTTCAGTTCAAAACTTTCCGACAGCGAGCGCGAACGCGAGTTTGCCGCGTTAGCCCGCGACGTGACCGCGCTGGAAAAGCAGCTAGGCATTCTCAAACGCGTCGTAAAGTTGGTCCGTCCTTCGGTCGTGCATATCGAGGCCTCGCGGGCGGAACGGCTTACCTATGGACGGCGTGGGCAGGTGGAAGAGGCCGGCTCGGGCGTGATTGTGAAAATGAGGGCCAAACACTATGTGCTGACCAACCGGCACGTGATTCGCCGCTCGACCAACGAGCAAATTCGCATCAAGTTGGCCGACGGCCGTGTGCTGAATCCCGAGCGGGTGTGGTCCGATCGGGGCACCGACATCGCGGTGATGGAAATCGACGCCTCGGACGTGACGCCAGCTCGCTTGGGCAATAGCGACAAGGCGCAGATTGGGGATTTTGTGATCGCTTTCGGCAGCCCCTTCGGCCTGAGCCAGTCGGTCACTTATGGCATCTTGAGCGCCAAGGGACGGCGTGAACTAGAGCTAGGCGATGAAGGCGTCCGTTTCCAAGATTTTATGCAGACTGATGCGGCCATCAATCCCGGGAACAGTGGCGGGCCGTTGGTCAATTTGCGTGGACAGTTGATCGGCATCAACACCGCGATTGCCAGCAACTCCGGCGGCAACGAAGGCATCGGCTTTACCATTCCGTTGAACATGGTCAAGGGCGTCGCCCGTCAACTCATCCAGCAGGGAAAGGTCGTCCGAGCATTCCTCGGCGTAAACTTGGACGCCAGCTTCGGGCCAGCCGACGCGGCCAAGCTTGGCCTGCCCAACCCTCGTGGGGCACGCATTAGCGGCGTCACGGCCGAATCGCCAGCCGCCGTTGCCGATCTTCGGGTGAACGATGTGGTCTTGCAGTTCCGGGGAATTCGGATCGACGACGACAGCCATCTGGTCAACTTGGTCGGCTTGACCGAGGTGAACAAACTGGTGCCGATCATCATCTTCCGCGATGGTCGGACGATGCAGATGAACGTCAAGGTCGGCGACCGCAGTGCCTTTCTGGCCGAATAGTCAGAGCGCTTGCTAGTTTTGGAAGCGAATACGTTTTAAAGCAAAGCCTAGTGGACGATGACATTCGAATTTGAGGGTTGCAAGCTTCTGTTTACCCCCTAGCCGCGACGCGACGCGTCGCTGGGGCCCCACAAAAACAAATGGCATCGTCTACTAGCTGCACAGCCGTCAATCAATGGGTTCCGTTGCTGCCACGGCCGCTAGCAAACGCTGGCGAATCTCGGCGACTCGGGCAGAATCCTCGATCTTCGCGCCGGAGTTCTTGTCCTTGACGTAAAATACGTCGACAACCTGATCGAGATGCGTACCAATCTTGGCCGCGCCAATCGACAGCTCCAACTCGTACAGCGTACGGGCAATCTCGTAGAGCAGGCCGACTCGGTCGAACGTAAAGACGTCCAAAATGGTGTACTCGTCCGACGTGGCGTTGTCCACTTGAACCTGGCTGGCCAGAGTCGAAAACTTTTGGCTGCTGGCGGCCTGATCTGCGCCCCAAAGCTTGCGGAACGTAGGCGGTTCGTCTTTGCTCACATCCAGGATCAGCCGCTCGGACACTTGGGCGATACGATCGTCTGAAGGCGTGGCGAAGTCGAGATCGCGGACCGTGAACTGATCCAACACGGCGTCATCGGCCAACGAGTGAATTTCAGCGGTCAGAATCTCCAGGCCTTGGCTGCTGAGAGAACCAGTCAAACGCGAGAACAGTCCACGCCCGTGACCTTGAGGGGCGATTGCCGTAAAACGCACGGTTTGCGACTCTTCTTGATACTCACCCCAAGCGTCGACTTGAGAGCCTGAGAGCGCTTGCAGCCGGGTGAGCATTTGGGCTGCCTGATCGGGAGAATTGGCGCGCAAGTAGGCTGCCGGCAAAGCCTCGAGGTGGCGAGCCCGTGTGGCGTCGGGCAACTGGTTGGCCAATGATTGCTCGATTGCTTCTCGGCGCTGTAGTGCCCAGGCGGCCGTGTTTTGCTCGACGTCGCCGGCCAGGTATTGCATCGTTTGGTGGTACAGTTGGGCAAGAACCTCGCTTTTCCAGTGGTTCAACACCCCTGGCCCGACTGCCGCCAGGTCGGCACACGTTAGCACATAGAGCATCTTCAGCACGTCGAGCGAGCCGACGTCAACGGCAAACCGCAACACCACGCGCTCGTCACTCGTGTCGCGGCGAAACGCCAAGTGCGACATCGCCAGATGGTGCTGCACCAAAAAACGCACCGTTTGGGTCTGCTCGTCGTTCATCCCCAGCCGCCGACAGGTGTCTTCGGCAATTCGGGCTCCAACATCCGAGTGATCTTCGGCGTAGCCTTTGCCCAGGTCGTGGGTTAACAAGGCCAAATGCAGCACGCGCTTGTCTTTGATGCTGCGATACACCTGGCCGAGCGTGTCGTCGCGGTCGGCAAACTCGGTGGCGTTGCGCACCGCGCGAAAACTGTGTTCATCGACCGTGTATTTGTGATAGTCATTAAACTGCAACAGCCCCCGGGCACGACCGAAGGCGGGAATGATTTTTTCTAATACCCTTAACTCGTGCAACTGTTGCAGCAGCCGGGCCAAACGAGCCGGTTCGGCCAACAACGAGAGGAACCGTTCGGCGATCTCAGGCGTCAGGTCACTCGGATAATGAGGAGCGGCTCGGCTCACGGCATCCCAAGTGGCGTGGGCAATCCGTTTGTTATGGGCATTGGCCAGATCGGCCAGGCGGAGCACTTCGCCCACGTCGTCTCTCAGTTTCTCCAGCCCAAATCGGGTCGCGACAATCTCACGTACTCCTACTCGATAGTCGCGGTTTTCCTGCCGACTGAACATCGGCTCCAATACCCGTTGGACCGCCGGCGTGGGGGCCACGCTGTTGACAAATCGGGAGACCAAATGCTGCACGTTGCTCGTGTGCCGAAAATATTCCTGCATGAACTGCTCGACCGGCAACACCCCTTCACGGCCCAGATAGCCAAATACGCTGGCTAGACGAACCTGCTGCTCGCGGTCCAGCACGTCCTGGGAACGACCGGCGTGAAAGTGCATCTCGTTGCGAACTCGCAACAGAAAATCGGTCGCTGATCGCAAGACGTGCAGGTCGTGTTTGGAAAGCGCCCCGGCCAGTTGCAAGCTGTCGAGGTCCGAGACACCAAACCGTGCATAACCGATCCAACGCAGTAGTTGAATCTCGCGCAAACCGCCACGCGAACGCTTGAGGTTCGGCATCAACAGGTAGACCGTTTCGCCGTATTGCTGCCGTTCGGCGCGTCGAGCGGTGACGATCGCTTCGTGAACAGTCCGATAACGCCGTTCGACCATTCGCCGAAAACGCTGGCGAAACGAGTTGTAAATCGCTTCATTGCCGACCAACGGTCGCGCTTCGATCAGCGCCGTGAGCGTGACGACGTCGGTTTGGGCCATCTGCAGCGCATCGGCAATCGAACGGACCGTGGGCCCTGGCGCCAATCCGGCGTCGAACAGGTCTTGGACCAAGCGAGTCGCGAGCCGCTTGACCTCCTCCGCCTGAGCGCCTTGCTCGAGAATCATCAAGTCGGTGTCGGAAAACGGCGCGACGTCGCGCCGCCCTGAGCCGCCCAGGGCGATCACCGCGACCTGTTCACGCAGATGTTCCAACTCCAAGTCGGCCAGCGCTTGGCGAAACAATTCGAGCACCACTTCATCCAGCAAGCTGGAGAGCCGGGCACAAATTTGCACGCTGGGCGTGCCGGCCGTATGTTGCGCTTGGGTTCGCTCGCGACCGGCGGCCAACCGCTCTCGGGCCGCGAGCACACTCTCACGCAACCGGCTTGATGAACTCGGCATATTGCACTAATTCATTTCCGTAAACCACCAGCTCTGCTGGTGAGAATTGAGCAGGCTCTGCCGTTTTTTAATGCGCCGTATTTTTAATACAAGCCCGACGCGCAAGCGAGGGAAAACGTTCCACTCAAATTCCCTCGCTTGCGCGTCGGGCTTGTATTTCCGAGAACTCACCACAAAATGACGCAGGCCAACTAGGAAACGCGCAACTTCAAAACTTGCGCTTCGTGCTTGTACTCTCGTAATTTTGCGCCAAAGCGGCTCTCTGTCCAGCGAAAGCAAGCTGCTTTTTACCACGCGCAAACGCAACCGACGTTTTCGCCAGAATTTCCGACGAAACATCAGCGTGTATCTTAGTAATCTGCTTTAGATCGTGGCACGACACCCGGTCTGGCGAATGGCCTGGCGCGTTTACAGCGCCTCTTCGTTCGTCTCTCCGGTGCGAATCCGAATCGCGCTCGAAAGGTCGATCACAAAAATCTTGCCATCGCCAATCTGACCGGTTTGAGCCGAACGCATGATGGTGTCGAGCACCTCTTGCAGCCGGTCGTCGGTCACGGTCACTTCGACCTTCACCTTGGGCACAAAATCAACGGCATACTCGGTCCCCCGATACATCTCGGTGTGGCCTTTTTGGCGGCCGAAACCACGGACCTCGGTAATTGTCATCCCGGCCACGCCCTGCTCGCTCAGCGCGTTTTTCACGTCTTCCAGCTTGAAGTGGCGGATAATGGCTTCAATCTTTTTCATCGTACAAAAATCCCCTTGTCTTCATTTTTACGTAAAGATGTAGCCTTCTTCGCCGTGTTCGCTCAGGTCCAGGCCTTGAACCTCGCTCTCCTGGCTCACGCGCAGGCCAACCAGGCCGTCGACCACTTTGAGTAGAATGAAAGTGGCCACGATTGAAAAGACCCAGGTTACGACCACGGCAACAATTTGCCCGACTAGAACGTCTCCGCCTTCGAGTAGCCCTAAGGGTTTGCCATCGGCAATATCCCAGCCAGCTCGGGTAGCAAAGATGCCTGTCAGCACAGCGCCCAGGGTGCCGCCAACACCATGCACGCCAAACGCATCCAACGAATCGTCATATCCCAATTTTGATTTCAGCGAGCCACATGCCCACCAGCAAACCACGCCAGCCATGGCGCCCATCAGCAAGGCCGGCATCGGATTCACAAAGCCGGCCGCCGGGGTAATACAAACCAGCCCGGCCACGGCACCCGAGGCACAACCCAAGGCGCTCGGTTTGCCTCGCGTGAGCCATTCCATCACGGCCCAGGCCAGGGCGCCAGCGGCGGCCGAAAAGTGAGTCACCGCAAAGGCGCTCGACGTCAAATGGTCGGACAACAACTCGCTACCGGCGTTGAAGCCGAACCAGCCAACCCAGAGCATCGCCGCGCCCATCACCGTGTAGGTGAGGTTGTGGGGTCGCATGTCTTCGGTCCCGGCACCCAAGCGACGCCCGATGAGCATCGCACAAACCAGCGCCGAGACGCCGGAGCTAATATGGACGACCGTTCCGCCGGCAAAGTCGAGGGCACCGCCAGACCAAGCCCCCTCGGCCCCGAAGGCCAAAATCCCACCGCCCCAGACCCAATGGCAGAGCGGACAATAAACGACCGTGCCCCAAAGAATCGAGAACAGCACCGTGGCCGAAAACTTCATCCGCTCGGCAAACGCTCCACAGATCAGGGCCGGGGTGATGATGAAAAACATGCCTTGGAACAGCATGTGAGTAAGTCGCGGGATGTCGCCGGCCATCGGTTCGATCGCCTGGCCGGTCGTTTCGTCCCAGGTACGGCTAACGCCCTTCATCAGCAAATAGTCGCCATTGCCGATATACGGATCGTCGCCGCCAAACGAGAGCGAATAACCATACAATGCCCAGAGAACGGTCATCAGACCCATCAGAAAGATGCACTGCATCATCACGCCGAGCACGTTTTTTCGACGCACCAAACCGCTGTAAAACATGGCCAGCCCAGGGGCAGTCATGAACAGCACCAGCGCACAACAGGTAAGCATCCAGGCGTTGTGGCCGGCCAGAGCCGCCTCGGCCGCTTTGTCCTCGACCGCCGCCATGCGCTCTTCCATCGTCGGCGGCGCGGCCGGCTCTTCGGTTGCTTCCGGCGCGGTTCCCTCAGCGCCGGCTTCAGAGGCGTCCGCTGCCGGGGCCGGTTCAGCCGGAGGAGGATTCGTATTGGATTCTTCCGTAGCGGTTTCCGCAGTCGGCGTGGCCACGGTGTCCGTGGTCGGCTCGGCGGCGGTTTCCGCCGGGGCGTCGGTTGCCCCCTCGCCAGTTGGCTCTTGAGTTCTGGCCGCTGCTACTAAAAAGCAACTCACCAGACATAGCGCGCACAACGATCCCCACAACGCTCGAACTGACATCGCGTTCCCTTCCGCCTTGCAATATGAATCAACCTAATGCAACACGCCGCCTGTTTTGGCTTTCCTAGCCAAACGCGATGCACTCAGCAACCGACGTTACCCTACCCGATTGGGTGAGCATGCTGAGCCCGAGGGCACAGCTTGTCGATCAAGCCCATAACCTATCGTGGGCTAGAGTATTGGTAAACACCCTCTGTAGAGGGTGGTGTCACCGGCTGGAGATTTTGCGGTTTCGAGCTTTAGGCCGTGTAGGCCCTCCGTTTCTCCCTAGCCGCGACGCAATGCGTCGCTGGACACGTTCTGAATGACATGATTTCCGTTGCTATCATGACGACCATTCCCTACTGTCTAGGGACATCCGTATAATGCGAATGCTAGGCGTTGGTCTCAAAACGATTGATTGACGGCGAGTTTTGGAACAAAGCCCTAGAGCGAGGCGCTCTTTACCGTAGCGGACGACACCTAGTTTTCGCCGAGGTTTTCGGACGAAATACGACTACGAATGATCCGAAATTGCTCTAGTAGACGATGACATTCGAATTTG
>JANQPJ010000002.1 GCA_028289525.1 Pirellulales bacterium
GCCATCGTGGGCAGTGCCGGGCTGACCAGCACTTGGGCGGCGATCGAGGCCGGCAAAACCATTGCCCTGGCCAACAAAGAAACGTTGGTGATGGCCGGAGCCTTGATGACCGAGTTGGCCAGTCGGCATCAGGTGTCCATTTTGCCGGTCGATAGCGAACATAGTGCGGTGGCCCAGTGTCTGCGGTCGGGCCGTCGCGAGCAGCTACGGCGAGTGATTCTGACCGCCAGCGGCGGGCCGTTTCGTCGGCATACGGTCGAACAACTAGAACAAGTTACGGTGGCCGAGGCCCTGGCCCACCCTACCTGGGACATGGGGCCCAAAATCACGGTCGATTCGGCCACGATGATGAACAAGGCGCTCGAGATGATCGAAGCCCGCTGGTTGTTCGACCTGCGGCCGGAACAGATTGGCGTGGTGGTCCATCCCCAGTCGATCGTCCACTCGATGGTCGAATATGTCGACGGTTCGGTGATTGCCCAACTGAGTCCGCCTGATATGAAGCTGCCGATCCAATATGCCTTGGAGTTCCCCGATCGCCAGAACGGCCCGGCCGCCAAGCTCGATTTTGACAGCCCCTGGCAGTTGGAATTCGAGCCGGCCGATATGGACCGTTTTCCGGCTCTGCGGTTAGGATTGGAGTGCGCCAGGTCGGGGGGCACCAGTGGCGCGGTGCTGAATGCGGCCAACGAGGCCGCCGTCGGCGCGTTTTTGGCCGGTGAGCTACGCTTTCCAGAGATTGTTCCTGCCTGCCAGCAGGTATTGCAGCAGCACGAGTTTGATTCCAGCCCCACGTTAGACAAGCTGTGTCGGCTTGATCGTTGGGCGCGCGAGGAGGTGTCACGTTGGGTTTGTGCATGATTGGGATGAGTGTCGAGAGTGCCTGGGTGCTCTTGGCTGCTTCGAGCGGCGTATTGAGCTGGACCTGGTTTATCATTCAGGCGGCGCTAGGACTCGGGTTTGTAATTTTTGTCCACGAGTTAGGCCACTTTCTTGTGGCCAAAGCTTGTGGCGTTCAGTGCGACAAGTTTTATGTCGGTTTCGATGTTGGCGGGTACAAACTCTCGCGGCAATGGGGCGAAACCGAATATGGAATCGGCATTCTGCCGCTGGGCGGCTATGTCAAAATGCTCGGTCAAGACGATAATCCGGCCAATGCGGCTCGAGAGATGGAACGAGCTAAGCAGGAAGTTGCGGCCGACGATGGAGACTCTGCTGGCGATGCGTATGAACTCAATCCGCGCAGCTATTTGGCGAAAAGCGTTCCCCAGCGGATGGCGATCATCTCGGCTGGCGTGGTGATGAACATGATCTTTGCGTTCATCTTTGCCGTAGTGGCCTACAGCATGGGTGTGAATTATTTGCCGTGTGTGGTTTCCGAGGTGGTGCCCGGTTCGCCGGCCTGGCGGGCAAACATTCAGGTAGGCGACGAGATCGTCAAGATTGACGACATCCGGAAGCCCCGGTTTCGCGATCTGAAAACCAACATCACGCTTGGCGACATGGAAAACGGAGTACCGATCGAGATCCACCGGCCTGGCCAGCAGGATTTGATCTCGATGGCGATCAAGCCCGAACAGCGCACTGGTCTGGCGACCGTCGGGATCATCAGCCCTCGTTCGTTGCGGTTGGCCAAGTCGATCCCGCCGGCGATTGCTAACTCGCCAGCCGCGCTGGCCGAACCGGCATTCGAGTCAGGCGATTTGCTCGTGGCGGCCGACGGACAGCCACTCAAGTCGTATCGCGACCTGATTGGTCTACTGGCGGCTCAGCCGGATCAGCCGATCGAGTTTCAAGTTGAACGCGATGGAGCAGAGACGACCACTCGAGTCGAGCCCAAGCCGATGAAGCGGCTAGGTCTGGTGATGTTGACTGGCAAAATCACGGCCGTCCAGTCCGATTCGCCTGCCGCCAAGGCAGGCCTCGAGCCAGGTGATTTTATCGAGCTGGTCGATGGCGAACCGATCCAAGATCCGGTCACTTTTCCAGAACGGCTACGGCGGCTGGCGGTGGCCGGCGAACCGGTGACGTTGACCATTCGACGCGAAGGCAAGGAAGGGGCCAGCCAACAACACGACTTTACCATCGAGTTGCGCCCAGTTGCCTGGACCGAAAACTCGATGGCCGGCACTCCGCTGTCGGTTCCCGCCCTAGGCATTGCCTACCATGTGCTCAATCGGGTTCACGCGGTCGTGCCTGGCAGTCCGGCCGCCGAGGCAGGAATTACGGCCAAGGATGTGGTGACCAAGGCCCGGTTTCTGCCGGCCAAGGATGACGAGTCGAAGATGGCCCAATTGCTGGCCAAATCGGAAATCGAATTTGGCGAGGCCCACCCAAACTGGCCTGCGCTGATGAACAACTTGCAGTGGTTGCCAGAGGGCTGTCAGGTGGAGCTAACGGTCGAAAGCAGTACGAAGCAACGCACGGTAAAGCTTGTTCCCCGGGATGCCCCCGGTTGGTTTGTGCCGGAACGGGGATTTCAGCTAGAGCCTGTCACGGCGCTGCGGCAGGCCGAAGGTGTTGGCGAAGCGATCGGGTTTGCCTGGCAAGAAACCAAAAATGCCTTGATGATGGTGTTCCAGTTCCTGCAAAAACTAGGGACTCAAATTCCATTAACCGCGCTCGGCGGGCCAGTGACGATCGCTCAGGCGGCAGGCTTGTCGGCTGCCCAGGGAGTGCCGGAGTTGCTGCTATTTCTGACCGTGTTGAGCGCCAATCTGGCGGTGGTCAACTTTCTGCCAATTCCGGTGCTCGACGGCGGCCATATGGTCTTTTTGCTTTACGAAGGGATCATGCGCCGCCCGGTGAGCGAAAAAGTGGTGATCGCCCTCCAGACCGTCGGCTTTCTGTTTATCGTTGGCCTGATGCTGTTTGTGTTAGCGCTCGACGTCGGCTTAATTCCGCGCGGCCTGTAGTAGAGCGGTTTCGCGAGCGGCCACCGGCCGCTGTTATCAAATAGCAGTTTGGCTCGGTCATGCCGACGCTCGATCCTGACGCACAACGCGAATTTGCTCTCCAAGTGGCTGCCCGACTGCGCGAGGCCGGGTTTGTCGCCTATTGGGCCGGCGGCTGTGTGCGCGACGCGCTGCTGGGCCAAACGCCGAAGGACTACGACATTGCCACTTCAGCCCGACCGGAAGAAGTGCGTGATCTGTTCGGCCGCCGGCGCACGCTAGCCATCGGAGCCGCGTTTGGCGTGATTTCGGTCTTCGGACCACGTCAAGCAGGCCAGGTCGAGGTCACCACGTTTCGCGAAGAGGCCGACTACGCAGATGGCCGTCACCCAGATGAGGTGACCTACAGCAATGCCGAACTCGACGCCCAGCGGCGCGACTTTACGATCAACGGGCTATTCTACGACCCTGCCTGTGACCAAGTGATCGACTACGTCGGCGGCCAGAATGATCTGAAAAACAGTCTGGTCCGCGCAATTGGCGAGCCGTTGGAACGCTTCACTGAAGACAAGCTCCGTTTGCTGAGAGCGGTCCGCTTTGCCGCCACGTTTGAGTTTGCCTTGGAAGAGCACACCAAGGATGCGGTTCGGCGAATGGCCGACCAGTTGCCGGTGGTGAGCGTTGAACGGATTGCGATGGAAATGCGTCGCATGTTGGTCCACCGCACCAGAGTGCAGGCGATGACGCTGTTGCGGGAATGCGGCTTACTTGCTTCGGTGTTTAACAGCTTGGCCAAGCCTTGGGACGATCCAGAGCATTGGCGGAAGATGTTAGACGTGTTGGCCGCGCTTGACGCGCCGAGCTTTCCACTGGCGTTGGCCGCTTTGGCCGACAACCTGAGCGAGGTGGAGCGGCTCATTCGAGCTTGGCGACTGTCAAACCAAGAAATCCGTCAGACGGTTTTTCTGCGGAGCCGGTTGTCTGTAGTCTTGCAGGCCGCCGATCTGCCCTGGCCCCAGGTACAGCGGGTGCTCATTGCCCCTGAGGCCGAGGAATTGTTAGCCCTGGCCGAAGCGGTTGCGTCGAGCGGCGATCGGCATGTCAACTTCTGCCGAGAAAAATTGAAACTACCGTTGGCAGACCTCAACCCGCCACCGTTGGTGACTGGCGACGATCTGATTCGTGCCGGGGCCCAACCAGGCAAGGCGCTAGGGCGTGTGTTACAGCAGCTTCGTGATGCGCAACTCGAAGGCAAGGTCACGACTCAAGAAGCGGCGTTGCAGATGGCCGCTGAGTTGCTTGAGTAGCCAGAGTCCAGTTCGGCCATCTAGAGCAGTTTTCAGGTTTATGTAGCGATGTTTCGTCGAGAAATCCTGGTGAAAACTAGGTTGCGTCCGCCACGGTAAAAAGCAACTTGCTTTAGTGTAAGGTACGCCCGGGAGGATTCGAACCTCCAACCCTCGGTTCCGAAGACCGATGCGCTATCCAATTGCGCCACGGGCGCGCGAAGACCATAGGATACGTTTTTGGTGCTGTTCCCGCAACCTGGCTCTTTTAAAAAACAGCGGCCGGTGGCCGCTCGCGAAACGGCTGAATTCTCCCGTTTCGCGAGCGGTCGCCGACCGCTGTTTTTGTGGAATCGTTGACTTTGCAATCACCCTGATGAACGAGCCGACTGACTTGACCTCGGCTTGTCTCCAATGTTATAAGCGCTGATGGCAGCGCCAGTTGGGCCATTGGCGAGCGGAGCCAATTTTGCGTGAAAAGTCACGAGCGGGGGCGCCGGACGTAGCGGTAAGAGACGGTATGGCAGAAATCACCTTGCGAATCATTGATGGCGCCGATCGCGGACAGATATACGAAGATTTGCCTACGCCTGTGACCATCGGACGCGAGGAAGGCAACTCGATCCAGCTCAACGACGAACGGGTTAGCCGGTTTCACGTCAAGATTCAAGAGGACCGCGACAAACTTGTCATTACCGATCTCGAAAGCACCAACGGTTCCAAGGTAAACGGCGAAGACGTCCAGCTTCGCATTCTCCGCCACGGCGATATCATCCATGTTGGCCGCTCGATGCTGTTGGTAGGCAATCGCGATCAAATTGCGGTTCGCCTGGCGTCGCTGCGAAATTCGGATCACACCGAGTCCGAAGCGCTTCAGGCGGATTTGCTGGCCGATCGTCTGGAAGCCGCCTCGTTGGACTTCGACCTGAACTGGACCGAGCACGCCGATCTTCAGGCTACGATGCATGTCCTAGAGCCGCCGGATTTGCCTGAGCAGCTTAGTCCACTCCAAGCGGCTCAGCTGACCGAGGTGCTCGAGTATCTTCATACTCGACTGCGCGATCTGCTCACCACGGTTTCCACGGAGACATCGAATTCGCAGGTGATGCTGAATGCCCGGCAATGGCAAAAGCTACTCGATGTTCAAGCGCGTCTGGCCGAGTATCTCCATGGGATTGGCGAGCCAGATGGGCCGCCTCACAACTTGCCAGACGTAGACCCCGACGAACCATAGGCACAGTCACGGAGCGATGCCTTCTTCCTGCTCTTCGTGCTTGTATTCCGCCATTTAACGTCGCCAAACAATTCCTTCGCTGGCACTTCAGGCTTCAAATCGTGTTGGCATCGAATGCGTTTTAGAGCGAGTCGCTCTTTACCATAGCGGACGCAACAAGCGTTTTTGCCGAGATTTTCCGACGAAGCATGCCCCTACGAATGATCCGAAATTGCTCTAATACAAAGCCTGGGTATTTATCTCAAACAAGTTGAGGAAAGGCGTGATGAACAGGCCAGAGCGACGCAGGGTGTTGTTGACCGGCGCCACCGGGTATATCGGCGGCGCGTTACTCACCGCGCTAGAGCAACGCGGCCTCCCGGTTCGCTGCCTGGCCCGCAACCCTCAGCGTCTGGCAGACCGTGTGTCCGATTCGACCGAAATCCGACAAGCCGATTTGCGTGAGCCCGACTCGCTGGACTTGGGGTTGGAAGACGTCGACGTGGCCTACTATCTGGTCCATTCGATGGGCGAGCCAGGTCGTTTTGACAAGGCCGACCGTCAGGCAGCCAAAAATTTTGGTCAAGCTGCCCGTCGGGCAGACGTCCGTCGCATCATTTACCTAGGTGGCCTCGGCAGCGATGCCGAGACGCTTTCGCCCCATTTGCGCAGCCGGCACGAGGTCGGTGAAGTTTTGCGCGCATCGGGCGTTCCGGTGATCGAATTTCGAGCCTCGATCGTCATTGGAAAAGGCAGCCTGTCGTTCGAACTCGTGCGGGCTCTGGTCGACCGCTTGCCGGTGATGATCTGTCCCAAATGGGTCGGCACCTTGGCCCAACCGATTGCGATCGACGATGTTCTTGACTATCTCATTGCCGCCATCGTTCTGCCAGGAACGGCCAGCAAGGTGTTTGAGATTGGCGGCCCCGATCAGGTCACCTATGGCCAGTTGATGCAAGAATACGCCAGACAGCGTGGGCTGCGGCGATGGTTGATTTCGGTGCCTGTGCTCACTCCCCGGCTCTCGAGCCTTTGGTTGGGACTGGTGACGCCGGTCTATGCCCAGGTTGGCCGGATCTTGGTCGAAAGCATGCGCAACCCAACCGTGGTTCACGACCAATCCGCCCTGCAAGCGTTTAGCCTCCGGCCGCGCGGAGTGGCCGATGCCGTGCGCGAAGCCTTGACCAGGTAATAGACACAAGTGTAGTGTTGTGACTCGAACTAGGCATTCTATGGGCCGACCTTCTCACCGCCTGACGAAACAGGCGGCTGAATATTGTTTGAGATACTCGGCCACCCGAACCTTTCTGGCAGTATTTCGGCTACTCATATAGCGAATTTTCCCGAACACCGGCCGCTCTGGCCCCCAAGCCCGATCGTAACGGCCGAGCACCCAACCGATGCCGCTATAGCTGTTCGGGTCGCGGCCGTCGAGCGCATACCTGTTGTTAAGCTGCACCAGAACCTCGAACGCCTCTTGAGGACTGGCGGTCCATTCCAAGATTTTCTTCCCCCACAGCATGCGTAGATAGTTGTGAATGCGCCCTTCGCGGACTAGCTGCCGTTGAGCGGCGTTCCAAAGCTCGTCGTGCGTCGCGGCCGTTTCAAATTCATCGAGCCGGTAGAGATGCTCGCGCCGGTCGCTGGCATGGTCATCTAAAGTTGTGCGAGCCCAATCCGGCAGCGAGTCGTACTCGGTATAGTCCGGCTGCTGCCAAGCCATGTTGAAGCCAAGCTCGCGCCAAGTAACGAGCTGATCGAGAAACGCCTCGACTGCTGGGCTTGCCCCCCACCAACCGGTGTTGCTGCCGTTGGCTGTGTCGGACAGGCGCGTGGGCGACCAATCGTTGGAAGCCAAGGTTTCACTCAACACTTGATGGGCGGAAAGATGGCCAAAGTGTAGCGCCGCCGACAGGCCGCTGGCCACATCCTGCTGCGGCTGGTTCCGTAGCGTGTCGTAATCCGGCAACTGGTGTTCGAGAAATTGCCGCAGACGGCGCTGAGCTTTGACCGCTCCCATGGCCGCCGACACGGCTGGCACCGTGTGGTCGATAGGCAAGGTTTTGAACAAGTCTGGCTCATGGCTTAGGTCGGCCGCCGGCCAGCGACCGCGCACTGCCGAAGGCAAACCGGCCAGTCGTGGCAGCCGCAGGCGAAACAGCGGATCGGCCACAGGAAGCTCCAGCAGATGGGCCGGCAAATGGTTTTGGAGAAACCGCCTGAAGTCGAATGCCCGGCGATAAACCTTCGGGGCGGCTCGCAACGGCAAGATGCCATTCGAATCAATCAGCTCGAACCGAACTGGAATTCGTTTGGCCGCTGCCGCGGTGAGCCGGGGCAAGAAAAAGCCGGGGTAGTCGTCGCTGACCACCACACAGGCTCGCGCGGCCAAGCAGGCGAGCAGCCCTTGCCCGGCTCCTGGCTTGGGTTCGAGATACGGATAGTAAGCGACTGGCTTGGCGGAGAGTCGGCGGGCGTTGGCCGCCATGCCAGCAATCACGGCGGCGTGAAACCGATCGCTGGCCCAACGATAATCGCAGTTGAGCGGCTCGAAAACCAGCAGCGGCTTACCCAACTGGCGAGCCCAGGCGACTGCCCGCTCGAGACTAAAATTCCATTCGGTCCGCCGGTAGGCGATCATCCAGTAGAGCACATAATCGTGCTCAGGCTGTACCTGACTGGGGTTTCCTAACCGAAGACGTAACTCAGGAAATTCGTCCAAGGAATTTTGGCAGCGGAGTTGATTTAGCTTCTCTCTCGTTCCCTGGCTCTGCCTGGGAGCGAGGCTAAGGCGATGACATGCATTTTTGTGGAGGCCCGGCGACGCGTCGTGAGCGCGGCTAGGGGGTAAACAGAAGCTTGCAACCCTTCCAAAAAATTGAATGTCATTACAACGGTTGTGTAGTCGGGGCGATAGGATTCGAACCTACGACCCCCTGCTCCCAAAGCAGGTGCGCTAGCCAGACTGCGCCACGCCCCGAAATCACCCACCGACTCTTTTTGAGTTGGTGCAATCTCTCGCTTATAGTCTTTCTATCGGTGTTCGACAATCCGCGATCAGATTTTGTTCAAAAAACTGCGCTACGAATCCGCCTGCTCTGCGAAATAAGGGCTGGTGGCCGGAATAGAGTAGTGAACAAATGAATATCATTCATGCGTGTCTAGACTGCTTGTAGTCCAAGCAAACTGAATTCCATGTTCAGTCATTCTGAGCAATCGCAGCGGCTGGTGTCCGAAGCGCGAAACGGTTAGATTTCTCTGTTTCGCGAGCGGTCACCGACCGCTGATTTTTTTCTCGTTCCCTCTCTGCTTGGGAGCCAGAAAAAAATACAAGCACCGTTAAAACACTACCCTGCTTGCGTGCGGTTTTGATTGCCGCGTCCAGTGAGATCGGCTCGCAACCGATCGAACTCTTCGTGGCTGGTGAAGTGGATGACGATTTTGCCTCGGCCTTTGGTGCCTTGGCGGATGTCGACCTTGGTGCCGAGCGAGGTTCGGAACTCTTGGGCTAACGAGGCCAGGTGTTCGTTGCGTGCCCGGGGAGTCCGGCTGGCCGGTTCGTGGCCGACCACGCCTAGCGGCGCTTCGCCGTCGGCAGCTGCGACCGCTTCTTGCACGAGTTGCTCGGTCGCTCGAACGCTCAATTGCTCCTCTTGGATTCTGCGCACAAAGGCGACCTGCTCGCGGTGATCGCCCAACGGCAACAGCGCCCTGGCGTGGCCTTGGCTGATGGTTCCCTCGCGAATCGCATCCTGCACTGGCTCCGGCAGATCGAGCAGACGGATCAGGTTGGCGATGGTCGACCGATCGACGTTCACGCGAGCGGCCAGCTCCTCTTGGGTACACTGATATTGTTCGAGATACCGTTGGAACGAGGTCGCCTTTTCGAGCGGACCGAGATCCTTGCGCTGAACATTTTCGATGATCGCCAGCTCGGACATCCGGCGATCGTCGGCATCCCAAATTTGGGCAGGCACTTTCTCCCAACCGGCCACGGTCGCTGCGCGCCAGCGCCGTTCGCCGGAAACGAGTTGGAACCGGTCGTGATGCCGGCGAACAATCACCGGCTGAAGCATGCCGTGTTCGGTGATGCTTTCGCCCAGGGTGCGAATTTCTTCGTCGTTGAAGTATTGCCGAGGCTGGAACGGATTGCGGTCAATCTCATAGACGTTGACCCAAACCAGGCCTTGGTCGCCGCCGGTCGAATCGTGGCCGCCAGTGTCATGATGTTCCGAAGCCTGGTCGCCCGATTCTTGCATGGGCTGACTGAGCAATGCTTCCAGCCCTCGTCCTAGTCGTCGGTCTCTGGTCATGGTTGGTTTCCCTCCTTGTTTGTACTTGCTTTGGCCTAGTCAGGAGAACTGCAAAGTCGTCTATTTTTTGAAAGCAGCGACCGGTGGTCGCTCGCGAAACAGAAAAACCTAGCCTGGCCACCGGCCGCTGCTATCGCTTGAACAATGCCTTTGCAGTCCTTCTGTTAGACTAGCCGTGGCCTAACAGTTCTAAACACAATTCGATATACGCTCTGGCCCCACGCGAACGGGGCGCATAGTCGAGCACCGAAACACCATGGCTTGGCGCTTCGGAGACCGCCACGTCGCGAGGGATCACGCTATCGAAAACAATCTCTCCAAAAAAGTCGCGTACCTGATCGTCAACCTCGGCGGTCAGCTCCAGGCTTTCGTCGTACATCGTCAGCAAGATGCCGCCAAACCGCAGCCGCCCCGGCCGGCGGTGCATTACCTGACGAATCACCTCGATCATCTGGGTCAAACCTTCCATGGCAAAATACTCACATTGCAACGGCATCAAGACTTCATCCGAGGAAGCCAGGGCGGTTTGCGTGATTTGGCCAAGAGAGGGCGGGCAGTCGATTAACACATATTCGTAGTCCGTTAGGCCGCCTTTCAGGTGCGAGGCAACCATCGCCGAACGGGCACGGTCTTCATGGGCCAGGGTTTCGATGTCTTGGAAGCTGCGACTGCCTGGCAGCACGTCGAGTCGTTCTTGCTCACACGACTGGATCGACTCACGAAGATTATTTCGGCTGACCAAGGGGTGGTGTTCGCAGGGTGTGTGTCCAAGACCACTGGTGGCGTTGCACTGGGGATCGAGATCGACCAGCAGCGTGCGGTAGCCGCCTTTGGCGATGCCGGCTGCCAGGTTCATGGCGGTCGTCGTCTTGCCGACTCCGCCTTTCTGATTGGCCACACAGACCACGCGACCCATCGTGCCCGCCTTCAAGGCCAGGTTTGGAAAACAATTGCAACTTGGGTTAGGCGCTCAGTCGAAGCCACGCTCGACCAGCGGGGCGGGATTGTAGCACGTAAACCGAGAAACCAGGAATGGCAGTTTTCTGGTCTGTCAAAGACTGGCGTGCTAGCAAGTGCATCAGATGCAGTGTTCGCCTTGTCTCTTAAAGCCTGAAGCGCAAGGGAAGGAATTACGCAGCCGCATCAAAGTAATTCCTTCGCTGGCGCTTCAGGCTTCAGAAGAATGACGCTTTGCCTGGTCATCAAGTTTCACGTGAAACGCACGACAAGCGCTCGTGGAGAGTTTCACGTGAAACGTTTGATCGTCACGATTGGGCACAGGCCGCAACGACTATTCAAGAGGATTGAAGACCAGACCGCTGAGCAGTTTTGGATAGAAGTAGGTGCTCTTAGCCGGCATCCGTTCGCCGTGTTCGCTGATTGCTTGGATGTGGTCGATCGTGGCTGGCATCACCAAGGCGGCCAACGAGAACGCTCCGCCTTGGCCCATCTGGCCAGTCGCATCGCGGCCTGCTCGGTCGCCTTCGTTGATGCCGGCCTCGAGCTCGGCCACCGAATGGACATACTTGGGCGCAGGCAGGTCGTCTGCTTCGAGCAACGTCTCGACCACCAGCCGGTGCAGGATCGAAACGCCCAGGCTGCGCCACTCGGGGCTCTGGTCGGCGGCCAACTGTGCCATCCGTTCTTCCCCTTCGCCTGTCAGCCGGGCCAGCACCCAACGCTGGTCCTCCTCGGTGTAGAAGCCCAAGGTCGACTGGCAGTCTTCCGTTTCAATCTCGTCCCACACGTTGCCAGCCAGATCGGCCCCTTCGCCGGCCAGTTTGGTTTTGAAGCAGTCGCCCAGTCGGGCAATCAGCTCCTCAGAGGTCATGGCCGGCAGGCCGCGGAACAATCGGTGTGTCGGCAGCACGATCATGCCAGGGTCGCTCATCCCCACACACATCATCAGCACAAAATTGGCCGGATGGTCGGCCGGCAGCGGGCCCTGCTTGGCTTCAAGCTCTGCCCGATAGTTGCAGGCAGTTTCATACCGATGGTGGCCGTCGGCCACGAACGTCGGCCGGCCGGCCATGCTGGCGACCAAGCAGGTAATCACGTCCACGTCGGTCACCGGCCACAGCCGATGGATCACGCCTAGGTGGTCGACCGATTCGATCGGCGTTTGGCCAACGATTGCCTGTTCCAACATCTCTTGGGCTTCTGCCTGAGGGTCAGGGTAAAGGCCAAAAATCTGGCTCAGGTTGGTTCGGCAGGCTCGCGTTAAATTGAGCCGGTCGACTTTGGCCTTGGAATGGGTCTCTTCGTGTGGGTAGATATCGCCTTCGCCGAACGGGGTCGTTCGAGTGCGGCACATGAAGCCACGCCGGGTGAAGGCGTTGCCTTCGACACTGAATACCTGATGGTACACATAGATGGCCGGGTCGGCCTCGTGGAACAAGACGCCTTCGCGAACCCAATTTTTCAAAAACCGACCAGCTCGCGTGTACCGGTTACTCTGTTCGTCGTCGCCAGGTTCGTCTCGGTTGAGAATCAGCCGGATCACGTTAGCCGGATGTTTCTTGTACAACTCGGATTGCATTGCCTCGTCGATCACGTCATATGGCGGAGCAACCACGTCGCTCAAACTGCCTACATGGCCCAGGTCGTAACGAAGTCCGCGAAAGGCTTGAATTTCTGGCATCTTGCTTTCAAAACAGTTCAAAGGCAGCCAATCGTCAGAGTCGCCAGGAGAGCTGCAAAGTTGTCTCTTTTGAAGAAAAAGTAGCGGCCGGTGGCCGAAGCGCGAAACCGATGAAATCGAGTGTTTCCCGCTTCGCCCCCCGGTCGCTGCTATCTCTGAACAACGACTTTGCAGTTCTCCTGTCAAAAACGCCTGCCGGCTGGCAAAATAAAAAAGCGGGGTTCCGCGTTCAAGTTATCACGGAACCCCGCTTGAATGTCAAACCCCGTCAGACCAGGTCGGTTTGACGATGGTGAAGTTTACAAATCAATACCGATAATACTCCGGCTTAAAGGGGCCTTCGACCGGAACATTAATATAGTCGGCCTGTTCAGGCGTGAGGGTTTCAAGCTTCACCCCAAGCTGGTCCAGGTGCAATCGGGCAACCTCTTCGTCCAGCTTCTTAGGCAACACGTGAACCCCGACTTCGTACTTGTCGGTCTCGTTCCACAGGGCAAGCTGAGCGAGCACCTGATTGGTAAACGAGTTGCTCATCACAAACGACGGATGCCCAGTGGCGCAGCCCAGGTTTACCAGCCGGCCCTGAGCGAGCACGATGATCGAGTGGCCGTCGGGGAAGGTATAGCGATCCACCTGAGGCTTGATCTCGTCGCGCGCCACATCGCTTTGGCCATTCAGCCAAGCCATGTCAATTTCCAGATCGAAGTGGCCAATGTTGCAGACAATGGCGTCGTTCTTCATCTGCTCCATGTGCCGGCCAAGGATGATGTCGCGGTTGCCGGTCGTGGTGACGAAGATGTTGCCTTGCGAGGCGGCCTCGTCCATCGTCGTCACTTCAAATCCTTCCATGGCCGCTTGCAGGGCGATGATCGGGTCGATCTCGGTTACGATCACTCGGGCTCCGTAACGTTGCATCGAGTGGGCACAGCCCTTGCCAACGTCCCCGTAGCCAGCCACTACCACGACCTTGCCAGCCACCATCACGTCGGTTGCTCGCTTGATCCCGTCGGCCAGTGACTCGCGACAGCCATACAGGTTGTCGAACTTGCTCTTGGTGACCGAATCGTTGACGTTGATCGCGGGAACCTTGAGTTCGCCCTGTTGGTGCATCTTGTACAAGGCCTTGATGCCAGTGGTGGTCTCTTCCGACAGACCGCGAATGTCTTCGAGATATTCGGGGAAGCGTTGGTGGACCATCGCGGTCAGGTCGCCTCCGTCGTCCAGAATCATGTTCAACGGCTTGCCATCAGGAAAGACTAGCGTTTGCTCGATGCACCAGTCGAACTCTTCTTCGCTCATCCCCTTCCAGGCGTATACCGGAACCCCCGACTCGGCGAT
>JANQPJ010000013.1 GCA_028289525.1 Pirellulales bacterium
AACCGAGCAGCACCCCGGCCGTGGCGGCCACCGCCCAGGGCTTCTTGTCGCGAATCAACCGCTCGGTGACAAAATGTTTCGGCAGCAAATTCGTCGCCAGCGACGCCTGTTTTGCGCCTTGCAGACACAACCCATAGCAAACCGGAAAGCTGAGAACGTTTTCTTTGAAAGCCGGCGCCATTGTCACCGCGCCGCCAGACAGGCCGCGCAGTTCGTTTAGCGGCTGGACCTCATAGCCCAGGTTCTGCGAGAGAAACCGCTGCAGGCCTGGCAGCTTCATGGCGTTGCCCATCACCACCATGCGTTCGATCTTGGCCGCCTTATCAATATTGGTAAAAAAGCCGATCGAACGCTGGACTTCCGTCAACATGTCGTTAAAGACCGGCCGCATGGCCTGAAAGACGGCCTTCGGATCATCCGCTTCGGTCGCGTTGCGTTTCAGGTGTTCGGCTTTCGCAAAGGTGAGCTTCAAATCCTTAGAAAGCGCTTTGGTAAAATGGCTCCCTCCGAGCGGAATACTGCGCTGCCAAACTCGATAGCCGTTGGTCACCACCAAGTCCGTGTTGTCAGTGCCGATCGACAACACCACGACCGACTCCGGCGGATTTTCTGGATCGAACTCGGCCGGTGCCGGCAGATCGTACATCTGGTCGAAGAGGATGGCGTTGTAGATGGCCAACGGCGCCAGCTGCACATAGTCGACCTCGATCTCCACGGCGTCCAGCGGCGCTAACGCCCGCATCACCTGGTCGCGCTTCATGGCAAACAGCCCGACCTCGGTTTCCAACGCGAACCCATCTTCCTCGCTACCGCCGGCAAGTTGCTGATAGTCCCAGACCACGTCGTCCAGCGAAAAAGGAATCTGCTGGCGCGCTTCGTAACGGACAATATCCGGAATCTTCTTCGATTCGACCGGCGGCAGCTTGATGAATCGGGTTAAGCCGCTTTGCCCTGAAACCGAAATCGCCACTTGATCGCCGCGGACCGTGTTGCGCGACAGAAACAATTCGAGCGCATCGCGGATCAACTGCTCAGGCTCGGCCTCCGGCTGGCTCAGGATCTTGGGATATTCGATGTAGTCAAATGCCTCGGCCTGTAGCTGGCTGGGATCTGACTCGTGCGGCTGGCAACGCAATGCCTTGAGCGCGCATTGGCCGATGTCGATACCCCAGACCGCGTCACTTTTCGGCATATTTGAAGAGCCCTTCGTTGCGGCAGGTAGCCACCTTTCCCGCATGGCTCCCCAAGACCGGGAGCTTGCAATCGGGGGTAGGGGCAAGTGGAATCACCCGCCCCGCCGGCTAGATACGCCAGAGGGGGGCAGCCATCCGCTTCTTCTCTTTTTCCTACTGATTTCTTTATTTTAGCGACACAAACACCTTGATGTCAACGAAATCCTTGTTACCCAGACGGCCCTAAGTCTAAACGGGGTAACGTCCTAGCACGTCTTGGGCTGTATAGTCTAGCGGCCCTGGGAACCAAGAAACCCGCGAGGTATTCGCAGCGAAACCGGGAACTCTGCAACGAAAACAGAGTTTTCGCGAGCGGCCATTGACCGCTGCTACTGCTCAACATAGGAAATTTGGAACGCCTGAAATGCCTTATACCATTCGACTCACTCGCCCCTCGCGTCGTGCTTGAATTACTCTTTTCGCAACAAAAGTCGACTTTGCAGTTCTCCTGGACACTCTAGCCAGGGCCAATCAGTTTTTCAAAATGGGGAAAATTTCTCCCTACAAGCCCGCAGCGCCAGCAAGGGAAATTGCTGTAAATTCCCTTGCTGGCGCTGCGGGCTTGTATTTGTGTATTTTGAAAAACTGACCAGTCCTGGACACTCTAGCCTTGACATGGCGATCAAGATGCACTCTTCTGGTTAGAAGGCTATTTTAGATTTCTGACTAGCATATCTTTCTTTTCTCCGCCTTCGCCGTGGCAATCTCATTTCCACTTTCGGCGTCGAGCAAGCGGCATTTGTTAAGGGAAGCAGAGATGGCACGGGCTACGATCATCGGCATGACTACGCTGGTCTGGATAGCTCTCTCTACCCTGGCCATGGCAACACAAGTGGCCTATGAGGGGTTTAATTACACCGGCACAGACCTGAACGGCCAAACAGGCGGTGGTAGCCAAGGATTTTCTGGGCCTTGGGTTGACGATGATGGAATACCTGGCAATACCAATGATATCCCCCTCTCCAACGATGGCATTAGCTTAACGACACCGCTGTTGCCCCCGTCGTCCGGGTCTCGGCTGCTTCTCGACAACGTAGGGATGGGGATACCCTCGGCTAGACGAGATCTCTCCACGGACATCAACATCGATCTCGAGGCCGAGGGCTCGGTTTGGTACGCCAGCGCCTTGTTCCGTAAAGACTCAGATAATGCCTCTGGCGGCGGTGATTTCATTGAAGCGTCGCTTAGCGCTCGCGGTACCCCAGAAGGAGTCCCCTTGTTTACCTTTGGGCTCGGCAGCGACGAAGAATTCTTCGCGGCAGTTAATCGAACTCCACCTGGAGGATCTTTTCTGAATTTTGGCTCGTATTCCTTGAATACAACCTATTTGATCATTGCCCAAATTACTACGAGCAACTCTGGACCTGATGAAATCTCGATTCTGGCGTTCGACCCGACCGACACCGTGCCAGATAATCCAGTCTTCCCACCAGGAGCCACTGGACCGGTTGACAACGCTCTCGGAAGCTTTGGCGTTCGGTTCGGTGGGGCTGTGAGCGGTGCGTTGGACGAGTTTCGTTTGGGCACAACGTTTGCCAGCGTGGCTTCTGCGGCGATCGTCCCCGAGCCCACAACCTGCGTCAGTCTATCAACGTTGCTAGCGATCCTCTGGTCTCCGATCACGCGCCGGCAACGCCGTCGGTAGATCCGTCCGCAGCAACCACCTTTCCCTTGGTCAACGGCGCACAGCACACCCCCACAACGATCCAGTGCCTCCACAGGCTAGAGCCAACTTGCTTTCGCTTGGCTTTCCGTGAATGTTTCACGATCCCTCGCCCGCTCCGGATAGATGAGCCGCGCTAAAAAAAACCGCGCTGAATCAATCGACCCTCAGTCCATCCCCAAAGCGGTCGTGAACCGCTTGAGCCTTTATCTACGCGAACTGCAACACGTGGTGCGCAGTGGCCGCGAAACGACCAGCAGCAGCCGACTCGGCAGCAGGCTCGGCTTTACCGATGCCCAGGTTCGCAAAGATCTTGCCTATTTTGGCCAATTCGGCCACCCAGGCGTCGGCTATCGGTGCCAAGAGCTGATTGAAGCCATCCGTCGCATCTTGGGCACCGATCTCGGCTGGCCGGTCGCGTTGATTGGTGTTGGAAACTTGGGCCGCGCCTTGCTCGGGTATCGTGGGTTCAATCGCCAAGGCTTCCGAATCACCGCTGCCTTTGATGTCGAACAAGCCAAGGTGGGCGCGCAGATCGAAGGAGTCGAAGTCTACCATTTGGACCAACTTGAACAGGTTCTCCTCAAACATGCGATCCGGGTAGCCGTGATTACGGTTCCAGCCACGGCTGCCCAAGAAGTAGCCGATCGGCTGGTCGATTGTGGCATCGAGGGCGTGGTGAATTTTGCCCCGGTCACCATCTCGCTTCCAGACAGCGTGAGTCTAGTCGGCGTCGATCTGGCGATCGAACTGGAGCAAATTACCTTCTCGGTTGTCAATCGGACCAATTCGCGATAAGCTTTTCGAAATGAAGTATACGGAGCGCCAATCAACCTGATCGGTTCGCTCCGGTCCTACCCGGTGGTGTAATGGTAACACTAGGGATTTTGGTTCCCTCATTCAAGGTTCGAGTCCTTGCCGGGTAGCTTTTCTCGCTCTAGTGTTGCGTCTAGCAGGACTGCAAAGCCCATTTTTGTTGCGAAATAGTCATCCAAGCACGACGCGTCGCCGGGGCCTCACAAAAACAAATGAATTCAGGTACTAGTGCCTTGGCCTACCTGCCACTGCCTCCACTCCATGCCAAACAGTCCTGAACTTAAGTTTGCCCTCCAAACGGTCCGCCAGGCAACCGCGCTGGTCGCTCAGGTGCAGCGCGAAATGGTCACCCCGGCGCTAACCAAAGACGATCGCTCTCCGGTCACCGTTGGCGACTATGCAGCCCAAGCTTTGGTCGCCGCTCGGCTTCGCGAGGCGTTTCCACAAGACCTGTTGGTCGGCGAAGAGAGTGCCGACGCCCTGCAACAAGCAGAAGGTCAGGCCACGCTGACCCAAGTCGCTCGTTTTGTGACCCGACTGCTTCCAGAAGCCACGGAGGCCAACGTTTGCCAGCTTATCCAGCACGGCGCGGCCGAGCCTGGCGAACGCTTCTGGACACTCGACCCGATCGACGGCACCAAAGGGTTTTTGCGGGGAGAACAGTATGCCGTTTGCCTGGCGCTCGTAGAACAAGGCGCCGTACGGCTGGGAGTGCTCGGCTGTCCTCAACTTGGCAGCGATGGACAGCCGGTCGCAGCCGGCGAGTCTGGCACGTTGCTCTATGCCGTGGCTGGGCAGGGTGCCTGGTCGATGAGCCTGGCATCCGAGCCCCAGACTCCAGAGCAGATTCGAATCTCTGATCGAACCGACCCTCGCGAAGCCCGGCTGTTGCGAAGTGTCGAAGCAGGCCATACCCATGGCGGCAAGATCGAGGATCTGGTTCAGGCCCTTGGCGTCGAGGCCGAGCCGGTTCGACTCGATAGCCAGGCCAAATACGCGGTGCTTGCCCGAGGGCAAGGCGACCTGCTGGTGCGGCTCCTCTCCCCCTCGCGGCCAGACTATCGCGAAAAGATTTGGGACCAGGCAGCCGGCAGCCTGGTGGTCCAGGAGGCCGGCGGTCAGGTGACCGACCTGGACGGAAAACCACTCGATTTCAGCCAAGGCCGCACACTGGCCGCCAATCGAGGCGTGTTGGCCTCGAACGGTCATCTGCATCAGGTGACCCTAGAAGCGCTCGAGCAAATTGGGGCTTGAGAGCAGCAATCCGGCCAAAAGCTCTCCCTCTCCCGCTTGCAAAGTCGAAAAGCATTGGTTTCGCGAGCGGTCACCGACCGCTGCTCTTTCTAAATAGATAACACTTCAGCCGAGTGGAGTAGAACTCGGGGCTTGGAAGAAATCCGAAACAAATCAGAAGGACCAAAGCACGAATACTCTAAACCGATACGTGGCCAGCATGTTTTGGTCATTTCCGGTTTTGAATTTCACGCTTTGTTTCGCATTTCGAGATTCGGATTTCGGATTTCCCCCTGCCCCTGCTGACAATTCGCCACTGGTTGGAAAATAGCCGCGATGGAGACTTCGTCGCTGAGATCGCCTTGCTCAAAAGCAACCACTGCTCGCTGACCCTTTTTTGCTCTCTCGTCTGGGGTGTGCGGCAAATATTTCTGGTGTTTTGAAAACCACTCAAATACAAGCCCGACGCGCAAGCGAGGGAACTTGAGTGGAACCTCTTCCCTCGCTTGC
>JANQPJ010000021.1 GCA_028289525.1 Pirellulales bacterium
GCGCGAAACGTCAAGGTGTCTGTTGTTTCGCGTTTTGGCCGCCGGCCGCTGTTTTTCCAATCGTTCTCCTTTCTCATCCACTTCCCCTCTTCTCCACCACCTTCCTGATCTCTTGACGTGACCTGGCCGGCTCGTCAATCTATACTGAGTTCGCCTTCTCGTTGGCCATGGATTCAGGAAAGATTGATCATTGTTTGTCGGGCCTGTCTTTACGCGCGAAATGGTCACCGCGGCCCGCCGCTCGCGGCTCTATCTCGTGCGAACCACCTACGTGCTGGCCTTGTGGCTATTGGCCTGCACCGCCTGGCTGGTGCTGACCGGTACCCAAAATGTTCGCAACCTGGGTGACTTGGCTCGATTCGGTGGTGCATTGTTCAACCTGCTGGCCCCGTTGCAACTGGCCATCGTGCTAATGGCCTCGGCCATCATCGCCGCCACCACCGTATCGCAGGAGAAAGACCGCAAAACCTTTCTCTCGCTGCTGGTTACTAGCCTGACCGATAGCGAATTGGTGCTCGGCAAACTGCTGGCCAGCTTGCTGATCGTGCTGGTGATGATTGTGGCAGCCGTGCCGTGGCTGCTGTTGCTGGCCTTGTTGGGCGGGGTTTCAGTCGAGCAGATCGCTCGGGTAACCGTCGTCACGATGGCCAGCTCTCTGGTGGCCGGCAGCCTGGGCAACATGCTCGCCTGCTGGCGCGAAAAGACGTTTCAAACCTTGGCGCTCACGGCCTTGGCGCTAGTGGCTTGGCTAACCTTTTGGGAAATCGTCGCCAGTGGACTGCTGGGAACCGTCTGGTCAGGCATTCCGACAACCCATTGGGCAACCTGCCTGAGCCCTTGGCAAGCGGTCTTGGCGGCCGCTCGCCCTGCCCTGTCGGCCCTGGCCCCGGCCACATGGTGGGAAGATTCGTTCGCGGCCTATCTGGTCTTCTCACTCGTTGCCGCCATCGGCATGAACGGCTGGACCATTTTCAACCTGCGACGTTGGAACCCGTCGCGCGAGGTTCGTCGTCGGCCAGCCGTTCTGCAGACTTCGGAGTCCATTTTCGAGTCAGCGCTCTCCGACGCCGAGCAACCAACCGTGTCGTCGGCCGGTCGGGCACCCGGGCAAGCCCGTCGGGTATGGCGCTATCCAGTCCTCTGGCGCGAGGTTTGTACTTGGGCCTATGGGCGTAAGTTGCTGGCCATTCGCGCCGGCTACCTGATCCTTTGGGCGGCCGCGGCCGTGTTGCTTCACAACACCTTGCAAGCCGGCCCCTCGGCGGCCGGTCGCGTCATTCCACCGGCCGCCGAATCGTTGGCACCGTTGTTCGTGTTGAGCCTGGTCTTCTTGAATGCTCTGGCCGTAACGTCCGTGACCCATGAGCGCGATGGTCGCTCGCTTGACCTGTTGCTGGTTACCGACATCACGCCCAAAGAGTTTGTGTTCGGCAAGCTGGGCGGCGTCTTTTACAACACGAAAGAAATGGTCCTGCTGCCAGCCGTGCTCTGCCTGTATCTCTGGAGCCAGGGCGGCATTTCCGGCGAGAACCTGATCTACCTGATTGGTGGGCTGATGGTGATGAACCTGTTTACGGCCACCCTGGGCATCCACATCGGGTTGAACTACGGCAACTCGAAAAGCGCGATCGCGGCCAGCCTGGGCACCCTGTTGTTTCTATTTCTAGGCATCGCCACTTGCATGCGGATGATGATCGCCTTCGCCGGTTCGTTTCAGACGCAGTTGCAGCCATTCTTGGCCTTCATGCTCGGTGGTGGGGTCGGTTTATATGTGACGCTTGGCCTGCGCAACCCCTCTCGAGCAATCGCAATCGCCTCGTTTGGAGCCCCGTTGGCCACGTTTTACGCCATCACCAGCTTCATTCTCGGCGCACCGCTTGCGGTGTTTCTGGTAGTCGTGGTTACCTATGGCTTTGCCACCACGGCGATGTTGGTGCCAGCACTCCACGAGTTCAATGTTGCCTCGGGACGCGGTGGAGGTGAAAATAGCGAGTAGCGATCGAGGGCTCTGGGCTCCCACAGCCTGAGCAACCGACCGCTTCCCGGTTTTCGCCTTTGAAACCCTTTTATTGAGTGTTGACTAGACAACGAATCGAGGCCGCCGAACGGGAGGCCGGAAAATCAGGATAAAATTGACACGCACAAAGATTAGTTCTTAAGTCAATCATCAATAAGTTTGCGATTCGCCCTTCGGACCGACCGTGACCACACATCTGACCCCTTATCTACCTTGGCTCACGGCGATGGCCATGTTGGTTGGTCTGTCGGCGTTTTGTTCTTGTAGCGAAGCGGCCCTATTCTATCTCCGCCGGCAAGATCGGCGGGCATTCGAGTCGGGCAGCACGCCCCAGCAAATTGCCGCTCGCCTGCTGCGCAACCCCGACCGGCTGCTCACCGCCGTGTTGTTCTGGAACCTGGTCATCAACATCAGCTATTTCGCGATGGCCTCGATCGTCAGCTTGCAACTGGAAAGACACGGCCTGCGCAAAGAGGCCGGCCTGGTGGCCGGCTGCTCGTTGTTGTGCATCATCTTCTTTAGCGAAATGCTTCCCAAAACCTTGGCTGTGATGTATAGCCGTAGCCTTTCGGCTCTGGTCAGTGTTCCCCTCACGGCTGCGGTCCGCTTGGTCGATCCTCTGCTGCCTTTCTTTCGTACGGTGCACGTGATCTCCAGACGGGCAATTTGGCCAAGCTTTCAAAGCGAGCCCTACCTGCAACTGACCGACCTCCAACGGGCAATTCAACTTTCGACCACCGACAAGGCCTTGCTGGAACATGAGGAAGCCGTGCTGCGAAACATCGTAGGGCTCTCCGATATTCAGGCAGACGAACTCATGCGTCCACGGCCCCAATGCCAATCGTTTCCGGCCCCGGTCAACCTGGCCGATCTGGCCGGCAATCTCCCTCCCAGCGGCTATGTGCTGGTGACCGAAGATGACGATGAAGAAATCGTGGCGGCGATTCCTGTTTGCTATTTGTCTGACATTCCCCACCAGCGGCTCCACCGTCACGCCGTACCGGTGATTTATGTCCCCTGGTGCGCCACTGCCGCATCGGTTCTCGAATCGATGCGGCGTCAAGACCGCAAAGTCGCCGCGGTGGTGAACGAATTTGGTGAAACCATCGGCATCATCACATTCGACGACGTCATCGCGTCGGTGTTTTCACAACAGACGAGTCGTAGCGACCGCTTGCTGCGCACCGCCCCGGTGGTAGCGCTCGGCCCTGACCGCTGGCAAGTGAACAGCATGACCAGCCTGCGCCGATTTGCCAAACACGTCGAGGTTAAGCTGCCAGAGAGCAAAAGCATTACGGTCTCTGGCATGCTGCAAGAGGTCTTGCAACGGTTGCCGGCGTCTGGCGACACGTGTCGTTGGGGAACGTTTCAATGGCAAGTCGTGGAAGTAGCCCCGCACGGCCACTGGACGGTTACGGTCCAACGGCTCGACCCGGCTGTGGCGGAGGACGAAGGATGATTGCCATCGTGCTCCTATTGGCGGTCGGCGTCGCCCTGAGTGCCCTGTTCAGTGGCTCTGAAACCGGCTTCTATCGGGTCAACCGCATGCGGCTGGTGCTCGATGGGCTCGACGGCGATCTCGTATCCCGCAGTTTGCTGACGCTGACCAATCACCCTTCGATGTTTGTGGCCACCGTGTTGGTCGGCAACAATCTGGCCAACTACGTCACGTCGCTGGCCGTGGTGATGGGCACGCTCGAAGTGTTCGGCAATGCAAGCTCGTGGCCAACGATCGTGATGCCAGTCATCTTTGCTCCGCTGTTGTTTATCTATGGCGAACTGACGCCCAAGCACTTGTTTTATTTAGCCCCGAATCGGTTGCTGCGGCGGTGTGGTCCGTTGCTGCTGATGTTTGCCTGGCTCTTTGCGCCGGTAACCGGAATCCTGTGGGCGTTGAGCAAATTGCTCGAACTGTTCGCTGGCGAAACACCTGAGCAAGTGCAGTTGGGGCTCGCCCGCAAAGAGCTGCGACAAGTGTTCGACGAAGGCCACGAAGCCGGTCTGCTGGGGCCTGCCCAACAGGGGTTGGCGCAAGGGTTGTTTGCCGTGGCAAGCCAGCCGGTTCGGTCGTTTGTGGTTCCCGCCGGTCGGGTCGCTCGGGTTCGCGCAACCGCCCACAAGGATGATATCCGCCGCCTGGCGAAGCGTCACCGGTTAACGGTCGTTCCCGTCGAGTCGGATACCCGAGAGCGTTTACCGGTAGGCTACATCAAAGTGGTCGATCTTTACTTGCGGCCAGAAGACGAGCCGGCAGCAGTCTATCCGCTCGTCGAGATTGCCGCCGACGAGCCGTACATTGACGCCTTGATGAAGCTAGAAGCCAGCGACAACCACCTAGGGCATGTCCAAGACCCCGATGGCAAAACCATCGGCTTCGTCACCGCCCGCCAACTGAGCGAACCACTGTTCCGACTCGGGATTTAGGATTTCAAATTCCAAATCAGAAATCCTAGATGGTTGGTTGAACACGAAAAACTGGCTGGCCCGTGGCGGGCGATGCTGGTCGTGGTGACCGATACCTTAGGTTCGCGCTCTTCTCGTCGATATCTGCGCCCCGGCAGGGGGCAGCGAGCGTGATGCGGGAAGTCACGCCCTGCTGCCCATGGGGTCCATCGACAACCGATCTACTGAAGTTGCATACCGCGTGCCAATTCGAATGGAATCTCGCACCCAACTCGCGTAACTCAGGCGGCCATACCGGCTTGCCAATCATCAAGCCAGTTGCCACGCCGATTCGGTCAGCATTCTCCGACCAGTCGCGGTTGTAGGTTTTACAATTTTGTCCACCGATTCGTCCTGGCCAGGCAGAGCTAGCACTGCTGTCAGATTTCGCTGGCGGCTTCGAGGTCGATCTGGTCGGAACTCTGCACCAGGCTAGTCGTGATTGCCCGAAAGATGGGCGCGATTTCGCGAAACTCACGATCCTCGGCCTGCCAGAGCATCACGAACGTGGCGATTTCGTTTTGAAATCCACGAATTTGGGCCGTATTGATCAAATCCAAACAGACAAAGTCGATGTCGTAGCCTACGGTCTGCTGGTCGGCAATCACCTCGACTGCTGGGTCGACATCGGCGTTGTCATATTCCTCGGTCAAACCGTCTAGCACCGACTTGGCCACATCTTCGACCTCAATCGCAGCCGGATAGATCGACAACCACCAAAACCCACCGTTAGGGCTAGCCACCGCCACGGTGTTGCCGCTGTCGACTGGTTGTTCGTCCAGGATCCAATTATCCGGATAGGCAAACCGGATCCCATATTTACTAAATTCGCGTGGCATGATGCTCGATGGACAGGTTAGGCAAGTGTTTCTCGGAAGCGTTTCATCATATCCCAATTTCCGGCCAGATGGAATGGACTGAGCAAGCCAAGCTAGGAGGATTACAAGGTCATCTCTTACGCAAAAACAGCGGCCGGTGGCCGCTCGCGAAA
>JANQPJ010000042.1 GCA_028289525.1 Pirellulales bacterium
AGGATCGGATGGCCGGCATGGGCAAGTTGGACACGGATTTGGTGCTTGCGACCGGTTTCTAATTCGACTTCTACGACACAAATGTTTGGGAGCTGTCGCACGGTTTGGTAGCGTAGTCTGGCTTCCTTGGCCAGACTGCTCTCGGCATCCACAACATGCATGCGCCGATGACGTTCGTCTTTGCGAACAAAATTTCGTAGCGATCCGGTTGCTGGGGCAATTTGGCCGGAGACTGCCGCGAGGTAAGTCTTGGTGACTGATCCAGAACGAAATTGCTCGGTTAAGCGAGCGGCAGCTTTGGAGGTTCTAGCTAACACCAGAACCCCGGTGACTGGAGCGTCTAGGCGACTGACGATTCCTAGGTAGACATTGCCTGGCTTATTATATGCCTGCTTGATGTAGGTTTTAGCCTGAGACAACAAGCTGGGCCGGTCTTGGGCCACGCCCATCGTAGGCAGCATGGCCGGCTTGACGACCACCAAGAGATGATTGTCTTCATAGAGGATTGGCCAGGGAGAACGAGACATTAGCAGTTTTAATCCGCAAAACGATGGAGTAAAGTTAGTCGTTCCAAAAGTGAGAATCCAGAAATCACTGTTTTTCAAGGAGATGTATAAAAACAGGTGTTTCGCGAGCGGTCATCGACCGCTGCTATCGATCAACATGGGAAATTTTGGAACGATTGAAAGTATTCAGCGTAGCAGATCGGGTTCAGAGGGACAGGGTTTTTTACTCCAATTAGCTGGTAATGGATCGCGAATTTATTAGGCATTTTGCTGATCTCACAAACCATGACAACAGATAAACCTAGGCCGGAATTGATTCTGGCAAGTGGCTCGCCACGGCGTCGAGAGTTGCTCGACCAGGCTGGTTACCCATTCGAAGTGGTGGTGCCCGCCGAAACCGCCGAACAGGGGATTTGTAGCAATTGTGGGCCACTTGAGTTTGTGGCGACCTCGGCTTTGCGCAAGGCACAAGATGTTGCTGCCCGAGTTTCCGCTGGGCTGCTGCTAGCCTGCGACACCGTTGCTGAATGCGACGGCCAAATCCTAGGCAAACCGGCCAACGAAGATCACGCGCGACAGATGCTGTGCCTGCTGCGCGGCCGAGCCCATCGGGTATACAGTGGGGTGTGCGTTTGGCAGATACCGGACAAGGAACCAGCACTTCGTTGTGCGGTTACATCACTCCACATGGATCAACTATCCGATGATCAAATTGAAGAATATTTGAGCACTGGCCAATGGCAAGGAAAGGCAGGTGGATTCGGTTTCCAAGATCAGTTGGGATGGGTTCACATTGTCGAAGGAAGCGAGTCGAATGTGGTGGGCTTGCCGATGGAACTGGTGGCGGAAATGTTGGCCGATGTTCAAGCTTGAGATGCGATGAAACACGGCTCAAGAATGGTCCGGCCTATTCCGGCTTCAAGTTAAATTCAAACTGGTTGTCGCCGGCGACGACTTGAACGACCAGATCGGTCGTTTCGGGGGAGGCGTATTTGGGGGAAACGGCGCTCGGCTCGCCGCGGCCAGCATCGACTTCACGTAGGGCCGCCAAATATTCTTCGGCAGAATCTCTGGTCGGAGGGGCAACACTCGATTGCACTTGGGCCACGGTCACCTTGTTTTCACCAATCAGAGCGCCATCTTCTCGGTCGAACGTCGTTAAGATAAAACGACCTTGCTCGTCGGTCTTTCCAAGCGAGAATCGGGCGGCTCCCTGACGAATGAAAGAGACTTGGGCCCCAGCAAGCGGTTTTCCGTTCAAAAGCACTCGACCCTGAACCGGAGCCATCGGCGGACCTTCTTGCCTGCCACAGCCGCTTAGTGTCAAGAGCACACCAAAACCAAGTAGCAGGCTTCGTAGCCAAGCGTGTTTGGAATTTGTTTGTATCAGCATGTTTCTCAGGTGCGTTACTCTGTCCGGCGATGTGTTACATCGCGGCTAGGGCACAAAGCAGGGCTTCGTGTTAAGTGCTCCATTCGAGTGAGCGCGTCTCCCTCCACCCTCCACCCTCCACCCTAAACCGCGTCAAAATGGTTCAACCGGTTCACCGTCGCGGCGGTCGCCAAGCCGTTGGTAGTTGCGATAGTCGATCGCTTCGCTAATAAAGTGAACCGAGCCGTCGGCAAACACAAAGCTGGCGCCGCCGGGATGGCGCGACTTGAACGCCAGGTCGGTCTTCCAGTTATTCCAGGCATAGCAATCGATGCCTGTTGAGCCATCGTGCCCTAATCCCTGGCCAGGACAGGTGGGGAAATTGATCGGGATCGCGGTGCCTGTGGTCCAGGGGCCATTGTGCCACCAAGGAAAGTCATCCAAGGAGCTGCTACAGCCAGGCAAAACTTCTCCCATGGCGATGGTATGGGACGTGCCATCGGTAATCTCGGCGATACGGGCAGCCCAGTCAACGCGTGAGAATAGTCCCGAGATCACCGACGGGTGGGCGATGAAGGCATCCGGAGCCGAGCCATTGCCAAACTCGTTGCCAGGATAGGCAGGGCAGTTACCTCGACCAAAAGCGCGTTGCGCTCCGACACTTGGAGCATAGTTCGTCCGTGTTTCGCCAGATTGATTAATGAGGGGATAATCGTCGCTCGGGCACCGCAGCACTCCGATAATTGTGCTCTTCAGTTCAGCGTTATGACTAATTTGCCAAACGATGTCGCCGTTGGCTTCAACGATATTCGTGCCGTCCCAGTCGAGTCGTTTCCAGAATGCCTCTTGCTCTAGGTAAGGCAGCAACCGCAAGTGCATCGAGCCTTTGCGATGAGGGTTTTCATTAAACAGCACTCTACCATTCGGCGGGAACTGTTCGTGCTGCTGGTGATAATTCAGCAGAGCCAGACCGAACTGTTTCAGATGGCTATGACACTGGACGCGTCGTGCCGCTTCGCGGGCAGACTGCACGGCCGGCAACAGCAAGGCCGCTAGAATGCCGATGATCGAGATCACGACCAGCAGTTCGACCAGGGTGAAACCGTGAGATTTGCGTGAGCGCATGAAAAGCCTGATGAGTTAAATTCGAAATCCGAATCTCGAAATCCGAAACAAATTCGAAATTCGAAATTTCAACGTTCGAAACAAGGAATGCCGAGTTGTGAACGATGTGCTTTTGCGGCCTAGCCGCGACGCAACGCGTCGCCGGACACGCGCGAATCAAGTGAAAACCCCAGAGTTCACATGTCTCTCAGATGCGTTGCTCTGTCCAGCGATGTGTTACATCGCGGCTAGG
>JANQPJ010000058.1 GCA_028289525.1 Pirellulales bacterium
TCCCGGTGCCCACGATGCGCTGCGCGGCGTTGAACAAGTCAACAAAGTGATTCGGGTGGATCAGTCGCCATTGGGCAACTCGCCAACCAGCAATCCGGCGACCTACACCGGCGTGTTCGAACTGATCCGCACGCTCTTTTCGCAATTGCCCGAGGCCAAGTTGCGCGGCTACGCCCCTCGGCGTTTCAGCTTCAACGTGCCAGGCGGCCGTTGCGATGCGTGTGAAGGCAACGGTCAGATTTGCATCGAGATGCACTTTCTGCCCGACGTTTGGGTTGAGTGTGACACGTGTCACGGCCAGCGTTACAACCCTGAAACGCTGGCCGTGACCTATCGGGGCCGTTCGATCGCCGAGGTGCTAAACATGCCGTGTGGCGAAGCGGTCGAACTGTTCGACAACATCCCGAAGATTCGCCGCATCCTGCAAACATTATGCGACGTTGGCCTCGACTACCTGACGCTCGGCCAGCCGGCGCCCACGCTCTCTGGCGGCGAGGCCCAACGCGTCAAGCTGGCCGCCGAACTGGCCCGGCCCGACACCGGGCAAACCTTGTATCTGCTCGACGAACCGACCACCGGCCTGCACTTCTCCGACATCGTACGCCTGCTCGACGTGCTCAACCGGCTCGTCGATCTGGGCAACACGGTCGTCGTGATCGAGCACAATCTGGATGTGATCAAAACGGCCGATTGGATTGTCGAAATGGGCCCCGAGGCCGGCGAAGGGGGCGGGCAACTGGTCACCGCCGGCACACCGGAACAAGTGGTGTCCTACAGCCGTCGGGTGGGCAAGTCGCCGAAAAATGGAGCCCTCCGTTCGCACACCGGCGAGGTGTTGGCCCCGGTGCTCAAAGCTGGCCCTCACGACGAACGCAAAGCCTACGACTTTGAAGCCGCCAACAAGCAGCGTACCAGCGACCTCGATCTAAAACAGGTAGGCAGCGACACCAAGATGCCTTGGGAGATCGACGGCCAACGTTGGCACACTCAGGATCGGGTTGGACGCGATGGTCAACCGTGTCGATGGGAGGGCCGAATCCTGAGCGAAGTGGTCGACCGCATTCAGCAATTGGGCACGTTCAACGCCACCGACTGGAGCCACCGCAGCGTCGTCGAGATCGCAGCGGCCAAAAAGTCGGACGGTTGGTTCCTCCACGCCCTGACCGGCGAAACCTGGCTGGTAAAGCTCAAATTTCGCACAGCCAAGAACACGTTTAAACAGGCAAACCTAGTGGCCGACTTGGGCCTCCGCCCGCTCAACGAACTGGACGACTTGCCGGTCTACGGCACCAAACAACGGGTTACCTGCAAGAACCTGCGCGGCCCCTGGCAAGAAGTCCAAGTCCACGCTCACAGTTGGGCAGAGATCGACACGCCGGCATTTTGGAAACTGCTCGAACGGGCGGCCAAAGCCTTCCTGGCCAGCACCGAGCGCAAACAACAATCGCCCCAAGCGGTGATGCCCTGGACGGTGCTCGGCAAAAAGTGGCACCTGTCGCGTAAGGGCTTTCCACCGGGCCGTCGGGTGCATTGGGAAACCGAGGTGCTCGAAACGCTCTGCAACGTACTGACCGACACGGCTCAGGCGGAAACCTTCGAGTGGCACAATCAACAGGTGGTCCATCTCACGGTCGCCGCCGCCGGTGGCCCCTGGGCCAGTCTGCACACCAAGCGTCCGGCTGGCCTAGACCTAGTGCTCCGCGGCCCCAAGGGCCAGTTTGCCATGGGGCGTCTTTCGGAGGTGGCCGAGCAGTGTGAACTGCAAACTGACCGCGACCAGTGTGACCTGATTCGTTTTCGCTTCAACGATCGTGACGAAGTGACCGCTCCGGCGCTGAAGGAGTTTCTGACCGAACATCTGGCCGCTGTGCGCAAGAATGGCGACTGAAGCAGGTTGGTAATTTGCTCTAGGTACGGTGAAACAGGCCTTCGGCCAAAATCTTTCACTTCAGTCGGCGGAAGTGTGTTACAAAGAGACAACTTTGCAGTCGTCCTGAATTCACGCTCAAATCTCTTTCATGCCGCAGCTTCAAGCGTTAAACTGGTGCCCCATCTAACTGGGGCCCTGTCAAGTGGCGGGGAGGCGCAGTAATTTTTGGTGGCGGGTTTCTCGTGTGTTTTCTTTTGTCGACCCGCACCCAAGGTTAGTGCGGGAAGCATGTAGGTGCTCCAACAAGGAATTAAAAGAATTGTTATGCTGAATATATACTATACTATACTAGATATAGGCTTACTTAGAGTCCAGTAGAGCCTCCGAAGTTAAGTGCAGTAAGACTTAAACTGGGTTCACTACTATGGA
>JANQPJ010000064.1 GCA_028289525.1 Pirellulales bacterium
TGCTTGTTCCTGTGGCCAAATCCAAGCCAACAAGCCGCCGATAAACAGGACCGTGAGCATCGAAACGGCCACCAAAAACCGAAGCGGATGCCGGTGCCATTGGATTGCTCGGTCGAGTTGGGTTAATACGGAGGCCTTCTGTCTCATCTCATCAACTTGAAGCGTCACCGGCTCGGTTGATCCGGCTTGGAAAACCTGATCGTAGTCGACCAAATCGGGAACGGTCGTGCGCCGCTCGTCCCAACGGTCGATCACGTGGGCGGCAATGGTTGCTTCAGCGGCCATGAATTCGGCATATACCAGTCGTACGTGTCGTTTTTCCAGCAAGGCTTCTCGAAGCCACGCCTGTTGCTCGGCGCTGGCCGTGCCTTCGCAAAGCCGGGTAAGCAATTCGCGGAGTTGTTTTTCGGTTTCGGGAACGTGCATCACGACGCTCCCTTCTCGGCCATGCGCCGGTCGATACATGCGTGTAACAGCCGTCGGGTAGCAAACAGTCGTCGATACAACTGCTGTTCCGAAGCCCCGCGTTCGGCCGCCAATTTGCGCAAATTCGTTTGCTTCCAATATCGCTCGTGCAGCAGATCGTGTTCCGCCTGGGTTAATTCCTTCAAGCACTCGACGAGCGCCTCGGTTCTTAGCTCGACCACGCCTGTGTGCCCCTCGACCTCGATGGCCAACAACTCGATCAACCGATCGTTGAACGGCGCCAACATCCAATCACGATAGCGTTCCTGCTCGCGATGCTTGTGCACCTGCATGTGGGCAAACTTGCGAGCCCAGGCGACAAACGGCAACGACCGGTCGTACTGGTCAAACTTGTTCCACAACGCGGCGGCGGTTTCCTGCAACAGATCCATGGCGTCGGCATGACGCGGAACCATCGTCAGCAGATAGGCCAACAACGGCCTTTCACACTGCCGAAACAGGTTCATGAATTCGTCTTGTTTGCTGGAACCAGACATCTTTGGATTTCTGATTTGGGGTTTGGGATTTAGGATTTAGGATTTACGCGCGAACGCGTTTTTTTGAGTTTGAACTGGGTTACATCTGCTAGTTTTTGGTTATTAGTTGTTAGTGATTAGTACGCGCGAGCGCGTCTCCCTCCACCCTCCACCCTAAACCCTCCACCGCGTCAACCCGCCGCGTCAACTATCCCATTGGGCGGTTTAGGACTCGACGACGGGCTTTGCTGGGAGCGCGATTTGTCGAGCTGCGGCTGTGACGACGTCGGCGGTTGAACTGGTCGCGTGACTTGCCATTCGACTGTGGCCGGCAACGACGCATCGCTCGAATCTCGACCACCGCTTCCTCAACTTCCCGACCTTCAAACGTCACACACCGAACCATGGGATCACTCCTATATGCCATTTTAAAAATAGACATTATGTCGAAGACCCTTATGGGGACAACCGACGAACTTTTCTTACGTTAAATGCCCTCGATTCATACTCACGCCAGGGGGTGCATATCTTTTACCTACACGCCTGGCTACCTTAACAAAACAAGGGCGTATCCCGCTTCCCTAGGCGACAAGCTTTTTCAAGCTCATAGCACAAGGAAGCGGAGCACGCCCTAGGCCGGCAACAACTGAACCGATCTGTCTTCCACGATCATTGGCTTCGCCTCCAGGAAAGCTGGTTTTCCAGGAAAGTTAATCCCTTCATCAGCTTATCACGATGAGCCAGAATGTTCTTCGCAAAAAGCTCTGAAAACGATGATTTTTACTGGCGGATTTCCGACATTTGTCGTGTTTTTTGCAGGTTGTGCGGCCAATCAGCTTTCTCGGCGACGAAGTCTCTAGACCATTTAAAGCCTGAAGCGCAAGCGTTGGTTCAGAGCCGATCAGTTTTTCAAGCTGGGAAGAAACTTCCAACAGGAAAACCGCAAAGTCATCTCTTTTGAAAATCAGCGACCGGTGGTCGCTCGCGAAACAGGAAAATCTAGCCGTTTCGCGCTTCGGCCACCGGCCGCTGCTATTGCCTAGCCACGCATGCAACGTGTCACCGAAAACTAACACCCTCTCGGAAAACAAACATACAACCAACAGGGGGAGCTAGCCCCGGTCAGCTAGCATCGCTAGAATGCCCATCTTGGTCACTCTAGCTGGGAGGCGAGAATATGCATCGTTTTCTACTGCTTGCCGTTTTGGGCTTGGGCACGCTGACGAGTTCCCTGGCAGCCGCTGAACAAGGCGGCAACGTCGAATTGATGCCGGCGGCCGAGGTCGCAAAAATTCGCGGCTTGCTGCCGGAGGTTGAGGAGGAGTCGCTCCGAAAAATCCTCCACGATGCGAGCACGATGTGGTATGACCCACGGTCGATGCCGCCGGCCTATCAAGATTCGATCCCGCCGTTTGTTGGGATTTTGGAAACCAGTCGCAGTGGGGACGTGGCCCCGGTCGAGTTTTTTCATCAGGGCCATTTTCGGTTTCCGTTTGGTGCGACCGGTGGTGCTCATCGGTCGCCGGATGTTCGGCGCGCCAATTTTTTGGCCCTGCCAGAGCGCAACGGCCGACGGCTGCCAGTGGTTTGGTGGCGTGACGGTAATGTCTATCATTGGGTATTCCCCAACGGCACAGTGGTTGGCGAGGTGTTGATGCGCGACGTTGCCGGGCAAGAACCGGTGGTGTTTGAGATTCGTGCTCGACGGCGTTTTAGCGACCGCTGGCATGCTAATGCGTTTCGACCTTTTCCCACGGCTGAATCGTTGGCTATGGCCGTGACAGAACGTCGGCCCAATTGGAGGCAAGACGAATTGTTGGTCAAGCTGCTTGCCCATCTACACGATCCTACCACGCTGGAGCCTCGGGAGTTGCGTGACGAGTATGGGGCGTTTTTCACTTCGGGGGCGATCGACGTGCTGCCGCCGATCAATGCCGAGTTAGCCCAACAATTGCTTCGGGAAACAACGTTTCGTTCGGCCGAAGGGGCGGTGTGGAAGACCGATGGCGAATTGGAATGTTATGCGCCGACCACCAAATCGGCTTCGATTGTCCCGGTCGACTACGATGCCGGTTTGATCGCCGTGGACGAGATTTCGTGTCGCCGGTGTCACCAGGAGACCGGTCGCCGGATTGGCGACTTTGTCCCCAGCCAGCGGCTCTACGGCCAGGTGTGGGGTTCGGATCAGACGTTTTCCTGGCATCCGTTCGAACCATCGAAACTGCTAGCCAGCCCGAACGGGCTCGACAGCCAGCCGTTGCGAGCCGAATTCATTGCGCAGGGGGTAATCGAACGGTTCGAAGTGGCCAAGCATCCGTCTGAAGATTATACGGTGCTGCCAGAAACCGAACGCTTGTTAACTGGCCGTGGGAAATAAACTCCAGGCTTTGTCGCTAAATTGCTGAGAGCAACTTCGGATCATTCGTAGTCGTGTTTCGTCGGAAAATTCAGGCAAAAGCTAGAGCAGCTTTCAGGTTTGTGTAGCGACGTTTCGTCGAGAAACATCGGAAAAACCAGAGTCACGACCGCTATAGTCCCGTGCAACTTGCACTAGGTCGCGTCCGCGATGGTAAAGATCGACTCGCTCTAAATTCATTTTGGTCGATGTCAGGCAGCTTTCATTTGCCTGATTTACTTTGGCACGAACGGAAAGGCTTGTCGATCAAGTAGACTTTGCGGGATTCTTCAGTGGCTCGACACATCAACCTGAGCCAAATTGCTTGCACAGCAATAAGATTTCCAAATTTTCTCCGATTGGTTTCCGATGACTACTGGTGTCGAGTGCTCTCGATGCGCACCGTACGACCATCACCTTCTCGCTCCCCGCCCGAGGTTCCTTGATGACTTTGTCTCTCTTCCGTTCTGTGCTGTTCGTACGATTGATCCTGGCTGGTTGGATTACCCTGGCTTGTGGTTTGACAGCACAAACTGTCTGGGCTGTGGTGCCGGGAACTGGGCAGCAGGTGAAAGGGGTCGGCGACGATTTTGAAGATCCCGATTGGGGCTACGACTACAGGCTGCCCAAGAGCAGTAAGAATATTGACGAGCGCACCCGAGCGCCGTTGGGCGGCTCGAAGAACCAGCGCTGGTTGGAGAGCGGCCTGCGTGGTCAGCCCGACGTGATGCAGCGTGTGGCCACGCCTGAGGGAGGGCTCGAGGGGAGCGAAGGCGCGTTGTTGATCCGTTCGCTCTACACCGGCGTTCCTGGCCGCGTCACCAGACAGTTGCAGCAGGACGATTTGTTGCTGAACATCAGCCGCCGCGTAGGTGGACCGGTTTCGGTGCGTCGGGTGCCGAACTGTATTGTTCGGGTTTATCTGCCTGAGTTTGAAGCGTGGGAAAATCGCACGGGCACATCGTTTGCTTTGCGGGCCGGTCTGCGGGCTTATGTGACTAAGCGAGAGGAATCTCGATCGCGGTTCGGCTTTTCTTCCGGCCGGATGCAGACCAAGCTCGAACCGTACTGGCCTGGCATCTTCATTCGCTTCAACAGCGAGACCGATCGCAATGTGAAGGAAGACTCGGCCCAGTTGATTGTTCGTGCCCGTCAGAACGGCAGCGACGTGTGGGGGCCCAAGATCGAACAGACCGGCTGGTGGACGCTCGGCATGTCGTTCACGGCCGATGGTAAAGTGCATTACTACGCCAGCCCAGGCGTTGACGATCTGACGGCCAAGGATCACATCGCCTCGTTCTTTCCCTATGGTTTCAAGTGCGAACGATTCAACACGTTCTTTTTCAACGTGGCCAACGGCGACAATGGCCACACCTGGTCGACCGATTGGGTGATCGACGACCCGGAGTTTTGGGTTGCCCGATAGCTTTTGGACGCTATTCCGGCGACGTGTTGCCGGGAAACTCTCTCGACCACAACTCTAGCCGCGATGTAACACATCGCCGGACACGTTGTAGTGTCGTGAAAACCACGAAAAACGCAGAGGCCACAGAGAAGATTTTTGTTACTTGTCACTGATTGTTTGTCTGTTTCTCAGATGCGTCACTCTGTCCGGCGATGTGTTACATCGCGGCTAGGGAACGCGAGCACATCGTTCAAAACTCCTGATTCTCTTTTTTGTTTCTTCGTTTTGTACACGAACAAAAACTTTCTCGGTGTCTTTGTGACTCTGTGAGATTCTTGCTTTTCGCTTTGCTGCGGCGAGTGCTAGCAAAGCATCTGCCCTGTGAGGGCCCGGGCCTGGGGGAATGATCTTGACCCATTCAGGCCTTGGGAGTATTTAACCCCCTCTGCCCGACCGGTCTCGCTCAAGCTGGACCGGGAATCGGCTCGTTGTCCGCATGTCTGGAAAGGACGCCAGCCGGTTCAACCGAGCGAGTTCGCTGAAGGCAGAGCAACTCACATAGGGAGATGTGCTTTGAATAGTCGTGTTAGACGCCTGGCAGGGATCGCAGTGACCATTTTAGTGGTCGGTCCTGCGTTCGCTCAGGCAGCCCCGGTGTTCCATTGGACCACAGTCACCATCGGCGCCGCAACGCTGGCCCAGAGCAGCGGTGCGAGCCGCGAACAGGCAGCCCAATTGCTGTCGGTCGCCCGTCGTGCGCTACGGGCTGGCGATCTGCACAAGGCCAACCAAGCGATTACCAAGGCCGAAAAGCTCAATGTGGGTTACGGTTTGTTCCATCTTGGCGATACGCCGCAAAAAGCCCGCCGCGATCTCCAAAAAGCCCAGCAAGTTGTCGACAGCAAGCGTTCAAAAGTGCGCTTGCCTAGCAGCCGGTTCAATCCGTTTAGCAAGACTGCTGAGAAAACGACCACGGCCGATCCGTTTTTGAAAAGCCGTTCGAAACAGGTTGTCGACACGCCTGACAAGGTGGTCAAGCAAACGGCCGCCGATCGTCTGGAATTGCCTCGTTCGGCCAAGTCGAACTTCAACACCGATCGAGGCTTTGCCGGCAAAAAGTCGTTGGCAACGGAATTGCCTGATGGTGCAAGCGATTCGGCCCTCAACGGCCCGCCTCCGGTCGACGTGACCGCTAGTGTTTCGCGGCCCAACTCAGCCGCCAGTTTGGTCGCTCCGGCTCAAGACGATCGGCCCACCCGTCGTCCGGAAACCCGAGCGTTCGCCGAGCGGATCGAATTGCCGGACATTGTGGCTTCGCAAAAACTGGCCAAACGCGATGAAGCCGTTCAACCGGCCAGCGCCGTCGAGCATGAGCGAACCATCAACCTGCGGCGGAGCCCACGGCAGCTGGCTCAACACAAAGCAACCTCTCCGCAACAGCAAGCGGCCAGCAAGCGTTCGCTGTTGGCTGCCCGCCTGGCGTTGGCGGTTGGCGATCTGCGCACCGCGCGGGCACACCTGCAACAATCGCGTAGCCTGCAGGTGCAATATGGCATTAAGGACGACTCGCCGGCCAAAGTGGCGGCGGCCATTCAGAAATATGAAGACGTGGCCGCACGTCGCAAAGCTCGCCCTCAGAGCAAAGCGACTGGGCGGATGTATGCCGAACTGTTGCTCCAACAGGCCGAAATACTGGGCCGTTACGGACGACTCGACGAAGCGGAACGGTTAGCCCGAGACGCCGGGAAGCTGCCTGTCTCGTATGGGCCGTTTGATACGAAACCCCAGATGGTCCTAGGGCGTTTGGCCAAGCTGCGCGCCACGTTGCCGGCCGGTGCAACGCAAACGTTGGCCGCCGAGTTGCCGGCCAAACCGTTGGCCGAGACCAAGAAGCAGCAGTGTCTGAAATTGACCCTTCAAGCCAGAAAAGCCTTGCAGGCTGGTGATTTGGACGTTGCTCAACAGCATGTTGACGCCGCGATGCGGCTGGGCGTTGAGGATTCGCAGTTCGCACCTGGCGAAGATCGTCCGCAATTGGTTGCATTGGCGATTGTAAAAGCCCGCACGCTTAACCAAGTCGCTTCGGCGGAACGCCAATCGCAAGCCCGTCAGCACGCCACTCAACCGGCCGTCTATGATGCCAGTCGCGATGAAACGTACAACACTCCGGCCCAAGCCTCGGTCGAGACCGAGGAACTCGATGACCTGGAAATCGACATTGCTGAAGCCCGAGAAGGCGGCCCCCCTCCGGTCACCGTGGCTTCTCCCAAGGCTCAGACCATTTTGAACAATACGACGACCAGCATGGGGCAACGGCTGTATGAAGCGGGTGAAAAAGCGCTCCGCAAACAGAATCGAGCAGAAGCCGTGCGATTGTTCCGCGAGTCGTACCGACACCGCGAGGAGCTCGATCCACTGGTCGTGCAACGTCTGCAAGACCACTTGCAACTGTTGGCGGCTCCCCGACAGCTCGATCCGCAAGCAGCCTCAGGCGGAGCCAAATCGTTGATGGACACCACGGCCGCTCGTGAACAGCTGCTCGGACGGCAACTGTCGGCAGAAATTTCTCGCGAGCAGGCCGAAACTCGCAAGCTGCGAGAAAAACGCCCACAAGAGGCGCTCGAGCGACTGCAAACCTTAAAACAACGTGTTGCCAAGGCTGGGCTCGATCCGCGTCGCGAGAAGCAACTTACTCGCCGTGTACAATCGAGCATTGCGGAGATGGAGAGCTACATCGACAAGAATCGGGCTCAAATTGAACTCGACCAACAAAATCGTTCGGTGCGAAGTCAAATCGACCGTGAACGCAAGAACAAGCTCGAAACTCAACAGAAGCTGGCCAAGTTGAACGACGAGTTCAACCGCTACATGGACCAGCACGAGTATGAGAAAATGGAAGTGATCGCCAAGCGAGCCCGCGAATTGGCTCCCGACGATCCGATTGCCCGGCAAATGTGGCTCTATGCCCGCAACCTGATTCGGGTGGTCAACGACCAGCAGTTCCGCGACGAAAAAGAAGACGCCGTCTTCCACGCGCTCAACAACATCGAACAATCGGCCAAGCCGTTTGATGACGACAATCCGATCAATTTTGGCAATGTGAAAGAGTGGGAATCGCTTACCAAGCGTCGTCGGGATCGTTTTGGCCGCGATGCCAACTCGCGCCGCACTGAACGTGAAATCGAAATCGAGCAGAAGTTACGGCATCCCGTGTCGGTCGATTTCCAGGAACAGCCGTTGGGCGATGTATTGAACCGGATGGCCGCGTTGACCGGCGTGAACATCCATCTCGATCCGCGCGGACTGGCCGAAGAGAATGTGACCAGCAACACCCCGGTGACGATCTCGCTCAAAGAAGAGATCATGCTCAAAAGCGCGCTCAATCTGATTTTGGAGCCATTGCACTTGAGCTATGTGATCAAAGACGAGGTGCTCAAGATCACCAGCGAACAACTGCGGGACGGCGAAGTCTTCACGACTACCTACAACGTGGCCGACCTGGTGATTCCGATTCCCAACTTTGTGCCTAGCAGCAACATGGGCTTGCAAGGCGCAATCAACGACGCCTATGCGGCGCTGGGCTACGGACCGAATGCCGGGGGCGCGGGCTTTGCCACCATGGCTGGGCCCAACGGCACTGGTGGAGCTGCTCAGATTAACCCTCAATTGATGGCCCAAATGTCGGCCAGCACGCCTGGGCCGCGCAACGCGGCCGGCCCGATGAACGTGGGGCCAGGCGGCTTGGGCGGTGGCGCCAATGCCGACTTCGATTCGTTGATCGAGCTGATCACCGCCACGATTCAGCCCAACACGTGGGATGAAGTTGGAGGCCCCGGCTCGGTCAGGGAGTTTGCCACCAATTTAAGCTTAGTCGTGAGCCAAACCCAGGATGTCCACGACGAAATCGTCGATCTTTTGGAGCAATTGCGCCGCCTGCAAGACCTTCAGGTTACGATCGAAGTGCGGTTCATTCGTCTGAATGACAACTTCTTTGAACGCATCGGGATCGACTTTGACTTCAACATTGAAGACAAAATCGGCGGCGGCGATTTTAACGGAGGCACTGACTTCCAACGTCCTAGCGCAACGGTCGGAATTACCGGACCTGGGGCCTCTGGCGAATTGCCTTCGTTCACCGCTGACTTGGATTTGCCATTCCGGCAGGAAAGTTTTGCCATCGCCACGCCTGGCTTTGGAACCCCGGTTGATGTGGCCTCGTTTGGCTTTGCCATCTTGAGCGACATCGAGGCCTTCTTCCTGATCAACGCTGCTCAGGGAGACCGGCGGAGCAATATCCTTCAGGCACCCAAGGTCACACTGTTCAACGGCCAGCAGGCCTTTGTCGCCGACTCGGCGCTGACGCCCTTTGTGATTAGCGTGGTGCCGGTGGTGGGTGACTTTGCCGCTGCCCAACAACCGGTGATCGTCGTGCTCTCCGAAGGCACCTTCCTCACGATTCAAGCGGTCGTGTCGAACGACCGGCGGTATGTCCGGTTGACGGTGGTGCCGTTCTTTAGCCAGATCGGCGATGTGCAAGAATTCCAGTTCGAAGGCACCACTTCGACCAGCAACTCGAGCAGCGGTGGCGGCGTGGACGACGACGACAACCCGGTCCCGGCCTCGGAAGAGAATAGTGAAAATCGCTCTGGCACCACGGTCCAACTGCCTACCTTTCTGTTCGTGACTGTGACGACCACGGTCAGCGTGCCTGACGGGGGCACTGTGCTCTTAGGGGGGATTAAACGTCTGAGTGAATCGAGAACCGAGTTCGGGGTTCCCATTTTAAGCAAGGTGCCATACGTAAACCGGCTCTTCCGAAACGTCGGCATTGGTCGCGACGCAGAGAGTTTGATGATGATGGTCACTCCACGCATTATCATTCAGGAAGAGGAAGAAGAACGATTGGGCCTGAGCCAGTAAGAGATTGGCCGATGACGTCACGCGGTTGGCTAAGGCTAGCAGGCTTGTTCGGCGCGCTCGGAGTCGCCTTGGGCGCTTATGCGGCCCATGGCCTGGAAGACCGTTTGGTCAGCCTGGGCTTTGCGGCGGATGAGGTTGCGCGACGACTGGCCATCTTTCAAACCGGCACGCGCTATCAACTGGCGCATGCCCCCGTGCTCCTGTTCGGCGCACTGCTGGTTCAGCGACACTCCAGCCGCATCGTGCAACTGGGGCTAACCGCCATCGCCGCAGGCACCGGAATTTTCTCCGGCTTGCTCTATGTGCTTACCTTTGTCGGCCCCGACTGGCGCTGGCTGGGTGCCATCGTTCCGGTGGGCGGCGTGCTTATGATCGTCGGCTGGCTAGCGATGACGCGGTGGAGGGTTTAGGGTGGAGGGTGGAGGGAAAGCGCTCACGCGGCTGGTCGACGTTGGTCTCATGCGTCAGCGAAACACTCCACCGCGTCTGAAACAGAGCATAGCAGCGGCCGGCGACCGCTCGCGAAACGGCTAAGTTTTTTCGTTTCGCGAGCGACCGCCGGTCGCTGTTTTTTAAATAGACAGCTTTACAGCCTTCCTGATTGACGAACGACGCTTCTGAAACGTGGGATTGAGCTGACGGTCCCCCCTAAACACAAAGTTGACGGAAAAGGCTCGCGCCGCGTTAGAAAAATTCTTCCCAGGGCTTGAAAGAGCCTCCCCAAAAACTCAGAAAGAATCGTTTGACAGGAATTTCTTCGCGCGGCGTGGTTCTACTGCTTTTCAGGGAAGAAGATGCTCTCGACATTGCCTCGCAATATGCGACGGCCCAACGCGCATGCTCGCTCTTCCGACCAGCCGCGGTCGATCACGAATCGCTCGGCCAACACCTTGGCCAAAATTCGCTTGTACATTGCAAACTTAGGCAAAGCAAACTCCAGCTTATACATGTCGCTGTAATAGCCAATCTGCTTCGACTGTGGAACCGCCTCGAGGCGAGCCGCTGCGTCCTGCTCAATAAACGCGGGGGTGTTTGAATACCACCAATGCCCATGGGTTACTACGTTCGGGAAGATCCAAGCATAGCTGACCAACTCTTGATTGGTGACACTGGCGAGCACCGAAATTGGAAACACCACTTGCGGAAAGGCGTTCAACAACTCACGATATTGAATCAACGAAACACGCGAATCGTAAAGATCCTGGCCCTGGAACACCCCTTCGGCATAAACCCCACGGTTGACGCCAATCATCAAGTCAAAGGGCAAGCGATATTCGGCGCAAAACTCGGCCAGGCTCCAAAAGACATATTGGGCCACGGTTCGACGATCGGCAGTCGAAGTTTGGTCGGCCTGGCGCAATAATCGCTCAAATGCCCCAGACGCTTCACTCGTATCTGGCCGTTGGGGTGCAAAGTCTGGCGGCAACGAAATCGCACACGCTCGGGCTCCATGCTGGGTGAAGTGGTCGAACAGTTTGCCAATCGCGGCGCGCAAAGCAACCACCCCATCTATCTCCTGGCCGGTTGCCTGTTGGAGTCGCTGGCATACCGTGGGCGAGGCTAAATGAAACACCAGGTCATCGGTGCGCAAGCAGGGAATATAAACCTGGGTATCAAATCCTACCAACGGATCATCGAAATCGTTGGTCAAAAAGACCGCCTCTAGCTTGCTGGCCGCCAACACCTGATCGGCCCAATCGGCCTGAGCCATCTGCTCGGCCGCTCGATCATAAAGTGATTCCCAATTCTCTGGCGTGACATCTTCCTCCTCAAATCCGAACAGACGTTGAGCCAGTTCGACGAACCAACTGTACTGAATCGTGTTCTGCAGATTAGCCAACCGCTGTACCAGTCGGCCAACTTTTTCTCTCGGGTCGAGTCCAGGCTGCTCGATGCGCGGCTTGGCCAAACCGTCCGAATGGGCTAATTCAGTATAGTAATGGTAGCCCAAAATGTCGGCCAACGTCGTCGAGGCCGGCGAGAGTGGATTGATGTGTGAATGGGGGTCAATCAGCGCGACTTGATCGAGTGCCTCGAACAGTCGGGTACGGAGTGCGTCAGACATAAGACATCGAACTCGATTTCAAAGAGCCGGGGAACAACGCCAGGCGGGAAATATTACCTCGCTGGACAACCGCCGAGTCTATCAGACGGATTCAGGTTGAACAATTCTGCCATTGTTTAGAGTGCGGTAACGGATTGTGGTCGTTTCAGCCCGTGTCATAGAATTCTCTCGTTCCCAAGCTCTGCTTGGGAACGCTCTGTTTTTGAAGCTCAGGGTGATTCATTTTTTCAAATTGGGAAGGGAAGAGCCTTGTATTTCGTGCTTTTTGTGTATTTTAAAAACTGATCGGCCCTGGAGCGCCCACCAGGACAACTGCAAAGTCGTCTCTTTCTCAAAAACAGCGGTCGGTGACCGCTCGCGAAACCGATGAAATCGAACGTTTCGCGCTTCGACGCCGGCCGCTGCTCTTTTTAAACATGACTTTGCAATCTCCCTGGGAGCGCCCACGCCTTGTTACCGGCTTGCCAATTAAGATACAATGCCCGATTGGCCCACCAGGAAGTTCGATCGTCAAAGGATGTGAAACCTCAGGTGAGTGTTCGAACCATTCGTTTGCGTGGCGTGCATGTCCACAATCTCAAGCACGTTGACCTCGATTTAACCCATCGGCAGTTGATCGCCTTTTGCGGCTTGAGCGGCAGTGGAAAAACGAGCCTGGCCCTCGATACGCTCTATGCCGAAGGGCAACGTCGATATATCGAAAGCTTTTCAGCCTACACGCGTCAATTTCTCGAACGGCTCGACAAGCCGGCCGCCGAACGGATCGAGGGAATTCCACCAGCGATTGCCGTGACGCGCAAGAGTGCCTCGCGAAGCACTCGGGCAACCATCGGCACCGCCACCGAAACGAGCAACTACCTGCGGCTGCTGCTCGCTCGAATTGGCCAAGTGGTTTGCCATCGGTGTGGGGCCAGCGTCCAGCGCGACCATCCAGAATCGGTCGCCCGAACGTTAAGCCAGGTGGCCGATGGCACGCGGATGTTGCTCGCTTTTCCTGCCCAAGTTGGTGACGATGCGGCCGACGATTTTTGGACGGAAATGCGTGAAGCAGGTTTTCTCCGGGCAATCGTCGATGGGCGTCTGGTCCGGCTCGATGATTCCAGTGTCGGTTTCGAGCAGGCCAGTTCCGCGTCGATCGTGATCGACCGCTTGGTCGCAGGCCAGCTTCGCGAAGACCGTTTGCGCGATTCGCTCGAAACGGCCTTTGCCCATGGCAAGGGACACTGCATCGTTTTTCAAGAAGGTGTCAATGGCCTGAGTGCCCAACCGACCGAAATGATCGACGGTCGGCCGTGGCTCCGTTGCGGCTTTACGAACTACTTGCGGTGTGAAGACTGTGACATCGACTATCCAGAGCCGGAGCCGGGCTTATTGAGCTTCAACAGCCCGTTGGGTGCTTGTCCCGAGTGTGAAGGATTTGGCAACACGATCGACATCGACATGGATTTGGTCGTGCCTGATCGGAGCAAGTCGATTCGCGAAGGCGCCATCGCCCCTTGGAACACGCCGGCCTATGCGCATGAACTCGAGGAACTGCTGGCCTTGGCCAGCGACTACGATCTGCCGGTTGATGTTCCCTATCGAAAGCTTTCCGAAGCCCAGCAACAGCTCATTCGCCACGGGGTGCCGGAACGTGAGTTTGGCGGCCTGGACGGATTTTTTGCTTGGCTCGAACGCCGTAAATACAAAATGCACCTGAGAGTGTTTCTGAGCCGTTGGCGCAGCTCTTACCCTTGCCCTAGTTGCCAAGGAGCCCGGCTGCGGCCTGAGTCGCTGGCCGTGCGGCTAGCTGGGCTCAACATGGCCGAGTTGTGTGGCATGAAAGTGGCCGAACTGGTCGAGTGGTTTGACCGCTTGGACCTCACTGCTTGGCAACAGGAGGTTGGCCAGCAGATGCGCGATCAAGTCGCTTCGCGCCTCAAGTTTCTCGAGAGCGTCGGTCTTGGCTATCTAACGCTTGATCGCCGGCTGCGCACGCTCAGCGGTGGCGAGGCCCAACGGGTTGCCCTGACCTCATCACTCGGTTCGACCCTGTCTGGCATGTTGTATGTGCTGGACGAACCGTCCATAGGTCTTCACGCGCGTGATACCTCGTGTTTGGTTGATGCGATTCAGGCACTTCGCGATCGGGGGAACACGGTGGTTGTGGTCGAGCATGAGGAGGAGTTGATCCGTGCGGCCGACGAAGTGGTGGAATTGGGCCCGGCGGCCGGCGAACGAGGAGGCCAGGTTGTGTTCCAGGGAACTCCACAGGAAATGGAGCAAGATGAACGGAGCCTGACTGGCGGATTTCTTGCCCGACGACGCGGGATTGCGCTGCCGAACAAGCGTCGTCCGCCCGACCGGGGTTGGATTCGACTGCGAGGAGCCCGCGGCAATAACCTGCGCGATTTAACGGTCGAATTTCCACTTGGCGTGCTTTGTCTGGTGACCGGCGTCAGCGGTTCTGGCAAAAGCACACTTGTGAATCAAACGCTCTATCCTGCTCTCTGTCGCCGGCTGCGCAAGGAAGCGACCAAACCGCTCGACTGCGACGATGTGATCGGCGACGGCCAGCTCGACGACGTGTTGCTGGTCGACCAGAGCCCGATCGGCCGCTCGCCCCGCTCGAATCCTGTTACCTATGTCAAAGCGTTTGACGCCATTCGCAACGTGTTTGCCGAAACGCTCGAGGCGCGCACCCAAAACCTTCAGGCGAGTCATTTCAGCTTTAACGTTGCCGGCGGGCGTTGTAATCAGTGCGAGGGAGACGGTTTTCTTCAGGTTGACATGCAGTTTATGCCGGACGTCTACATGCGGTGCAGCCAATGTAGCGGCCGGCGCTATCGGCGCGAGATTTTGAATGTTTGCTATCGTGCTCGAAACATCGCCGACGTGCTGGAAATGACCGTCCGCGAGGCGTTCACTTTTTTCCGCGGCCACCCCAAAGTACAAACGCGGCTCAAACGGCTGATCGACGTCGGGCTTGACTACCTACGGCTAGGCCAGGGGGCCAACACCCTCAGTGGCGGCGAGGCCCAACGCCTGAAGCTGGCCAGCTACATGTCGACTAAGAGCCGCAACCGCACTCTGTTTCTGCTCGACGAACCGACAACCGGCCTGCACTATTCCGACGTGATGCAGTTGATCGACTGTTTCGAGTCGCTACTGGCGGTCGGACATTCACTCATCGTGGTCGAACACAATCTGCAAATGATGAAAGCGGCCGACCATCTAATCGACCTGGGCCCAGGCGCTGGAGACCAGGGAGGCGCGATCGTGGCCGAAGGAACTCCAGAGCAGATTGCCGACTGTGCCGATTCGGTAACCGGCCGCTACTTGGGCGAGGCGCTTGCCGTGGCGCAAGAATAGGCGCTGTTATTTCAATCATCCCGAATTCCCGGTGAAGACTAGGTTGCGTCCGCTACGGTAAAGAGCGACTCGCTCTAGCTCGACAGCGCCACTCTGAGGTGCAACACAAGCACGAAGCGTTTGCAAGAGTGCGTTGCCTCGAGAAGATCAAAAGACGCGTCTACGCGTCGTCTTCTCGGTCGATTTGCGAGATCAGTCGGGTCATGGTGTTGGCATGCACGCCCAACAACTTGGCCGCCCGACCTTTGTGGCCGCCGGTGGCGTGCATGGCCTGCCGCACCGCGGCGCTGCGTAACCGATTGAGATTCGTAAACGGTAAGGCCTGATCGACCCGGCGTCGCGTGTGCTGCGTGGGCAGCGTGGGGGCACAATCGAGCACATACGATTGTTCGATGACGTGGGCTAGTTGGCGAATGTTACCAGGCCAGGAATATTCGCAAAACGCGGCCAAGGTATCGTCATCAGGCGACCATACCTGGCGATCGTACTTGGCGGCGAACTTTTCCGAGAAGAACCGGATAAACTCGGGAATGTCTTCGATGCGGCTACGCAAGGCCGGCACGTCGAGTTCCACCATGTTCAACCGGTAGTACAGGTCTTCGCGGAAGTTGCCAGCTTCGACCTCATGTTCCAAATCCCGGTTCGTGGCGGCGATCACTTGCACGTCAATCCGCTCCGGCTCTGACGAACCGACCGGCGTGACTTCACTCTGTTGCAAAACTCGCAACAACTTGGGCTGAAGCTCCATCGGCATCTCGCCGACTTCGTCTAAGAAGATCACCCCATTGTTGGCCGACCGAAACATACCGAGGGATTTGCCAGCGGCACCGGTAAACGCGCCCCGTTCGTGACCGAAGAGTTGGCTTTCGGCAAGCGTAGGCGTGAGGGCGGCACAGTTGACCGGAATGAACAACTTCTCCGATCGCGGCCCTAGCTTATGTAATAGCCGAGCCCAGATTTCCTTTCCGGTTCCCGTTTCGCCGGAGATTAAGACGGTGCATTGCACCTCGGCGGCTCGCTCCGCGTGGCGAGCAATTCGACGAACTGAGGGATTACACCCAAGAACCCAACTTTCCGGATGATCCGGAGTCGGGGAGAGGAGTCTCTCCATTGCAGTGGCAATGCCTGGTTGATTAACCATACTGGCGAATATCCCTAAAGAGCGATCCCGACTTTGCGGGGCTCCATCCTTTTTACTCAGCAACAAATCAACTTCTCATTTCTCTGGTGAAAATGAAAAGTCTGGTTCGTTGTTGCTGCGACTACTTCACGAGCGTTCTACCTAATAGGTCCGTCTCTAAACTGATCGTCAACTAGCAAAATTGCTGGTCGCCTGACCGCTTGAATCCCTGGGATATCCCAGTTCCCTGAATTCTAACGGGGAGACGATGATTCTTGCAAGCTTTTTGTGACAAGTTTTGGATTTCTTTTCAGAAAAATGGGGGGGCTCCCCGCAAAAAATCGAGCAAAGCCTTGCAGATTCACAAGAGCACGACGACATCCTTTTCTACAAAACAACTTACGACGATTGCAAAAACCCAAACAAAATCACGGAAGATAACGCCTTGGAAAGAGAAATTCCGACCTACGGGGGGTGTCTGGCAGGCTTTACTAAACAGCAGGCCGAACGAAACAGGCTGGGCAGCCTTGAAAAGGGCCGGCCAAATATCTTCAGATGTCCTAGTAGACGATGACATTCGAATTTGAGAGTTGCAAGCTTCTATTTGCCCCTAGAGCGAATTACCAAAATGCGTGCCGATGTTTCGTCGAGAAATCTCGGTGAAGACTAGGTGTCGTCCGCCACAGTAAAAAGCAACTTGCTTTAGCCGCGACGAAGTCTCGTCGCGGCTAGGGATCCGATTGAGAAGGTGGACGCCACTCGATGGCTGGCAACGGCGAATCGTCGCGGGCAAAAAACATCAAGTGCTGCCAAGGCAAGCCGTCAAACTGGCCGACCAGCTTGAACCCGGCTGGCGGAAACTCTTTCATGATTTGCTGCTTGCTCATTTTGTGCAGCGGCTTGATCGGCACGTTGGGATCTTCCAGGCGAAATTCGGCCAACGCTACCCGACCGCGCGGCTTGAGGCTAGTGCGAATTGCCTGTAACATCTGGCCGGGGTGTGAAAATTCATGATACACGTCGACTAACAAGCACAAGTCGACACTGGCTACCGGCAATTTCGGATCGGCCACGGTGCCGAGCACTGGGCGGATGTTTTCAACCTGCTGTTCGGCGGCTCGGGCTTGCAGCAAACGGAGCATTTCAGCCTGAATGTCGACGGCGATCACCGTGCCTTGCGGCCCTACCTGTTTGGCCAGCTCGAGTGTGTAAAATCCATTCCCGCAGCCGAGATCACAAACGGTCGAACCGAGCGTCAGTTGGAGTTCGCGCAACAAGGTTCGGCAATCTTCCTCGCGTTGACGCGATTCTCGAACCAGCCAGGGCGCACCGGCGTAGTGCATCGTTTGGGCAATTTGGCGGCCGTGATAAGTTTTTAGCGCTGGCGGTTGTTGAGCCCCGACGATGCTGGTCGACGCCAGCAGCAGAACGATGCCGATGCCCGATTGTATGGCCCAACCAGTCACAGGTGAGATCCTTGTTTTCTGAACGCGATCGAGGACTTTTAGATTTCTGCTTTGACGCGTATCAACCGCCAATAACTAAGAACTAATTACACGTTGTAAACGATGTACCCATGTGTTCCCTAGCCGCGATGTAACACATCGCCGGACACGCTGTAGTGCTGTGAAAAACTATAGAGAACACAGAGGACACTGAGAAGATTTTGTTACTTGTTACGTCTCTCAGATGCGTTACTCAGTCCGGCGATGTGTTACATCGCGGCTAGGGAACAAAAGCACCTCGCTTACAACTTGGAATTCAGCTTTCCCCCTAACGCTTCGGATTTTCTTGGTTCCAAGAACCACACGGCTAACGCCCCACGGGAGCCCGTCGGCGCGAGTCGCCGCCGGCGTTCGACTTGGGCCGGTGGACCAGCGGACGATAGTTGCCACGGCCTAACAGGTCTTCGACTCGGTGCAGCATCTCGGCGTTCAGATCAACCCGCATGTTCTGGGGGTTCAGATAGACTTTGGTCCCATCGCTCATTTGCAGGACCAGTTTAAGCTGTTTGTCGCCGGGGTAGCCACGCAAGATTTCGTGCAACTGCTGTGCGCCTCGCTCGCCGTGCTGGTCTTCGTGCAAGCGAATCATAATGCCACTGGTGCATTTAGTGCCTAGATCGTTGATCGGGATCAGCTCGTTGACAATCAGGTTCGATTCTTCGCTCCCCGGCCGCCGATCGACGGCCCCACGGATCGCCAAAATGGCGTCGGCTTCGACCAAGTGGCCAAATTGGGCAAACTGTTCTGGCCAAATGATGCAACGGACCATGCCGGCCATGTCTTCCAGGTCGAACATCGCATACTTGGTATGCGTGCTGCCTGGCCGAGGGTTTTTGGTGTGCGAAAATTTG
>JANQPJ010000070.1 GCA_028289525.1 Pirellulales bacterium
CATGCCTCGAAGCGACCACCTGGCACCCTTCGATCACCGAATACTTCCCCGGCGGGGGTTGGTCGACCCGTTACCTAACCCGGGGCGGCATGCCGGCCACGATCGCCCGGATCAACCTGGTCAAAGGGCTCGGCCCGGCGCTGCAACTGGCCGAAGGCGAAACGGTCGACCTACCGGCCGAGGTGCACGACACGCTCGATCGTCGTACGAACCCCACTTGGCCGACCACCTGGTTCGCGCCACGCACGACGGGCCAGGGCGCGATGCGAGATGCCTACACGGTGATGAACAGTTGGGGGGCGAACCATTGCGTGATGAGCTACGGCCACATTGGCGCCGACCTGATTTCCCTAGCCGCCACGCTGCGGATTCCGGTTTACATGCACAATGTCGACCCGGAAAAGGTGTTCCGCCCCAGTGCCTGGACCGCCTTTGGAACGAGCGATCCGGAAAACGCCGACTTCCGTGCCTGTGGAACGTATGGTCCCTTGTACCAATAGTTTTCGTTTCTCCGCAGCGGCTTCATCGGTGTGCATCGGGAGTCTGGAGTGATGAGAAATTCTTGGCTAAAATGGTTCATTCTGTGGGAGGTCTTGTTGGTGGCTGTTTCATCTGCTCACGCTGAAGAGCGTTGCTTCGGACAAGATGTCGCGTTTTTGGCCAAGCATGTTAAAACGGTGGTGCTGGGGGCCGATGCCGAGGGGCCTCGCGTGGCGGTGGTGCCGGCTTATCAAGGACGTGTGATGACGTCGACCGCCACTGGCGATGCCGGCACCAGTTACGGTTGGATCAACGATGGCCCGATCGCCAGTGGTCAGGCAGTGCCACAGATCAACGTCTATGGCGGCGAAGAACGCTTTTGGCTCGGTCCGGAAGGAGGGCAGTTCAGCATCTTTTTCAAGGCCGGGGCGAAGTTTGACTTTGCCGAGTGGCAAACCCCAGCGGTCATCGACACCGAGCCGTTTGCAATCGTTTCGCAAACCGCCGGTCAGGTTGCGTTTCGGCACGAAGCCGAGTTGGTCAATTATTCCGAAACCAAGTTTTCCATGCGCATCGAACGCACGGTCGAGTTGCTGTCGACTGAACAGGCCGAACAGGCACTGGGCGTGTCGCTCGACGGGGTCCAAGCGGTCGCCTATCAGAGCCGCAACCGGTTGACCAACGTCGGTCAACAAGACTGGAACAAGCAGACTGGTCTGCTCTCGATCTGGATGCTGGGCATGTACAAACATGGTCCTGAGACAACCGTAGTGATTCCTTTTCATCCAGGCGACGAGGCCACGCGCGGCCCAGTGGTCAACGACCAGTATTTCGGCAAGGTGCCAGCCGACCGGCTGGTCACAGGCGACGGCGTGCTGTTCTTCTCCGGCGATGGTCAGTATCGCAGCAAGATCGGCCTCAGCCCCCGCCGGGCGAAACCGTTGTGTGGAAGCTACGACGCCAAGCGAAACGTGTTGACGATTGTCACCTACAACCAGCCGGGGCCTGAGGTCGTCGACTATGTAAACTCGATGTGGGAACACCAGGAACAACCGTATGCAGGCGACGTGGTGAACGCCTATAACGACGGCCCGGCCACTCCTGGAGCGAAACCTTTGGGGCCGTTTTACGAATTGGAAACCTCGAGCCCGGCCTTGGCGCTAACGGCAGGTCAGTCTCAGGAACACACCCAAACCACCTATCACTTCGAAGGCTCGTCTGAAGCGCTCGACCGCGTGGCCCAAAAGCTGTTGACCGTCTCACTGGCCCAGATTGAGGGAGCGCTCCAGTAAAGTTTTAGGCCACGGATTAACAAGGATGAAACACGGATACACGCTCGCGCGAACAAAAAATCCGTGTTAATCCGTGGCTCAAAACCATGATTCCTTGCGTCTGTCCCGTGTGCGGAGCATCGGACGAACCGGTGCTTTCCCGTAGGTCTGCCTGACCATCGAGGTCGGAGATTTGTTTTTAGTGCTTGGCTGAAAAACACTTGCGCAAGAACTTGACCAAACTTTTGGCACTCTCGACAACTGGCAGGTACAATTAGAGTGTTGGCGGTTCCGGTCGACGTTCGCCTGATCAATCAACCAATAGGCAAAGTGACGTGTCACTACGCGAGATGATTCTTCGCAAACAGCTTTTCCAACAGGCCGAAGGCTATCTGGAACTAGGGATGGCCTCGCATGCCTTGGAAGCGGTGTTGCGCTTGGACGACCAGGGCAGCCAAGATCCCCATGCCCAATATCTGCGTGGCGAGGCACTACGCTCGCTACAGCGGTATGACGAGGCGATCCCCTGGCTCCAACAGGCCAGCGACGCCAACCCAGACAATGTGCATGTGTGGCTGGCGCTCGGTTGGTGTTACAAACGGTGTGAAGAGCTTCATCGAGCGATCTACGCCTTGGAAAACGCCCTACAGGCGAGCCCCGAAGACGCCATCATCCACTACAACCTGGCTTGTTACTGGAGTCTTGCCGGCAGCAAAGCCCAGGTGCTCGAATATCTGGCTCAGGCTTTCGAACTCGACCCAACGTTCCGTGAACTAGTGCATGAAGAACCGGATTTCGATGCCTTGCGCGACGACCCCGACTTCCAAGCAATCGCCACGGTGATTGTCTAGCTGGGGAGTGCTCCGCAGCTCATCACGGCCGTACTTCGGTGGACGAATAAAGGAGGCTGCAAGCTTCTGTTTGCCCCCTAGCCGCGACGCGTCGCCGGGGCCTCACAAAAACAAATGAATTCAGGTACTAGAGCAAATTACCAAAATGCGTACCGGTGTTTCGTCGGAAAACCTCGGCGAAAACTAGGTCACGTCCGCTACGGTAAAAAGCAACTTGCTTTAGA
>JANQPJ010000083.1 GCA_028289525.1 Pirellulales bacterium
CAGTTTTTCAAACTGGGTAGAAACTTTTAATACAAGCCCGCAGCGCTAGCAAGGGAATATACGGCAAATTCCCTTGCTAGCGCTGCGGGCTTGTATTTGTACTCTTTGTGTATTTTGAAAAGCTGATTTGCCCTGCTGGTCACGTTCATGGGAGTTTCCCCAAACGCCTGGCCTGAAACCGTGCTCCGTTCGTTGACACTCGAATCAAGAGCGATAAAATCACCTTTTACTTCGGTGTTTTTTCTTTCAGGTCTTATCTTGCATTTTCAACGGGAGAGAACGTCATGGCGGAACCGACATCGGCCCAGATCGACAACGTAATGCGTGAAGATCGGCTGTTTCCGCCGACTGCCGAGTTTGCCGCCCAGGCTGTGATTCCCTCGGCCGAGGCCTACCAGGCACTCTGGGACGAAGCCCAGGCCGATCCACTGGCGTTTTGGGACCGGCAAGCTCAAGAGCTGCACTGGTTTGAGCCCTATAGCCAAGTGCTCGACTGGCAAGAACCGGTTGCCAGTTGGTTTACAGGCGGCAAGACCAATGCCTCGTACAACTGCCTCGACGCCCACCTGGGCACCGAACGGGAAAACAAAACGGCTATTCTCTGGGAAGGCGAACCGGGCGAGCAGCGAACGCTCACCTATCGCGAGTTGCACACCGAAGTCTGTCGAGCGGCCAACATGCTCAAAAAGCTTGGCGTTGGCCAAGGCGATGTGGTGTCGATTTATATGCCGATGGTGCCTGAGCTGGCCATCGCGATGCTGGCTTGTGCCCGAATCGGTGCAATCCACTCGGTGATTTTCGCCGGTTTCTCCAGCGAAGCGATTGCCGAGCGAAATCAAGATGCCCAGGCGAAGCTACAAATTACCTCCGATGGTGCTTGGCGGCGGGGAAAAGAGCTGCCGTTGAAACCGATGGTCGACGACGCTCTGGACAAGTCGCCGTCGGTCGAAAAGTGTTTGGTGCTGCGACGAACCGGCAGCGACGTGCCGATGCGCGAAGGCCGTGACGTTTGGTGGCATGAATTGGCCGAACAGGTCGACGCCGAATGCCCGGCCGCGCCGCTCGACAGCGAAACCACGCTGTTCATCCTGTACACCAGCGGTTCGACTGGCAAACCGAAAGGGATTCGTCACACCACGGCCGGCTACAACTTGTATGCCAAGAAGACGTTCGAGTGGGTGTTCGATCATCGAGATAGCGACGTCTATTGGTGCACGGCCGACTGTGGCTGGATCACCGGACATAGCTATGTGGTCTACGGCCCGTTGTCGGCCGGGGCGACTTGCCTGATGTATGAAGGCGCGCCCAACTTCCCGGCCGAAGACCGTTTTTGGGAACTGGTCGAGAAGTACCAGGTGACGACCTTCTACACCGCTCCGACCGCGATTCGGGCATTTATCAAATGGGGCGACCAGCATGTCGAAAAGCACGACCTATCGAGCCTGAGACTGTTGGGCACCGTTGGCGAAGGGATCAATCCCGAAGCCTGGATGTGGTATCACGAAAAGATCGGCGCCGGCCGCTGCCCGATCGTCGATACCTGGTGGCAAACCGAAACCGGCGGCATCATGATGAGCCCGTTGCCTGGGGCGATTCCGACCAAGCCAGGCAGTTGCACCAAGCCGTTGCCTGGCATTCTGCCAGCCATTATCGGCGAAGACGGCCAGCCGGTCGGCGAGAACCAAGGCGGCATGCTGGTCATGACCCATCCCTGGCCTGGCATGTTGCGTGGCATTTGGGGCGACGACGAGCGTTACCGCGAACAGTATTGGTCCAAAGTGCCACACAACTATTTGGCCGGCGACAATGCCCGGTGTGACGAAGACGGGTACTACTGGATCATGGGCCGGATTGACGACGTGATTAACGTTGCCGGACACCGGCTGAGCACGATCGAGGTGGAGAGTGCCCTGGTAAGCCATCCCCAAGTGGCCGAAGCGGCCGCGGTTGGTCGGCCTGACGAGATCAAGGGCCAAGCAATCGCCGTGTTCGTAACCATCAAAGAAGCGGAAGCGAGCGACGCGCTGCGCGATGAACTCAAGCTGCACGTGCGGAAAGAGATTGGCGCGTTGGCCGTGCCGGACGACCTGCGATTCGCGGCCGTGTTACCCAAAACCCGAAGCGGCAAAATCATGCGTCGCTTGCTACGTGACATTGCCTCGGGGAAAGAAACCGTCGGCGACACCACCACGCTGGAAGATTACACGGTGCTGGCCAAGCTGCGTGCGGAAGACGAATAGACATGGTTGTTGGTAATTAGTTGTTGGTGATTAGTACACGCCAGCGCGTTCCTTCTTAGCAGGAAAACTGCAAAGTCGTCTCTTGCGCAAAAACAGCGGTCGGTGACCGCTCGCGAAACGCTGGAGTTCATTGGTTTCGCGAGCGGCCACCGGCCGCTGCTCTTTTAAAATAGGACTTTGCAGTTGTCCTGGTAGAGTTCGAGTAGAAAAGGCCTAGCGCTGCCCCACAGCTCCCAACAAAAAGACCCTCAGGCGTTACCACCTGAGGGTCTTTTTTCATTTTCGCTTTGACGTCGGCGATGCTTAGAAGCCTTGGAACGGATGGGCTTGCTCGCGTCCGGCGACCATTTCGTCCGGGGTCGGCTTGCCAGTCATCGCGTTCGAGATGGCGTCCTTGGTGGCCGTGTAGTTGAAGTCGTAAATCTTCTTATCGTCATCGGCTTCCCAGTGAATGAAGACGCCACAGACGATGACCAGTTCATCCGCTTGATCTTTGGGGATCACGCCTTCGGCCACCGAATCGGCCACGGCCTTGGCCACGGCTGCTTGGGCCGGGCCGAACATTTGCACCGCTTGCTTGGCACCCTTGATCGTCACCTTGGTGACCATCACGGTCGACGGCTTCACGGCCAAGTTGGGCGTGATCACGGCCAGCAAGTTGCTGTGCCCTTCGCTTTGGCGAGCCAGCGCGTTGGCAAATGCGACGCCGACCGGGCCGTCCTTGGAACCAATCAACAAATCAATGTGAGCAATCTCGTTGCCGTCACCGGCCAGTGCTTCACCGACATACATCGACATAACAAATTTCTCCGTGTCATCAGACTCGAAACGGGTATCGGACACGGCACGTAGCCGGCACTCTTTGATCGTGCGAGCGCCCGGCAAGCAACCATTCACACGAACAGCCGCCTGTCGCACCGGGGGTTCCAAAAGCATTTGGAAAATCAACTCGGCAGGTTTGCCGAATTGGTCAAGGTACCAAATCGCCTGGTGAAATCAAGCGATGTTGGTGACGGAACTTCTAGAAGGGGGCGAAGTTTACTGGTTGGGCAAAAAACAGCGGTCGGTGACCGCTCGCGAAACGTGTGATTCGACTGTTTCGCGTTTTGGCCACCGGCCGCTGCTTTTAGACCCCCGGGGGGGTTGCTAGCATGTCGAAGCCTAGATATCCTGACAGGCCACGCCTTAAAGTCACGCCAGATCGCCTATTTTGAGCGATGGTCTCCCCGACCATCCCTGGCACTTTCCCTGCCTACGACGATTTCCCTCCCGCGTCATTTGAATTGTTTGGAGACGGTACGATGATCAGTTCAGCCGCCGGTCTAGTGGTATTTCAAACGCTCTTCGCGTTGCTGCCTACTCCGGCTCCCGAAGACGCCGAATTCTATCTGCGAACAACTGAAGCCGAGATTGTAGAACGGACTAACACCGAAAGGGTTCGACACGGTCGGGCACCGCTGGAGGTCGACCTGTCGCTGGTTCGTTCTGCTCGCCGTCATGCGTATTGGATGGCTTCGAGTCGCACGCTACAGCACACCTCGGCCCCGGTGGGCGAGAACATCGCCATGGGCCAACAGACCAGTCGCGAGGCGGTGCGTGCTTGGATGAACTCCGACGGGCATCGGGCCAACATTCTTAACGGCAACTACCGCAAGATCGGCGTGGCCGCCTATGTCACCCGCGAGGGCCGGATTTACTGGTGTCAGCAGTTCACGCATTGAAGAAGCGCGGATGGGTGCGTTCCGGGGACACGCCGTGTCGCGGCTAGTTTCTACTCGTTTTGCATCCCATGCACCAGCACGTGTTTTTTTCGATGTTCCCTTGCCGCGACACGACGTGTCGCCGGGAAGTCTGAGCAAACTTTCCGCCGGAGGATCGTCTGGCTCGCGATGATAGTGCCAGCGGCGATCGGTCGGTCGCAGCCGGTCTGAAGCCGGCCAGGGCGCAAACGGTCGATAGCCGAGCACAGCGGCCAACCGCGACGAGTCGAGCGTCACGTTTCCTGCCCTGGGTGGAATCGGCCCGGCTTCACATCGTGGACAACCGAGCAACAAAGCAGGATCGTAACGCCCAGCCCGATTGATGATTTGCGCGATTTGAAACAGGCTCAACCGGCGAGGACCGCCGGCATGGTAAAGTCCTCGTAGGTCGCTCGCCAGCACATCTTCAAAAACTCGATTCAGGCAATCGGTGTAAGTTGGCGTGCGAATTTCGTCATAATAGAGCGTGGCTGGCTTGTCCTTTTTGAATCGCGATTCGATCCAGTCGATGGCCCCAGCGTGGCCGTTGAAGCTAGTGCCCATCGGCAACGAAATTCGCAACACACAGGCATCCGGCACCCAATCGGCGATTAACTGCTCGGCAGCCACCATCGTCTTGCCATAAACCGTCACCGGGTCGGTCGGTTCGTCCTCGCGATAGCCGCCGCCAGGGCGTCCGGCAAACACGAGGTCGATCGACAGATGGACCAATCGTGTCTTGTACTCGACCACTTGGGTAAGCAAGTTGGTCAAGCCTTCGACGTTGGTCCGCCAGGCCAGTCGGGTGTCGAGTTCGCAGGCTCGTAATGCACAGTTGCCAGCACAATCGAGCACCGAACCAAACCGGTACTGTTTGAACAGCCGCCCTAGAGCCGCATGGTCTTCCAGGTCACAGGCTTCAATCGCCGGACCGGTTTGGCGCCAGGCGTCCCGTTGGCGAATGCCGACCACCTGGCCGGGAAACCGGTGGCGAAAATATTCCAACGCCCCGAGACCGGCCACGCCGGCAATGCCGGTGACCAACAGCGGCAGACGCAAGTCGGCAGGTGGTTCGAGAGTGCTAGCCATAGAGGAGCATTGTACTGGTCGACGGAATGTCCGCTATGTGCCCAAGAGAATTGCAAAGTCATTGTTGCCGTTTCGCGAGCGGCCGCCGGCCGCTGTTTTTAGCCAAAAAACCCGAAAAATCCTTGCCTGACCAAACTATTACGTATCTATTACCTAGCCGCAACGGAGCCGTGACACGTTGTCGGGCGAACTTTCTTACAATGCGTCGAATTGTTTTGGTGCGTTTAGAGCGTTCCCAGAGCGACCGATGCTTTTGTCTTCAACTACTTCAACGACATAGCAGCGACCGGTGGTCGCTCGCGAAACAATAGGAACCTGTTCTATGGCCACCGCGCCTCCATCGTCTGATACGCTAAACGTTCCAAACTCTGAAGCGCTCCCGCTCGAATCGACCGCCTCGGAAACGCCGCTCGACGAGCAGGCCGCTTGGCAAGCAGAACGCAAAAAGCGAACCGATCAGGGCCTCGACTGGCCGATCGCTTTCTGGCTTGGGCTGTTGCACGTGGGGGCGCTGGCCGCTCCGTTTACGTTTACCTGGCAAGGGCTCGGGCTCATGCTGTTTCTCGGCTGGCTGACCGGCAGCATCGGCATCTGCCTTGGCTTTCATCGCCTGTTCACTCATCGCAGCTTCAAGACTTCAAAAACGATGCGCTGGATCGTCGGCGCCATTGGCGGCTTGGCTGGCGAAGGCTCGGCAATTCACTGGGTCGCCAACCACCGGAAGCATCATGCCTTTAGCGACCAAATAGGCGATCCCCATTCGCCGCACGACGGGCCGTATTGGAGCCATGTGTTCTGGTGCATGTGGGCACGCACCAAGAGCGACTACGACGCGTTTAACAAGCGTTGGGCTCCTGACTTGGCCGCGGACCCGGTGATGCTGTTTCTCGACCGCACGTTCATCCTCTGGCACGTCGGGTTGACCGCGATCCTGTTCGCCGTTGGCTATCTGACCAGCGGTCTGTACATGGGCTGCTCGCTGGTCGTTTGGGGCATGTTCTTGCGTTTGGTCTATGTGTTGCACTCCACCTGGCTCGTCAACTCGGCCAGTCACATGTGGGGCTACAAAACCTATGAAACGACCGACGACAGCCGCAACAACTGGTGGGTAGCGATTCTCACCTATGGCGAAGGGTGGCACAACAACCATCACGCCTTCCCAACGATGGCCCGGGCTGGCCACCAGTGGTGGGAGTACGACCCGACGTTTTGGGTGATCCGCCTGATGGAGAAATGCGGATTGATCTGGGACGTGGTCGACGGCCACCACCAGTCAAAATCTGGGCAGCAGCGCAAGCTGCTCTAGCGTTCCTGGTCAATGTGCTTCGTTTCCTCCGTTTCGCGAGCGACCACCGGTCGCTGCTGCTTCGCTAGAAAACACGCTTCGCCGGTCTGGCAACCTTCAGATGAAACGGCCCATCGGCCGCGTCGACTTCGAGCGGTGTCTTTTCGGCCGACCAATAGCGCCGGGGAATCGCAACGGTAGGCATGTTCGAACCGTCGAGGGCCAAGACGATCACACGATGCCGGCCAGCCACCAGCCCGTCGGCGTGGCGATGAGTCGTCGCCATCGCGAACTTGCCTGTCTTGGGATCCACCTCGGCAAAGCCTGGCAACGGATAACTCTTGGCATCGCGAGGCGCGGCCAACGGACGAAATCGCACTATGATCCGTTCCGCCGGGATCAACCCATCATCCTCATAGGTCACCTGACCAGAGACCGGCACCAGGTCATACGGCTCCCCAGAACCACATCCGAACAGGACCGTGAACCACAAGAGGAAGGTTTGTCGGCGCATGATTTCAAACAACGGGTGTGGTTGTTAGTTATTGGTTATTGGTGAGTGGTACGCGCCAGCGCGTTCCCTCCACCCTCCACCCTAAACCCTCCACCGCGTCTATCCCCTGCGTCAAAATTGACTTGGATCTAAATCAAACCCATCGGCCGATGCGTTCAGGCGATCCCACACCGAGGGGTTCACGGCCAGATTGCCTCCGCTTTCGACCCAATCGGAAATAAAGCGGACACTGCCGTCGCAAAGGGCTGCGTGCACCCCACTAGGATGCTTGCTGCGAGCGCCCGACTGAGTGACTCCACCGCTCGGCCAGCAACTCATCGTTTCGCGTTGGAGCGGTTCGCAATTCTGGTTTGAACAACCGAACCATGCCCGGAGATCCCAGCAACCGGAAATGTTGTCTTGCCCCCATTCGGTGCAGTTGGGGCCGCACTTTTCGTGCAAAGCTCCGTGTCCCCAAAGGGCAGTCGGCGGTCCTCCCATCGCCCAGGTGCCACGCGGATCCATGGGGCCCACGCCCGCGCGAAGTTCGCCCAACAGGAGGGTGTTGCTCGCGCCATCAGTGATCGACGCCAACGAGAACGAAGTGTTGGCTCCCATCACTCCGCGAATATAGGGATTGTCCCAAGACGTTGCGGCAGCGGTTGCGGCGCATCCGGTCGCTACTGGACTCTCCGGCGGAAGGTTATTGGAGCCAGTACAGCTCTGCATGCCTCCCAAGGAGGCGTTCGCTCCGTAGTTCCCACGTGCCCAGCCATCGCCAAAGGGATTCATCTCAGGCGAGGTCGAACCGTTAAACGGCTCGCGATTGTAGGGATCCTCGGGGCAGAGCATCACCGGCAGCGCGGCGCCGCGAGCTTTTGCATTGTTGGGATGGGCAATGGTGACGGTCAGATCAAACGAGTCGTAGAGCGACTGTTTTTCTAAGTAAGGCAACACCATGATCACCCAGTTGGCAGTCATCTTGTTGGGGTCGCTCCCGCGAGAAACATGGTTATCGGTCCAAGTCGAACTGGGCGGGAACCACTCATGGGCCTGTTCATAATTGAGCACCGCCAAGGAGAGTTGCTTCAAGTTGTTCACGCATTGCACGCGCCGGGCTGATTCCCGAGCACTTTGGACCGCCGGCAACAACAAAGCCGCCAGGATGCCGATGATGGCGATTACCACCAACAGTTCGATGAGCGTGAAACCAGGTTGGGATTTGTTCGATTGCATGGGGAGCCTGAGGAGTTAAATTCGAAATCCGAAACAAATTCGAAATTCGAAATTTCAATGTTCGAAACAAGGAATGCTGAGTTGTGAACGATGTGCTCTTGCGCCCTAGCCGCGACGCAACGCGTCGCCGGACACGTGCGA
>JANQPJ010000088.1 GCA_028289525.1 Pirellulales bacterium
AACTTGAGTGGAACCTCTTCCCTCGCTTGCGCGTCGGGCTTGTATTTGTACTGAAATTTAAGAGGGATTGACAGCTGCCAGAAAATCTGGCCAGACACACACAGGGGTGCTTGTTGCGTGCTGCCTTGCCAAGCGGTAAAATGCTCGTTCTTCCGCAGGGCTCTTACTTGGGCGTGGTCGATTGTACCTGCTTGCCTGATCCTAGCGCCGGCCGAAAGGCGCCGGTTGCTCGCTTGAGAGCCTCCTACCATCCACACGTGTGGGAAAAAGAACCATGTCCCAGCCTGCAAATCTCGTGGTTGCCCAAAGCGGCGGTCCTAGTCCAGTCATCAACAATAGCTTGCGTGGCGTGGTCGAAGCGGCCCGCGAATTCTCGGCCATCGGCACGGTGTATGGTGCCTGGCATGGCATCGAAGGGGTGTTACGCGAGCAGTTGCTCGACCTGTCGAGTCAGTCGCCAGAGGAAATTGCGCTCTTGCGCACCACCCCGGCGGCCGGTTCGATCGGCACCTGTCGCTATAAGCTAAAAGAAGGGCAAGACGAAGACTTCGAGCGTGTGATTGACGTGTTTCAAGCACACGGAGTCGGCTACTTTCTCTACATCGGCGGCAACGATTCGATGGACACGGCCAATAAAATTGCGCTATTGGCCCAACGTCGAGGACTCGACTTGATTGCCGTGGGGGTGCCCAAGACGATCGACAACGATGTCGGGGACAGCCAGTTCCAGTTGGTCGATCACACGCCTGGCTATGGGTCGACCGCCAAATACTGGATGCACATGGTTCAAAATGCGAACGAAGAGAACCGCGGCTCCAGCCCAGCCGACCCGGTGCTCGTGCTCCAGGCGATGGGTCGGCGGATTGGGTTTATCCCGGCCGCGGCGCGGCTGCCCGACCCCGATCGCGAGTTGCCGTTACAGATCTACCTGGCCGAACGTCCTTGCCGGCTTGAACAAATTGCCGATCAGGTCAACGATCAGCTAAAGCAGTCAGGCCGAGTAATCCTGGTGGTTAGCGAAGGGCTCGACATTGGTAGCCTTGGCGAAGTAAAGGACGCGTTTGGACACACGTCTTTTAGTGCTAGCCAGATGACCGTGGCCCAGCGGATTGTCAATCATTTGAATGAGGTCGGGTTGCCGGTCAAGGGGGCTGCCCGGGGCAACGTGTCGGGCACCGACCAACGGCATTCGATTGCCTATGCCTCGACGGTCGATTTGGAAGAAGCTTATCGGTCTGGTCAAAAAGCGGTTGAACTGGCGGCCAGCGGCCAGGGAGGTTTGATGGCCACGATCTTGCGCGAGCCAGGCTCGATCTATTCGGCGCGTTACGACAAAGTACCGCTGGCCGAGGTGGCCGGTGCCGACCGAAGTTTTCCCGACGAGTGGATTTCGCCCGACGGGCTCGACGTGACTGATGCGTTTGTGCGTTATGCACGACCATTGATCGGCGAAGGGATGGTGTCGTTGCCGATGGTCGATGGCCGTCAACGGTTAGCTCGGCTAAAGCCGGTCTTTGCTGCTCAGAAACTGTCGGAGTATGCTCCTCAGGCAGATCGCTCCCCTGTGGTTAGCTAATTTCGTGGGAATGGCGTATGGAAAATTTGTTTGCCGCCTTCTCCAGAAAAATTATTTTAGAACGCCTCGATAAACGTAATGATTGAATTTACTAAACAAAAAGATTTTTTCGTCGGCATCGACTCCGACGGCTGTGTCTTTGACACCATGGAACTGAAACACAAAGAATGTTTCATTCCTCAGTTTATCAACTATTTCGAGTTGCAAGGCGTGAGCAAGTTTGCTCGCGAGGCGGCCGAGTTTGTCAATCTGTATTCCAAAAGCCGTGGCTGCAATCGTTTTTTGGCGCTGATGGAACAGCTTGACTGGCTGGCCAAGCGGCCGGAAGTCGTGGCCCGACAGGCCAACATTCCCCGCCTGGCCTCCGTGCAACAATGGATCGATTCGGAAACCAAGCTCGGCAATCCAGCCTTGCAACAAGCGGTCGAGGCTGGCGACGATGCCGATCTGGCGCGAACCCTTGCCTGGTCGCAGGAAGTGAACCAGACGGTCGCCAAAATTGTGCGCAATGTGCCGCCGTTTCCACATGTGCGCTCGGCCCTCGAGAAATTGTTCTCTCAAGCAGACATGCTGGTCGTTTCGGCAACGCCCAACGAAGCCTTGGAGACCGAATGGAACGACCACGATGTGGCCAAGTATGTTCGAGCAATCTGTGGCCAGGAAGCTGGAACAAAAAAGGAAACGCTAGCGTTGGCGGCCGACTATGAACCGTCGCATCGGCTCATGATCGGCGACGCCCCGGGCGATTACCAAGCGGCTCAGACAAACGATTGCTTGTTCTTCCCGATCAATCCAGGTGCTGAGGAAGCAAGCTGGCAGCAGCTCTCAACGGAAGGGATCGAGCGATTTTTCAGCGGCGCGTTTGCCGGCGACTATCAGCAACAATTGCTCGACACGTTCGATCGCTATCTGCCTGAGAACCCGCACTGGCTCACGAATGCCTGAGCTTACTCGCCTGTTCTCCACTCTCCACTCTCAACTTCTTGTAGGATCTATACACGATGTCTGAACTTTGCGACTTTGGGCTGATTGGCCTGGCCGTAATGGGCGAAAACCTGGCGCTGAACATCGAAAGCCGCGGTTATCGCCTGGCGGTATACAATCGGACAACCAGTAAGGTCGACGAGTTGATCAACGGGCGTGCTCAAGGGAAAAATTTTGTGGGGACGTATTCACTAGAGGAGTTGGTCGGTCAACTCAAACGGCCACGCAAGGTGATGGTGATGGTGAAAGCCGGCCCGGCGGTCGACCACGTGATTGAATCACTGATTCCATTGCTGGAGCCTGGCGACGTGGTGATCGACGGCGGAAACACTCATTTTGCCGATACCGAACGTCGCACAAAATACCTGGAAGAAAAACAATTGTTGTTCATCGGCACCGGCGTCTCTGGCGGCGAAGAAGGGGCGCTCAAGGGGCCCAGCATGATGCCAGGCGGGAGTCTTGAAGCGTGGCCCCATGTGAAGCCGATCTTTCAAGCGATCGCGGCTAAGGTGGGCCCGAACGAAGACATCCCTTGTTGTGAGTGGGTCGGACCGCGCGGAGCCGGGCATTACGTGAAGATGGTGCACAACGGCATCGAGTATGGCGACATGCAGATGATCTGCGAGGCCTACTTCCTACTGAAGCACGCCATTGGCCTGACGAACAGCGAATTGTATGACGTGTTTGCCGAGTGGAACCAGGGAGTGTTGGACAGCTATCTGATTGAGATTACCCGAGATATCTTTAGTGTGGCCGACCCGGAAGGAAGCGGCGAACTGGTCGATAAGATTCTCGACACCGCTGGGGCCAAAGGCACCGGCAAATGGATGAGCCAGTTGGCGCTCGACTTGGGTGTGCCGAGTACGTTGGTGACCGAAGCGGTGTATGCCCGCTCGTTGTCGGCCGACAAGCCAGGCCGAGTCAGGGCGAGCAAAGTACTCAAAGGCCCTGAAGGCCGCTATGAAGGCGACCGGGACGAATTTATCAACCAAGTGCGTCAAGCGCTCTACGCGGCCAAGATTTGCAGCTATGCCCAAGGATTTGTGCAGCTGCGAGCCGCGGCGGCCGAACACGACTGGCCGCTCAACTACGGCGACTGTGCCTTGTTGTGGCGTGGGGGCTGTATTATTCGAGCAGTCTTTCTCGATAGTATCAAAGAGGCGTTCGATACGGAGCCAGACCTGGAAAACCTGTTACTAGCGCCCTATTTCCGCGATCAGGTGCACGAGGCCCAGCCAGCTTGGCGACACGTCGTTTCCACGGCAGCCTTGCTCGGCATCCCAACGCCGGCTTTTTCCGCGGCGCTGGCCTATTACGACGGCTATCGGCGTGAAACCTTGCCGGCCAATTTGTTGCAGGCACAACGCGACTATTTTGGAGCCCATACCTATCAACGGATCGACCGCGAAGGGACGTTCCACACCGATTGGTTGCGTGAACGCAAGACCCCGTAGCTAGACGAATATCTCACGGGCGGCCATCGGCCGCTGCTTCCTAAAATTGTGATTAGGAGCTCTCATGTCGAGCGATTACCTACAAAAAATGTTTGGCTTAGACGGTCAGGTGTCGGTGGTGATTGGCGCCACGGGGGTACTTGGCGGTGCATTGGCCGAAGGGATCGCAGGCGCCGGTGCGCACGTGGTGGTTGCTGGCCGTAGTCGCGAGCGCGGCGAGGATCGGGTGGCCGCCATCGAAGCCCAAGGTGGCCAGGCCTCGTTTGCCGAGGTCGACGTCACATCGCGGGCATCGCTCCAATCGTTGCTCGACGCCACGCTAGACCAGCATGGTCGTGTCGATAGCTTGGTGAACTGTGCTGGGGTCAACCATGGCAGCAACTACTTCGAGATTGGCGATGACGATTGGGATCAGGTGATCGACACCAACTTGAAGAGCACGCATTTAGCATGTCAGATTTTTGGTCGCCACATGGCCGAGTCGGAACAGCCAGGGGCGATTTTGAACGTGGGGAGTGTCACGTCGTTTCGCCCGCTTTCCCGGGTGTTCGCCTATTCAGCCTCGAAAGCAGCAGTCGTTAGCCTTTCACAAAACGTTGCCCGGGAGCTGGCTCCCCAGGGAGTTCGGGTAAACGTACTTTGCCCTGGATTTTTTCCGGCCGAGCAAAATCGAAAAATTCTCACCGAAGAGCGAGTTGCCAGCATCATGCGGCACACGCCTTTCAACCGATTTGGCGAGCCGGAAGAGTTGGTCGGCGCGGCACTCCTGCTACTGGCGCCGGTGGCCGGTAGCTTTATCACCGGCGAGGCGATCTACGTCGACGGCGGATTCACCGCGATGACGATATAACTAGAGCAATTTCGGATAATTCGTAGTCGTGTTTCGTCGGAAAATCCCGGCAAAAACTAGGTCGCGTCCGCTATGGTAAAGAGCGACTCGCTCTGGGCCGCCAGCGTCATTCCGACGGCACGGTCGTTAACTCGAC
>JANQPJ010000098.1 GCA_028289525.1 Pirellulales bacterium
CTTGAGTGGAACCTCTTCCCTCGCTTGCGCGTCGGGCTTGTATTTGTACTGAAATTTAAGAGGGATTGACAGCTGCCAGAAAATCTGGCCAGACACTAACTTCCACGGGCGTTGCTAATCGGCCGCAATGTGCTATCATGCGGGATTGGTTTTTGCGACCTTCTTCCCCTATGTTGGCCTCTCCATGACACACCAGCCCCCTAGCGTCGAATCTTCCCTTGAACCTGCCGAAGGTTGGCACTGTAGCCATCTGTTTTATTCGTTTAATCGCACGCGTTTGCAGAGTTTATCGGCCGCCGAGCTGGCCGAAGGGCGACAACAGTTTGCCGCTGCCCTGACTAGTCAAGGCGACGCCGCGCCGGCCCGTCTGCAAACGTCGATCGTCTCTGGCCAGAAAGCCGACTTTGGCCTGATGGTGCTCGACCCCGATCCGCTGAAAATCGACGCCATTCACCAACGACTCGTCTCCGGCCCGCTAGGTGCAACGCTCGACCCGACCTACTCGTTCATCTCGTTGACCGAGGTCTCTGAGTATGTCCCCACGGTCGAACAATATGGCCAACGGCTTGTCGAGGAGGGAGAAACGCAAGGCAGCCCCACCTATGAGGCCAAACTGAAAGCCTATGCCGGCCGTGAAGTGGCGATGCGCCGCCAACGCCTCACGCCCGACCTGCCCGACTGGCCAGCCACCTGCTTCTACCCGATGAACAAGCAACGCGTGCCCGGCGAAAACTGGTTCACGCTGTCGTTCGACGAACGCAACCGGATGATGGCCGAGCATGGCCGGACTGGCATGCAATACGGCGGCAAGGTGACGCAATTGATTACCGTTAGTATTGGTCTGGATGACTGGGAATGGGGCGTTACCTTATGGGCTCGCAACCCAGAGTATTTGCGTGATATCGTATATCGCATGCGGTTCGACGAAGCGAGTGCCCGCTTTGCTGAATTTGGACCGTTTTACACGAGCTACCTTGCTTCCCCCGAAGCGATTCTAGCCCACTGCCAGCTTGCATAACGGCAAGCCTTCTCCCGTTGTCCGTCCCTCAGGCCTCGATTGCGATGAACTCTAGTTCCGACGAACCTACTGGCGACGTGATGCTGCGTACGATGGCGATGCCGGCCGACACCAATCCGAATGGAGATATTTTCGGAGGATGGTTGCTGTCGCAGATGGATTTGGCCGGTGCGAATGCGGCCAAGCGTCGCGCACTGGGTCGCGTGGTGACCGTGGCTGTCGACGCCATGACATTTCATGAGCCCGTCGAGGTTGGCGACGAGTTGACTTGTTACGCTATGATCCAGCGTGTTGGCTGCACCTCGATGACCATCGACATTCAAGCTTGGAAACGTCAGCCAGCCAGCACCGGCTTGATCAAAGTGACCGAAGGCGTTTTTACCTATGTGCGGATCGATGAGCACAGACATCCTTTGCCTGTCGACCCGAACAACCAGCCAGCACCCTAGGTATTTCCCGCCTGGGTGGTTTGATCAAGGAGAATTTTGACGTGGAAACGGCATCTTCGTGTGAATCGTCTCCTGCGTGGCAGCCGCTTTCGGCGACCGAGCGCCGCGTGGTTGGCGTGCTGGTCGAAAAAGCGAAAACCACTCCAGAAAACTATCCGTTAACGGTCAACGCGATTCGTGTTGGGAGCAATCAGAAGAGTAATCGTTTTCCCCAGATGCAACTGGAGGAAATCAACGTCGAAGACGCGCTCGACCGACTTCGGGCTGTGGGGGCCGTTGCTGAAATTGTGGGCGATGGCCGACGGAACAAATATCGCCACCTGCTTTATAAATGGCTGGGGGTCGATAAGGCCGAAATGGCGGTGATGGCCGAATTGTTGTTGCGTGGAGCCCAAACAATCGGTGAGTTACGTGGTCGCGCCGCTCGCATGGAACCGATTGCCGATCAGGCTGCTCTGCGTCCGATTCTTGACGCCTTGGAATCTCGTGGCCTGATCGTCTACCTCACGCCCAAGGGTCGAGGTTGTGTGTTGACCCATAACCTTTATTCGGAAAAAGAACTCGAACGCCTGCGGCGCGAACATGAGGCTGGCATCCCGGCCCCTAGTGCTACTGCCGCAACGTCGCCATCCTCCGCTCCTGCTCCATCGGCATTGCCAACCGATTCGCTCGCCGAACTGCGTTGCGAGTTGAACGAATGTCGTGGCCAAGTCGCCGAATTGCGTGCCGAGTTAGAACAGGCCACCACCGAACTTCGTGAAAAAATGGACCGGCTCTTCCAAGAGCTTGGCATGTAGCCCCTTCGAGACAACCTCGCTATGGATCTTTCTCAGTTGCGCAACGTGGCGATCATTGCCCACGTCGATCACGGCAAGACCTCGCTAGTCGACCAGCTTCTTTATCAGTCTGGCATGTTTCGCAACGAGGAACTCGACCGTCTGGCTGGCGGTCAGCATGGCCTGATTCTCGACTCCAACGACTTGGAGCGGGAACGGGGCATTACGATCTTTTCGAAAAACTGTGCCGTTCGCTATCAGACGCCTGATGGAACACAATACAAGATCAATCTGATCGACACCCCTGGCCACGCCGATTTTGGTGGCGAAGTGGAACGCGTGCTGCAAATGGCCGATGGCGTGTTGCTGATTGTCGATGCGTTTGAAGGGCCGATGCCGCAAACCCGATTTGTACTGGAGAAAGCGCTCGGCCACGGCCTCCGGCCCGTGGTGGTGGTCAATAAAATCGACCGGCCCGATGCCCGACCAGAAGACGTGGTGAACGAGGTATTCGATCTATTGATCGAGCTAGAGGCGAGCGATGAAGCGCTCGACTTTCCGGTGATCTATACCTCGGCCAAGGAAGGTTGGGGGACGATGGACATGGCCAGCCGGGGCGAAAACCTGCAGGTATTGTTCGATGCCATTGTGCGTTGGGTTCCTTCGCCACCGGTTGAGCAAGCCAATCCCGAGGCACCGCTGCAGATGTTGGTCACCACGCTCGACTATTCCGATTACGTGGGTCGAATTGCCATCGGTCGAGTGTTTGCCGGTCAGCTGCGTTCTGGTAGCGCTGTGGCCGTGCTTGCCCATGACGGTCAGGTTACCCGACAAAAGGCCTCGCAGGTATTCGTCTTCGATGGCCTGGGCCGTAGTGAAGCCTCTTCGGTTTCGGCCGGCGATATTTGTGCCGTGGTTGGTCTCGATCCAATTCATATCGGCAACACGATTGCCGACGTCGAGAAACCTGTGGCGTTGCCCTCGATCGAAGTCGACCAGCCGACCTTGCACATGACATTTCGCGTGAATGACAGCCCGTTCGCCGGGCGCGAAGGGCAATATCTCACCAGCCGTCAACTAGCAGCTCGGCTCGAAAAAGAACTGCGCTCGAACGTCGCCTTGCGAGTTGAGCCTGGCGACACCGGAGAATCATTCCATGTCTCAGGGCGTGGTTTGATGCACCTGGGAATTTTGATCGAAAACATGCGTCGAGAAGGCTATGAGCTGTCGGCCGGCAAGCCGCAAGTGGTGCTGCGAGAGATCGACGGCAAGCCGCACGAGCCGATCGAACAATTGGTCGTCGACTGTCCGGCCGATTGCCAAAGTGCGATCATGAGCCTGCTGGCCGACCGTCGAGCAGAACTACAAAAGCTAGACACCAAGACCGGTTCGAGCGGCTTCTTACACATGGAGTTCACGATTCCAGCTCGGGCACTGATCGGTCTTCGCAGCCGGATGCTCAACGCGACCAAAGGCCAGGCGATCATCCATCATACGGTGGTTCGCTATGAACCCAACCGCGGCAGCGTCCCGCGTCGTCCGGCAGGCGTATTGATCGCCAGCGAGCCAGGTGCGGTCACGGCCTATGCGCTCGACGCCCTCTATGATCGCGGCATCTTTTTCGTGCATCCAGGCGACCCGGTCTACGAAGGCCAGATTGTCGGCGAACACTGCAAAGAAGATGATCTGATCGTGAATATTGTCAAAGAGAAAAAACTGACGAATATTCGTGCTGCTGGCAAAGACGCCTCGGCCCAAGTACGACCGGCGCGTGAGATGTCGCTAGAAGGTTGCTTGGAATATATTCAGGATGATGAACTGGTGGAGATTACGCCAGAATCGATCCGCCTGCGGAAACGCATGCTCCGCGAGGCCGATCGGCGTCGTGAATCGCGACGTAGCAAGGCGAAGCAGGTTTAAGCGTTTATTGATGATTGACTTAAAAACTAATATTCATGGGCGCCAATTTTACTCTGAATTTTCCGGCCTCCCGTTGGGCGGCCTGGATTAGTTATCTAGAGCGTATTTCAAAACCGTGTTATTCATGCAAATACAAGCCCGCAGCGCTAGCAAGGGTCGAAAAATACGCGAATTCACTCGCCCCTCGCGTCGTGCTTGTATTGGTTTTGAAATACGCTCTAGTCAACACCGAATAGAAACAGTGAAACATCGAAAAGCAGCGGCCGGTGGCCGGTCGCGAAACACTCGATTTCATCGGTTTCGCGAACAATCACCGGTTGCTGCTTTTTCAAAAAATGACTTTGCAGTCTTCCTGAACTCGAGTTCAGGGCGATTCATTTTTTCAAATTGGGAGAGTTTGATGGTTGACTAAGCGCGACGCGTAAGCGAGGCATTTCTGGTTATTTTCCTCGCTTACGCGTCGGGTTAGTAGGCCCTTAAAAACTTCCTAGATTGAAAAAATGAAAGGCCCTGAACTCGAGCTAGGGCCGCTTGACCACGATCTGACCGGCCCGTATCATCGAGTTTTCCCCTAATTTAACTGAGGTTTGAGCGAATGTGCTCGTTTGAAGATTCGACGTCGGAAACAGGTACGCTGGACGGCGAAAATGCGTCCGGCCGTGGGTTGGCCAGTCCGGTTGACCAGCCGCGGATTGCCCGAGCCGTGCGAGAAATTTTGGCCGCCGTGGGCGAAGACCCTGATCGCGAAGGTTTGCAAGAAACGCCAGATCGGGTCGCCCGCATGTATGCCGAGCTGTTTAGCGGCCTGCACGACGACCCTCGCCAGCACCTGAAAAAATTCTTTACTGAGAAGTACGATGAAATGGTGTTGGTGCGCGACATCAGCTTCAACAGCATGTGCGAACATCACATGCTTCCATTCATGGGCAAAGCCCACATCGGCTATGTGCCCGACGGCCGCGTGGTCGGCTTGAGCAAGTTAGCCCGCGTGGTCGAAGGCGTGGCCAAACGCCCTCAGGTTCAAGAGCGCATGACCGAAGAGATCGCCAACCTGTTGATCGAGGAACTCAACGTCAAAGGAGTGGCCGTGGTGGTCGAAGCAACCCACACCTGCATGACGATTCGCGGCGTACGCAAGCCAGGCAGCCTGTGTGTTACCTCGGCGATGAAAGGTTTGTTCCGCTCGAACCTCTCGAGTCGGGCCGAGGTAATGACGCTGATTTATGGCAAAACGTCTTAAGTGGCTTTGCCTCTTGGTACTCAAATATTTTCCCGGCAGCCTTTAACCAAGAACGGCTTCTGGCGTGTTCGTCCTTTCCCAGTTTCTTTATCGCCTGGCGTTTGGCATGGCATGTGGCATGGCCTGTGCTCCGCCGCGTCAGGTTACCAGCGGCTATTTTCGTGTCCACCTGTATGTGGTGCTAGGGCTGAACACGTTGGCCGCCATGGTAGCGATGACCGTGCCCGAGTTGGCCGTTTGGCCTGCGGTGATCGGCGCCACGCTTAGCTACCTGGGCTCGGTCATCTGGCTCTACAACTGCCCTCGGGCAGGCCGAGTCGCCTTGCTGGCGGTGGCGTTGACGGCGGTGCTCGGTGCCTGGCAGGCGATTGGCCTGGGGCCCAACGGCGCACTCGCCGCTCATTGGTTGAACTACCTGGCCCCGGTCACTGGTGGCTGGCTGTTAGGCATCACAATGGCCGCGATGCTGCTAGGCCACTGGTATTTAAACACTCCGACCATGCAATTAGCTCCACTCCAGCGTCTAGTGCTATTGATCGCGTTGGCCGTGGTGCTGAGAGCGATCGTCTCAGCCTGGGGGTTTGGGCTCACCTGGTCAACTGTCGGCCCGCTTGCAACACATACCGTCACGTTCCTGGCTCTCCGTTGGCTTTCCGGCATTCTAGGCGTAGCCCTGCTAACCTGGATGACCTGGCAAACCTTGAAGGTTCCCAACACCCAAAGTGCCACTGGCATCTTGTATGTCGCAGTCATCGCCACATTCCTCGGCGAATTGACCGCCCAGCTCCTGTCGGCCGGCAGTGCCTTTCCCTTATAATTGAAAGCACGATGAATATCACGTTTAGTTGCCCTCGATGCACTCAGGCTGCCCGGTTGCATCTGGCCCCTAGCGCCACTCAGCTAACCTGTCCACACTGCAACTCCTCAATCGACTTTCCCCCCGAAGCCCTAATCGAAGAGCGTGTTCAGCGCTGCCTGGTCTGTCCGAGCACCGACCTGTTTGTGCGCAAGGATTTCCCACAGCGTTTGGGTGTTGGGCTGGTCGCAGTAGGCATCCTGGGAAGTTGCATCGCCTGGTATTTTCGGTTGATCGCCTGGACGTTTGGCATCTTGTTCGCTACGGCGCTCGTCGACGTCGTACTTTACCTGATCGTTGGCGACGCTCTGATGTGCTATCGGTGTCAGGCTCAATACCGAGGTGCGGAAGGCTTGGACCGGCACGGCAACTTCAACCTTGAAACCCACGAACGGTATCGGCAAGCTAGTGCTCGCGAACGTCAGATGCACACTTCATAGCTCGATCTGCATGCTGCGAGCGCGGCGCACCGCTCGGGCTCACGTCTCGTATTTGACCTTCGACCACGAAATCGACAATGGACGCAGAGCGTGAGCGTATCCAGGAAGATCTGCGGGGGCGCATCTCTGGCGAGGTGCGTTGCGACGATCTCTTTCTGCGAATGTACGCCAGCGACGCCAGCATCTACGAGATCCGCCCGCTAGGCGTGGTTCGACCTCGCCATACCGACGACGTGGTGGCCTGTGTTCAGTATGCTAGCGAGCATCAAATTCCTCTACATGCCCGAGGGGCGGGAACGGGCCTGGCAGGCGAATCGCTCGGCCGGGGTCTAGTAATCGACTTTTCGCGTTACATGCGGCGGATTCTCGATTCAGACGGCCAACGCGTGCGTGTGCAGCCAGGCGTGGTGCATGGCATGCTCAATCAGCATCTGAGCAGCACACAACGCCACTTCGGGCCCGATCCGGCAATGAGCCACGTCACCACCATGGGTAGCGTCGTGGCAATCGACGCCAGCGGCAGTCATTGGTTGCGTTACGGATCTGCCCGACGGCACGTCGAGAGCATGCAGATTGTGCTGTCTGACGGCAGTGTGATGGAGGTGGGCTGCGAATCGTTAACCCACCTGGGCCAAGACGCCAACGACCGGCGCCGCGATCTTGTTGGCCAACTCGCGAACCTGATTAGCAACCATTCGGAATTGATTGCCCAGCGACAGCCCCAAAGTTTGGTCAACCGCTCAGGCTATCAGTTGCACGACGTGCTAGCCGACGACCATTTGCATTTAGCCCGTCTACTCTCTGGCAGCGAAGGCACCTTGGCGCTGATTACCGAGCTCACGCTCGCCACGCAATCGTTGCCTGTTCATCGTGGCGCGGTGCTGCTCTTGTTCGCAAGTCTCGACAAGGCCTCTCGAGCAGTGGCCGAAATCACTGGGCTAGGCGCATCGGCTTGCGATTTGATGGACCGCCGTCACCTGAGTCTGGCTCGCGAAAGCGATGTCCGCTACGACCTGCTCATTCCCGCTGCGGCCGAGGCGGTGTTGTTGGTCGAGCGTGAAGGCGCATCGGCCTTAGAAGTGCGATCAGGGCTATCCGAGATCATCCGCCGTGTCGAATCGACGCTCGGCTTGGCTTTTGGCTCGCATCTAGCAACCGACGAGGAAGACGTCGAGCTTTATTGGCAGCTGGCGCGCCGTTTTGTGCCAACACTTTACCGTTTGAAAGGGTCGACCCGACCGTTGCCGTTTGTTGAAGATATCGCCGTTCCACCAGAGTCGCTGACCGATTTTTTGGTCGAGCTACAAAACCTGCTCAAGCGTCACCATGTGATTGCTTCGCTGTTCGGCCACGTTGGTCATGGCCAGTTACACATTCGTCCGTTCCTCGACCTGGCCAACCAGCAGGACGTCGATCGCATGCACCGCCTGGCCACAGAGCTTTACGCACAAGTCCACGCAGTCGGCGGCACCATTAGCGGCGAACATGGCGATGGACTTAGCCGCACTCCATTTTTAGACAGCCAATACGGACCGCTGTGCGACGTGTTTCGCGAAGTGAAACGGATCTTCGACCCCCCAGGCATCTTGAATCCTGGTAAAATTGTCCGTCACGAACCGGTGCCGATGAATTCAAACCTCAGGCCTGTCTCCTATCCATTGCTGGACGGCCCAGTGGCGCCCAGCGGCGTTGCGACCGATGGCACTCGGCAATCACCGGTTCAATTGCAATTGGCCTGGTCGCCAGAAGCGATGGCGCATGCAGCCCGTTTGTGCAACGGCTGTGGCTCGTGTCGATCGCAGTTGGACGACGTGCGCATGTGCCCCATCAACCGATTCTCCCCTCGGGAGGAAGCGTCGCCCCGAGCCAAAGCCAATCTAGCTCGGGCGATTCTTACCGGCGAGCTTGAGCCTGAATATTTAGAGCGCGACGAACTTCGCGCAATTGCCGATCTGTGCGTTCATTGCCATCAATGTCGAATCGAATGTCCGGCCCAGGTCGACGTCGCCAAACTGATGGTCGAAACCAAAGCGGCCTACGTTCGTAACAACGGCCTGCGACTGACCGACTGGTTTCTGACACGTGTCGACGCGCTCAGCCGGCTGGCAAGCCGCATCCCCAGGGTTGCCAATTGGGCCATCGAAAACCGGACGGCTCGGTGGCTGATGGAAAAGTCGCTGGGCATTGCCCAAGGGCGCAAGCTTCCTCGAGTGGCCACGCGCAGCTTTCCTCGCCTGGCTGCCCGTCGTCGCCTAACCCGGCCGACTCGACGAAGCGGCCCCAAGATTCTTTACTTCGTCGACACCTATGCCAATTATCATGACCCTCAGCTTGCTGAAGCGATGGTCCGTGTCATGGAACATAACGGCGTGGCCGTATTTGTTCATCCCGAGGTCAAATCATCGGCCATTCCGATGATCAGCCGCGGCGACCTTGACCACGCGACCAAAGTGGCCAGCCACAACACGGTTTTGCTAGCCGAAGCGGTACGCCAGGGCCATCACATTGTGGCCAGCGAACCAGCGGCCACGCTCGCCCTAACCTACGAGTATCCCCAACTGCTCGACGACAACGATGCCCGATTGGTTGCCCAAAACACTTCGGAAGCATGTCAGTATCTGTGGAATCTACATCGCGAGGGGACGCTACGGCTCGATTTCAAACCACTCTCCACCACGCTCGGTTATCATCTGCCGTGCCACCTTCGAGCACTCGAAATTGGCACGCCAGGCGAAAACCTGCTCCGTTTGATTCCCGGTCTGGTCGTCCAACGACTCGACCACGGTTGCAGCGGCATGGCCGGCACCTATGGCCTGGAACGGAAAAACTTCCGCACTAGCCTGCGAGCTGGCTGGGGCTTAATCTCGGCCGTTCGCGACCAGCCGATCCAGGCTGGGACAACCGAATGCAGTTCGTGTAAAATGCAGATGGAACAAGGCACCACCAAGCCGACGATTCATCCGATCAAGCTGCTGGCCTTGGCCTATGGGCTGATGCCTGAACTAGAATCGCTCTTGGCCACGCCCAGCACGGAGTTGGTTGTTACGTGAAAATCCAAATCCCGATCAAAATGTTTGCCATTGCTCAACAGCTTGCCGGCAGCCCTAATATCACCATCGAACTGGACGAACCTGGCACCGTTGGGCAACTTCGCACGAAGCTGGTGGCCCAAGTGCCTGCCTTCGCTCCGATCGCAGCCCACTTGCTGTTTGCCGTCGACTCAGAATATGCCGACGACGCAACACTGGTTGCCGAAACCAGCGAAGTTGCCTGCATTCCTCCGGTCAGCGGAGGTTGATTCCCAGGCCTCCCATTACGAAAGATAGTTATTGGTTTGTAGTATCAGGCGTTCCAAATTTCCCCTGTTGATCGGTAACAGCGGTCGGTGACCAAAGCGTGAAACAGGCAAGTTTTACAGATTCCCGGAAAACAACTACTTTTTCAAATCTGTGTTTTGGGAACGATTGAGTAGGCTTTAGCGCGTTCTCTCGACTCTTCACTCTTTACCCTCCACGACCTCTGATGATTGAGTTAACCCACTCTCCTATCGACACGAGCGCCTTGTTAGCACAGGTCCAGTCAAATCAAGCTGGCGCGGCTGTCCTGTTCCTTGGCGTCACGCGCGAGTTTACCGATGGCCGGCAAACCGTGGCGCTTGACTACCAGTGCTATCCAGAGATGGCAAGTCGCAAGCTCGAATCGCTTGAAAAGACCGCTCACGCCCAGTGGGATCTGATTGCATGCGCCATGATTCATCGTCTTGGACGCGTAGAGCTAGGAGAGGCGAGCGTCGCAATCGCGGTTAGCTCGGCACATCGCGAGGCTGCATTCGAGGCAGGAAAATGGCTAATCGACCAACTCAAGCAAGAAGTACCAATTTGGAAAAAAGAGAATTGGGCCGACGGGACTAGCGAATGGGTACATCCTGGACTGGCTCCGGCAGAAAAGGAAGTCCGGCAAGACGACTGACCGTGAAAGAAATTTCGATGGGAGAACGATTCAACACGATTCAGCGGTTAATTGATCGCCACGGTCGAGTCCACACCAACCTTCGGTTGAGTGTGACCGATCGCTGTAACATTCGCTGTTGGTACTGCATGCCACATGAGAACGTAGTCTTCAAGCCGCGAGAGGAAATCTTAACGTTTGAGGAGATTGCCCGATTTTGTCAGGTAATGGCCACTCTGGGTGTGAACAAGCTGCGGCTCACCGGTGGCGAACCGTTGGTCCGTTCCAAGCTTCCCAATCTGATCGCGGCTCTGGCGTCGATCTCCGGCATCGACGACTTGGCCCTCACCACCAATGGGATTCTACTCGCCGACCAAGCCCAAGCGTTACGCAGAGCGGGCCTCACTCGGCTGAACATTAGCCTAGATACCTTGTCTCCAGAGACATTCCATCGTTTAGCCCGTCGCGAAGGTCTCGATCAGGTGTTGCGTGGCATTGACGTGGCCTGTGCGGTGGGGTTCGATAAAATTCGGCTCAATGCCCTTTCGCTACGTGGGGTGACAGAACCGGAAGTGGTCCGTTTGGTCACGTTTGCCCGCGAGCGAAACCTGGAGATGCGATTCATTGAGTTCATGCCGTTGGACGCGGAAAACCATTGGAAAGTTGAGCAAGTGTTGACCGGCCAGGAAGTTCTCACTTTAGCCCAAGAGGCGTTCGGACCGCTCACCCCCATCGAGCGCGACGACCCCAGCCAACCGGCAACCGACTACGCCTTCGCCGATGGACGCGGCCGACTGGGGCTGATTAACCCGGTAACTCAGCCGTTCTGTCATGCTTGCAACCGTTTACGCCTGACGGCCGACGGCAAAGTGCGCAACTGCCTGTTTTCGAGTGACGACTGGAATGTACAGCCCTTGCTGCGTGGCAACGCCGACGACGAACAGATCGCCCAACTAGTACGTGACTGTATCGCCGCCAAAAGACCAGGCCATGGGATGGATGAGCCTCAGTTCTTACGCCCCCGCGATGCAATGTACCAAATTGGCGGCTAAACATTTGGAATTTGGGCCATCAATCGTTTCGGCGGCTGTTGTTTGCTAGACTGCCCAACCTCGATCCATGCTTCCTTGTAAATTCTGCCACGATGCCTGAAGCGCAACGCATTTATCTCGATAACGCGGCCACCAGTTGGCCCAAGCCGGAAGCGGTTTATACGGCCGTCGACGACTATCTACGCAACAATGGAGCACCGGCCGGGCGTGGTTCACACCGCTGGACGGAAACCGTCGCTGGAGAAATCGCCCGTTGCCGCCAACTAATTGCCAGACTGGTTGATTTGCCAGATCCCAATGCGGTGGTGTTCACCAACAACGGCACCCAAGCGCTCAATCTGGCTATCCATGGCCTGCTGCGTCCCGGCGACCATGTTGTGACGACCGTGGCCGAACACAATTCCGTGCTCCGGCCGCTTCACCATTGGGAAACCCATCATCAGGTGTCGGTCACCCACGTCGGCTGCTCGCCCAACGGCACCGTTTCACTCGACGAAATTCGCGAGGCCCTGCGGCCTGAAACTTCACTCGTGGCGATCGTCCATGCATCAAACGTCACTGGTACGATTCAACCAGTTGCCCAAGTCGCCGAATTACTCGACCGCCACCCAGCCAAACTGCTGGTCGATGCCGCTCAGTCGATCGGACACGTGAACGTCTCACAACGCCTGCTCGGCTGGGATCTGTTGGCAGCCCCTGGCCACAAAGGCCTGCTCGGTCCCTTGGGAACCGGTTTCCTGGCAATCGGTCCCGGCATGGCCGAGCAGCTGCGACCAATACTCCATGGCGGCACCGGGACACATAGCGACCTTGCCCATCAACCAGATGAGTTGCCTGAAAAGTTTGAAGCCGGCAACCTAAACGTGCCAGGGGTGGTCGGTCTGCTGGCTGGCCTCGAATTTCTCGCCAATGAGGGTTTCGACCCCATTCAGGCTCGGCTCGATTCACTTACCGAGCATTTGCTGACCGCGCTGACCGGTTGCCCTGGACTGCAGCTGGTAGGCCTCGCTAGCTCGGCCAATCGCTTAGGGGTGGTCAGCCTGCAACTCTCTGGCTACGATCCTCAAGAGGTCGCCGCGATGCTCGATTGCACCTACAACATTCAAGTTCGAGCAGGCCTGCACTGCGCTCCGCGCATGCACGCCGCCCTCGGCACTCTTGCCCATGGCGGAACAACCCGCGTGAGCCTGGGACCGTTCAACACCTCGAAAGACGTCGATACCCTTGCGATGGCCTTCGCCGAAATCGGTTCCAGCGTTTCCGCCTGATTATCTCTCCTCTTGCCTGACAAGGAATTGTTGAAGTGGCTGAAACCCCCTGGTACCAAAACGGTCTCCGATTTGAATGCCATGCGTGCGGCGATTGCTGTTCGGGGGCCCCGGGCTACGTCTGGGTCAACCAACAAGAAATCGCTGATCTAGCCCAGGCGATTGATCTATCAGTCGAAGAGTTCGAGTGCAAATATGTCCGCAAAGTCGGCATACGTAAGAGTTTAGTTGAATACGAAGGCGGCGATTGTGTGTTCCTCGACGCCCAACAGCGGCGTTGTACCGTGTACTCTGCTCGACCGCGCCAATGCCGCACCTGGCCATTTTGGAATTCGAACCTTCGCACGCCGGAAGCCTGGCAGGAAACCTGTGACGTCTGCCCTGGCAGTGGCCAAGGAAAGCTCTATCAACTCGAAGAGATCGAGCGGCGAGCTGAGGTGATGAAGCTTTAGAGCAAATTACCAAAATGCGTACCGGTGTTTCGTCGGAAAACCTCGGCGAAAACTAGGTCACGTCCGCTACGGTAAAAAGCAACTTGCTTTAAATGGTTGGTCTTGAACGAGTTGGACATCTTTTGCTCGATGCTTTCATCGTCAAAACTTCTTACTTTGTCCGGCGATGCGCACCCGATCACGACTAAATATCTAGAGCGAGTCGCTCTTTACCATAGCGGACGCGACCTAGTTTTTGCCGGGATTTTCCGACGAAACACGACTACGAATGATCCGAAATTGCTCTAGCCGTGATCGGGCGTATCGCCGGACCAGGTCGCCATCTTATCTCCACGTGCCAGTCCCATGGCGCGCGACTTTTCCGATTGGCTAAACTTTGACGACCCGACTGGCCGATCTACTAGTCAGGCCAAAAATGCGCCGGAAAACGACTGCCGAGCATGGCGTTAGTTCTTTGATAGTCATTGTTTACGTAGTCTAAAGGAACATCCGTCAACGTTTTCAGTCGTTAAGATCTTTGATAACAAGAACTTAAGCCAAATTAGGCAGAGTACCTCGGCGGGCTAAATTAGCTTGCCGGTGTATCTGGTTGCCACTACGTTCGCACCTGTGCCAGGAAGCTCAACCTTGACACTAGTGCTTATGCCATTTACACTTGGAGCATATGGTGGTGGGCTAATTGATGCCATCTGAGGCCCGTGCCACCGCTCTATCTCAGAGGAGATTCGAGTTGTGACCAAGAAAGAGATCGTAAAGACGATTTCAGAAGAGATCGGGCTTACCCAACTCAAGACCAAAGAGATCGTCCAGAAGACATTCGACGCAATTGTCGAAACGCTGGTCGAGGACCGACGGATCGAGTTGCGGAATTTTGGTGTCTTCGAGGTCAAGAAACGGGCTGCCCGCAAGGCTCGCAACCCGCGGACTGGGGCCAAAGTATTTGTACCTGAGAAATTCGTGGTCACTTTTAAGCCTGGCAAAGAGATGGAAGAGCGAGTTCGCGAGCTAGAGCGTCAAGCAGCCGCTGCCGCCGCCGAACAGGCTCAGCCGCCAAGTGATCCTTCGGGAACCGGACCAGTTAGCGAAACCATAGGCCAGCCTTCGAGTTACGACACCACCTAGTCGCTCACATCCGGTCACTTGTGCGGCCAGACAACCTCGCGTGTGCTTGAGATCCGGTTCGGCCGCTCTGCCCAATTTGGGAATACGCCCCTTTCCATGTCAGATTCCTCGGTTTGCCGCTGCGCGATTGCAACAGCCGGGCTGGTGCATGCAAAGGTGCGTAACCAAGTTCAAGCGAGCAAAAAGTTTACAACCGTTTTAGATAACCTTTGGGCTCCCAACCGGGCCTTATTTCGATTCATCAAAACCCTGTCTCCCGACCAGGATGTTTGGAGACGCCATCGGGTGGATTGCTGAGAGTCCGGCTCGGGCACTGGCAATCAACCCGCCGATGTGTTGGCGTCTGGCACGCCACGACTCAAGGAGGAGTTACGTCCATGCGCCGTCTTTTTATGGCACTTGTCGTCGGAATCACGCTGGGAATTCAAAGTGGCTGTTTCTTGCCGATTTATTCCGGCGATCCGGCCCGACGCACCCAGCAGTTGATCTTCACGTCGGAAGATTTGCGAACCATTCTCGACGAATGGGAACGCATCTGGTTCCTTGACCAACCGAGCCACCTAAAACCCTATCGTACGCACGGCGGCATTATTTAAGGCGCTGGTGTCAGATGGTTGTTGGTTTTTAGTGATTGGTGGTTGGTCTTGAACCAATCTGGCACGCGACCGTTCTGCGCCAGCAGGCCATGGCGTAAAGCCGATTAACGTGATACCTTAGGAGCACTCGTGCGCTCTTTCGGCTCGGCGCTACCCACGCCGAGCAAGGTCAAAATGGTATCTTGTGCATCTGCCTTTTGGGCATTTCCCTCCCCAACCAGTGTTCCAACCCTGTGCCAGTTGCTAGCATCCAGCTCGATGTCACCCTCGGTCGCCTGCGATTGCCCAACCCGATCTTGGTCGCTTCCGGCACGTTTGGCTATGCCCGCGAGATGGAGTCTCTGGTCGATCTGACGCGACTGGGCGGCATCGTTCCCAAAACGATTACCCAAGAGCCGCGTGCCGGAAATGCTCCCTGGCGAACAGTTGAAACCTCGGCCGGGATGCTGAACTCGATCGGCTTGGACAACGATGGGATCGAAGCGTTCATTGCCCATCACTTGCCCTACCTAGGTGGGCTTGGCTCTCCGGTGATCGTGAGCATCGCCGGTCGTACGGTAGATGAATTTGTGGGCATGGCTCGCCGGCTCGGCGGTTGCCCTGGTGTTGCGGCGTTAGAACTGAACATCTCTTGTCCCAACGTGAGCGGGGGGGTCGATTTTGGCACCAACCCCGAAATGTGCACCAAGGTGGTGGCTGGTTGCCGCGCCGCTTGTGAGTTACCGATTCTGGCCAAGCTGACCCCGAATGTGACGAACATTCCCGTGATGGCTCAGGCGGCTGAGCAAGGGGGCGCCGACGCGGTAAGCTTAATCAACACTTGTCTGGGAATGGCGGTCGATTGGCGCCGTCGTCAGCCACTGCTAGGCAACGTGTTGGGCGGCTTGAGTGGTCCGGCCATCAAGCCGATTGCGCTCAGGGCCGTTTATCAGGCTGCCAATGCCGTTGAGATTCCGGTCGTCGGCATCGGCGGCATCGCCACGCTCGACGATGTGATGGAATTTTTGATTGCCGGCGCGTCGGCAGTTCAACTGGGCACAGCGAATTTCTACGATCCTCAGGTTTCCATGCGCATTCTTGATGGTTTGCCTGAAGCGATTATCCAACTCGGCGCCGAACGAGTTCAAGACATCGTCGGCACGCTTGAAACCAACCGATAATTGATTATCACTCACAAAATCCGTTATTAATTCGCCTGACTCACTTCAAACACTCTTAGCGACCAACCATGCGAGTACTGAGCGGCATCCAGCCCACTGGCCGATTCCATTGGGGCAACTATTTTGGCGCCATTCGCCAATACCTCGACCTACAAGAGGGGAACGAAGCCTACTACTTTATCGCCAATCTGCACGCGCTCACGACCATTCGCGATCGTCAACTGCTTTCCGACCTGACGCACGATGCCGCGCTCGACCTGCTAGCCCTAGGACTCGATCCCAATCGGGCAGTGTTGTACGCCCAGTCTGACGTTCCCGAGGTCTCGGAGCTGTGTTGGCTGCTGATGACGGTCACTCCAATGGGTCTGCTAGAGCGGTGCGTGTCGTACAAGGACAAAAAAGCCAAAGGCCTGCCAGCCGACGCCGGGCTGTTCACCTATCCGGTGCTGATGTCGGCCGACATTCTGGCCTATGACGCCGACCTGGTGCCGGTGGGTGAAGACCAACTGCAGCATATCGAAGTTTGCCGCGACCTGGCCGGCAGCTTTAACCACCGGTTTGGCGAGGTTTTCGTCATGCCAAAAGGCAAAGTTCTCCAGCAGTCGGCCAAGGTGCCTGGCACCGACGGCGAAAAAATGTCGAAAAGCTATGACAACACAATCGCACTGTTTGAAGACGCCAAAAAACAACGCAAGCAGATCATGCGAATCACGACCGACTCGCGTCCCATGGAAGAGCCCAAGGAGCCGGAAGGCGACGTCTTGTTCGACCTGTATCAACTGATGGCGACCGATGCTGAACGCGAAGAGATGGCCGCCTTGTACCGGCGAGGAGGCTTTGGATATGGTGAAGTGAAAAAAGCCCTGGCCGACGTGGCCGAGCGTTACTTTGCTGAACCGCGGGCACGGCGTGAGGAGTTGGCCGCCCAACCTGATCGCATACAAGAAATTCTTGCTGACGGAGCCAGTCAAGCCCGCAAAAAGGCAAGCGAAGTCCTCCGCCGCGCCCAAGAAGCTTGTGGAGTGAAAACGCGGTGGAGGGTGGAGGGTTGAGGGAACGCGCTCGCGCGAATGGCAAATATTGCTAGCACATTCTTTCGGCTCTCGATCGCACAGCATCATTCTCAACAAAACCGGTTCGTTGTTTAATAAGCCACTACTTCTACCAAACGGCATCACGCGTCAGCGCGTTCCCTCTACCCTCCACCCTTAACCCTCCACCGCGTAACATGAATGTGCTTGGTATTGGTACTGATATTGTTGAGTGTTTGCGGATTGCTCAGATGATTGAGCGTCACGGCGAGTTGTTTATCAATCGGGTCTATACTGACCACGAAATCGGGTATTGCAGTTCTCGCAAAGCGGCCACGCAACATTATGCCGGTCGCTGGGCCGCGAAAGAAGCTGTGCTCAAGGCGATGGGCACCGGTTGGCGACGTGGAATCCGTTGGCGCGATATCGAAGTCCGCAACGACGGTTCAGGCAAGCCGACGCTCGCCATCAGCGGTGGAGCCCGCGACGTGATCGAAGAACTCGGCGTGCAAGAAGTGTTGATCAGCATCTCACACTGCCGCAGCCATGCCACTGCCTATGCCCTGGCAGTTGGTAAGTAGCCGTTTAGAGCAATTTCGGATAATTCGTAGTCATGTTTCGTCAGAAAATCCCGGCCAAAACTAGGTCGCGCCCGCTACGGTAAAGAGCGACTCGCTCTAGGATCAATCTAACACGTTTGAACAACTCGTCCAGATCCTTGCCC
>JANQPJ010000121.1 GCA_028289525.1 Pirellulales bacterium
CGGCAAATAAAGTTATCGGTCAGCTTTTTGCGTGGCCAACTGACCAACCACGGCACGCCACGAACACTTCTCCCATCCGGTCGAACCCAGTTCGCCCCCGAAACGAGATCTGGCCAAGCCTGAATACAGACCCAGCAAGAGGTTCCCAACATCTTTCTATTATACCCACTCAGGCAATGCCTGGCCAACGAGAGCTGGAGTTTAGTAGATAGGAACGTCTGTAAAGTTGTCTCTCGAAGAAAAAACAGCGGTCGGTGACCGAAGCGCGAAACAGGTAAAATTGAGACCCACCTTTGGAGGGGACGCCAGGTTTATAGCCAGTGGGCCACTTGCCAGAGCGTGACCACCAAGCCTAGCGGGATTAGCCAATAGGCGAAAATCGTGAGCCGGCCTCGTTCGACCAGACGGATTAACCACCAGAGCGAGGCCAGCCCAACGACACAGCTAACCACGGCGCCGAGCAACAGACTTCCGGCGGCAGTGGTGGTACTGGCCCCTTGCAGCAAGTCGAGCGTCTCTAGCACTCCGGCTCCGGCAATAGCAGGAATCGCGAGCAAAAAGGCAAACGTGGCAGCGCTGTCGCGCCGTTGGCCAAGGGCCAGGCCAGCCATGATCGTGGCTCCGCTACGGGAAATACCTGGCAAGATGGCAAACGCCTGAAACAGGCCGATCAGCAAGCTTTGCCGCAGGCTCAACTGAGTATATTGTCCATCGCCTGCCTGACGGCTCGAACCCCAGATTAGCAAGCCGGCAGTTACCGGAAACATCAGGCCGGCCAGCAACGGGCTTTCCAGTACCTGGGGAGCGAGCTTCTTGAGCGGCAGGCCGATCAACACCGCCGGCAGCGTGCCGACGATCAGCAGCGGAATTACCCGACGATCTTCACCGAGCAATCGCCATACTCGGCGCCAGTAAAAGATCAGCACTGCCAGCAGGGTGCCAAGATGGAGAACGATATTGACTTCGATCAAATCTTGGGGTGGGCGGCTGCCGAGTGCTTCTAACACGGCTGCCGAGACGACCAAGTGCCCGCTCGAACTCACCGGGAGAAACTCGGTAATTCCTTGGACAATGCTCAGGATTAGAATTTCAAGCAAACCCATCAGGTGGTTTCCGTTTGATGTTGGTGCTCAGCCGCCGCAGGCGGACTGTCTCAAGTATGCAAGTATACTGTCGGCCATCGGGCTGGGGTGGAAAGACCCCTAGGAATGAGACGACAGTTTTGACATAATCAGAAAATTCAAAGTTTTGTGGGTATTTGATCATACTCACCCCTCCCCCAGCCTGCCAGCATCACCAGGCCGGCCCCAGGGCCTTTCATTTTTTCAATCTAGGAAGTTTTAAGGGCCTACGAAGCGCGACGTGTAAGCGAGGCATTTCTGGTTATTTTCCTCGCTTACGCGTCGCGCTTGGTCAACCATCAAACCCTCCCAATTTGAAAAAATGAATCGCCCTGAGGCCGGCCCTTCGCTCTACCCCCCGTGGAACGACCAGCCCAACGAAGGAGAATTGGGGCGTGTTTCGGAATCTGAATATTGCCTGTCTTGGCACCACTGGTGGCCAAAGTGAGTTGATCGAATTGGCCCTTTCCTACCGCTTTCGTGGCATGGATCTCGACATTCTCGAGTTCGCCAAGCAGGTAGAAACCTATGGTTTACCCCATGCTCGTCGGTTGATTGATAGCGCCAAGATTCGCATCGGCTCGTTCCGCTTGCCGTTTGCACTGGACGACGACACCGAGCAGACGACCAGTTATGAGGAAGGCCTGGCTGGGCTGGCTCGGTTGGCCGAGCTGGCTGCCGAGATGGGTTGCACACGCTGTTTAGCGGCCGTCGAGCCAGCAACCGACGCATTGCCTTATCATGAAAATTTCGAGGCCTATCGTCGCCGCATTCTGGAAGTGACGGAAATTTTGGGGCCGTTGGGAATCTGTTTGGGGCTGGAGTTCACCGCGGCGACCAGCCGGCAGGATGCGAAAACGTTTCAATTCATCCAGTCGTTTGACGCCTTGATTCAATTGGTCAAGGCGACGGCCACCGAGCACGTCGGGGTGGTGGCTGATTTGTGGCAAATCCAACAGGCTGGCTCAAGTTTCGCAGAGATCAAGGAGCTGCCGATTGATCGCGTGGTGGCGGTGGTGTTGTCGGACGTCGACCCCGGGGCGGAGCCTGTGCAACGACTCCTCCCAGCGTCGGAGGGTGCGATCGACAGCACGGCCGTTTTGGTCCAGTTGGCCGAGGCCGGTTACGAAGGGCCCATCACGCCCAGTGCCGATCGAGAAAGCTTCAACGGCTTGAATCGCGATGCAACAGTCAAGCTGGCGGCCGAGCGCCTGAACGAGGCGTGGAAACAAGCTGGCCTAAACGCTCAGGGAAGACTACCGGCGGCAGCGCCGTAGTTGTTGCAGCAAAGTCTCTATCGCGGCTAGGGCACATCAACTAAGCGGGTTCTACCGGTTGGTTCGTGTTCTCTCGTTCCCAAACTCTCTGCCGGGGAACCAGCGTTTAAAGCAACCACGAATGACACGAATCGCACGAATCTTTTATTTTTATTCGTGCGATTCGTGGTCCAATCAACGACAAGACAGGTAGGCGCGTACCAACAGCTAAAAATCAAGAACCATCCATCGTTTCAAGCATTTGAATTTCGCGCTTTGTTTCGGATTTCGTGCTTCGGATTCCGAGTTTTCCGGTTGTACTGGTTCGTTGGTTTTTCTAGTCCATGCGCATCGCAGCGATGATATCGCCTGAGCCATTCGGCTCTGAGAGGCTGTGACGCTTGTTCGGGCAGGCAGTGAGCCGTATAGCGCGGATAGCCAGGTTTTGCTTATCGTGGCGCGCCAGCAGCGTCGAATTGGTTGTAAAGCCTCGCGGGACGGAGCCGTTTGGAGGCAGAGTGGGGTGACTTTGCACGCTGCACGGATGACGATGAATCTTACGCCTCAACCGAGATTATCTAAACGAATCGTGGTCTTACTGGCCGTAGTGGTCGCTGGCGCTTGTTGGTGGCTGCAAGCCCGATCGCGAACTACGCCCCAAGAGCCCCAGCGTCTGGCCGGCATTGCTCAGGCTTTGCCGTTGCGTGGCATTCCGGTCACCAACCCGGTGCAAGTGGCGTCTTTCGGGCCGGGAGCACCAGTACTGCTGCCGCCGGTTGACGACGACCGGATGATGCCGTTGCCGCCGGTCGACGACGACGAGCCGGTGAGCAGCCCGTTTGCCGATGTCGAGGAAGATCCGGCTCTGGTGCTGCGATTGCCCAACGTGAGCGAGCAGATCGAGCTGGAACCGCGGGAAGAGCCATGGCTTGGTGAGGACGAATTGCCTGGTGCCGTCGACAGCGTGGCCGATGTCGAGGAAGCGGAAGGCGAGGAGATTGAGTCCTTGCCGCCGGTGTTTTTGCCAGGGGCGCAGGAGAGTGAGCCACAGGACGCCGAGCCGGCGGTCAGTTTGCCGGTGGTGAACGCGGAACCAGCGCCGAGCCCCCGACCGTTGCCGAGTGCCGAGCGGCCCAGCCAGTCTGACCAAGCCACGCGGATTTCACCCCAGCATGCCCAGGCAGAAATGCGATCGGTTTCGTTTAACGCCGCAGCCCAGGTGAGGCAAGGGTTTCGCTTGGCGAGCCGCGGCGCGCTCTACTCGGCGCGTAGCGAATTCATTCAGGCATTGCGGACTTTGGCGACTGCTCGCGATGCGATCGCTGGCACCCGGGACGCGTCTCAGGCGT
>JANQPJ010000116.1 GCA_028289525.1 Pirellulales bacterium
GTCAGTAGCAGCGGTCGGTGACCGCTCGCGAAACAAGTGGTTTTACCGATTTCCAGAAAACAACCCGTTTTTCAAGCCCTGGTTTTTGGAACGACTGAAACTGCAAAAGTCGAGCTTAGGCCGCTTTCTTCTTGGTCGTCTTTGTCGGCTTTTGCTCTTGAATCGCTTCGGCCGAGATCAAGCCGACCAAATCCTGCCCCAAGGCGTCGATGTCAATAATCAGCCGATCAACCCGACCGACGAAAAACAGATAGAAGACCAACGCCGGAATCGCCACAAACAGGCCGGCCGCCGTGGTGAGCAGCGCCGAACTGATGCCAGCGGCCAACAGCTCTGGTCGGCCCATGGCATCGGCCGTGGCAATCGAATTAAATGCCTGCATCATCCCCCACACCGTACCCAGCAGCCCCAGCAACGGGCTGATCGTGGCCACGCCGTTGATGACTCTTAGGTAGCGCCGCAAGCGATTTGCTGCCCGTTCTCCAGAGTCGAGAATCGCCTGTTCGACCTCCACGGCCGGACGTCCCCATTTCTTCACCGCCGCGGCAAACACGCTCGACGTGTGGCTGGGATTTTCCGCACACAGCGTCAGGGCTTCGTCGCGATCTAACTCGCCATCGCGCAACTGCTGCAAAAACCTTCGTACGAACGGACCCGGGATCACGCAACCACGGCGCAGGCTGACGAAACGCTCGAACACAAACACAAACAGCACGAACGACGCGATGGCAATCGGGATAAGCAGAGGACCGCCGGCGACTAACATATCCCACAGACTGCGCGTCGGGATCGGGTTTTCGGTCGTTACCGGGCTCACGTTTTGGACCGCTTCGGCCCGGGCCAGGCTCGTGGTGACGCCAGTTACGACAAACGCGAGTGCTGATTCAATGGCGTGTCGACGTATTCGCGACTTATTCTTTGGGCCCCGGCGACGCGTCGCGTCGCGGCTAGGGGACAGGAAGAAGCACATCATTCCCAGGTTTCGCATAATGAACCAGTTATTGCGCATGATGACCTTCCTTGAGATTGAGGGCCGCGCGCTGCTGGGCAACACGCAAACGTTTTCGGGCCTCGGCCGTAAACATTGTGTCTGGATACTGCTCGATCAGTCGCTCGTAAAGCTCGCTGGCGTTGCCCCAACGGCCCAACAACTCTTCGCACTTGCCTGCCTGCAACAAGGAACCTGCCTGCCAGCGTGGAAAGGCATACAAAATTTCAGCTCGCAAGTATTCACGCCGGGCTTGCCGGTAATCCTTCTGATGGAAATAAGCCTCGCCGATCATCCATTGGGCCATCGCGGCAGTTTCGGTTTTCGCACCCCGGGGTGAATGAATCACTTTCTCATACGCCTCGCGGGCTCGGTTCAACTCGCCCCGGGCCGCCAACGCGCGCCCTCGCACGTAGTCGACCTCATACTGACGGGCAAAATCGGGAAACCGCGGAGCGATCGCATCGGCCACTTCATAGGCCTCAGGCCATTTCGACTGGTGAGCTAATACCTGGGCATACCGCAAAGGAATCATCGCCAACCAGGATTCGTTGCGACCATCGACCCGACGCACTAAGCGGCCGAGGATTTCGCCTGCCTGGTCAAATTGCCGGCGATGAAACGCGGCCTCGGCAATCGCATATTCGGCCGGCAAGCAGAGCGGACTCTCCGGCGCCAGAGCCAGGAGTTTTTGCATCGGCTCGGCGACCGACGCCCAGTGTGCCTGTTCCGAAGCCAACCGGCCTTGGAGATACAGAGCATGGGTCAACATTTCGTCGCCGGGCTCGCTGGCGAGTAGTTTTTGCAGCACCGCCTTGGCCTTGGCATATTCTTTTTGACCATGGGCTTGCTTGGCCAGCCGATAAGCGGCATCAGCCCAATAGCGGCTGTCAGGATAGTCTTCATACACCTTTTGAAACGCAGCCTGCGAAGTCTCCAGATTGCCCAACTCCGACTCGACAAAGGCCAAACCATAGTAAGCCGCAGCGAGCTGGGAAAAGTCGGGATAATCCTGAACAAGCCGCGCGAAATACTGGGACGCCTGCTCGTTTTGCTTCAATGAATCGTGTAGATTCCCAGCTCGCAAAAGAGCCCTGGGCACCAACTCACTATCGGCATACTCGGCAATCAGCCGGTGATACATCGCCAAGGCGGGATCTTGTTCGCCAAGCTGCTCGAAGATTTGGCCGCGTACAAACAGCGCCTCGGCGGCAAACTGGCTGTCAGGAAACCGCTCGACCAACTGGCCAAACAACTCAGCCGCCCGACGCGGATGCGACATTTTCAGTTTCGTCCAAGCCAGGCCAGCAAACCCCTTTACCTGAAGCTCAGGCACTACGTCCGTTTCCGACATCCGTTGGTAGAGCGCGTTGGCCCAGGGATAATCACCGCGGGCATAAGCCGCCTCGGCCAAATGGCTGGTGGTCGACAGCAGCAACTGGGGATCGGAACAGTGCTGGCAAAATTCCTGGTAAACCTGCTCGGCCTCGTCGTCGCGGTCACACCGCACTAGACAAATGGCCAACTGCCCTCGAGCGATCCTGGCATCGCGTGCCTTGGGTGCCTGAGCAATATAACGCTGAAATGCTTCGCTTGCCTTGTCGTAGCGAGTGAGCGCCATCAATGCCGAGGCCCGGCGGCGTTCGGCCTCTGGCGCGCGTGGTTGTTCGGGATGGTGTTTGATAAATTCGCTGGCCACATGGACGACTTCGTTGTGGTCGTCTTGCTGAGCGGCCACCAAAATCAGGCTAAAACGGCTTTCGGCGGCCCATTTCGACTGCCCGAACAATTGGGCCACGAGATGGAATTGCTTCTCGGCAGGCTGATAGTCGCCTGCTCGCAGCAAACTGTCGGCCGCGTGAAAATGAATCGTCGCGGCCAACCGATGCGAATCGGCCGGACGGATGGCCAGCAGCGTTTCGGCTGCCTGGGCCCAATGCTGCTGTTTGCGCTCGATCATTGCCTGCCAATAACTGGCTTCGACACCCAGCGTCGGGTTGCCGGCAATGCTCTTCAATTCGGCCACGGCTTGCTCAAAACGCTCCAGACGATCGAGTGCCCAACCACGGCCCAATACGACCCTGGCGGTGAGCGAACTGTCGGGAAACCGCTGTTCAAATTCGCGCCAAGCCTTTAGAGCATCCTCGTAACGTCCTTGGCGATATTCGAGCAACCCCAGCCGAAACGCCGCCTGATCGGCCAACGTCTCTTGGGCATCCTCGGCGACCGACGCCAGAAGCTTGCGAGCTGCCGAGCCCTGGCCTTGCTGAATCTGGCATCGGGCTAAGCTCAACTGGCATGCCTGACGACGGGGGCCAGGGGGCAATTGCTGGAGCGCATGGGTCAAACGGCGAGCAGCCTGTTGATGCTCACCGGCGGCCAGTGCTACTTCGCCTAGATAATAGTTGGCCAAGGCTCCCAGCGGACCATCGGGATACTGAGCCGTGTAACTTTCGAGATACTTGCCAGCCTGAGGATAGTCGCCAAGCAAGTAGGCCGACTCGCCCAGGCGAAACAACGCCCTTCGGACGTATTGGCTGCCTGGGTGCCGCTCGACGAGCAGGCGGTACTGCTCGGCCGCAGCCGGATAGTCCTTCTGCTGGACCAAGGTTTCGCCTAGGAAAAAGTGAACCCGATCGGCCAGTTCGTGGCCGGCCCAACCACGCAAGAACTCGCGAAACCCTTCAGCCGCCAAATCCCACCGTTGCTGGGCATAATGCCCGGCCCCCACGGCGTATTGATCTTCGGCCGCTCCGCCCCATGCCGGCGACGAAAACGCGATGGCCAGCAGAAACGTGGCAACCGGCTGTAACAACAATGACGAGCACCGCATAGCGCAATTCCGCGATCCTGTGTTGCTTTTACTAGTTTCAGTCGTTCCGAATTTCTGCTGCGATTCTTAACAGCGACCGGTGGCCAAAGCGCGAAACGTCGGCGAAAACATAAGTCACGTCCGCTATGGTAAAAAGCAACTTGCTTTAGTAGTTGCTGCTTGCTCCAGGATCGAGGTTCCCGACCATGTGCAAATGGTTGTGGTCGATGTACACCACTTCGACCGAGTCTTCGTCACGCGTGGTATACGGCACCGGCCAACCAATTCTGCGAACATCGGAATAGTAGACCGTGCATTTATAATGAGCGTGATGCAGTTGAGCCGGCCCGATCAATGGATATACCCGAGGCGGATCGACGTAGTCGGCAATCTTCTCTTTCACAATGCGAACGTTGTTGCGCTGAGTCTCATAGAGCATCGGCAATCCACCCTCGAGCGGATGAGCACGCTCCAAAGCCCGCATCACCTCGTCGTCGCTCGGCGGATCGAGAGCAATCGCCGGCCCACCCGAGGTCAGCGGCCCCAAGATTGGCACTCGATTGTAGCGCTCCTGTTCCCAGTGCTTGTCTTCCTGGTTTTCTTGAAAATAAGGGCTTACCGGAATCGGAAAAGCAAAAGGCCCTAGTTGAGGGCCTATCGACGTGCAGCCTGTGCCGGCCGCCAAGGCCGTCAGGATAAGCCCGAACAAGACTGGTTTGGTGCTGGAAAGCATGACATTCACCCCTCGCTGGATCTTCCGCACAAATCGGACTGCAGCAGGCTGACCACGATGTGCCGGCGTTTTCACCAAAAATCGGCTAAAACGCCAGCGCATGGCTCTGAGCAACACGCTCTAGGCGTATTTATCGAGATAAGCTGGGGCAAACTTGCGGGTTTTTCCGATTGTGCCGAAAATCTCGCCTTGCCCATCGGCGATTGCCTGCGAATAAGCTGAAGTCGCAGCCCCTCAGGAAGGTCAACCCCCCAGAATCTCGAGGAGCCCTCCCTTCCACAGGCCAAGGCGGCTGAAAACCGCCACGCCAAAAGCGCCAAATGAATAGAATATTAAAACAAAGCACAAAAAGAAGATTAGGGGCTATAAACCGTTGACGTCGAATAAGGGCTTTATTAAAGTATGATGCAGTATTTGTGGTGAAATCATGACCACCTAGAGGGCAGGCCAGAGTCATGAAACTTGGCAACCAGTCCCCATCAAAACGCTAGCTCCAGTCTTAAAACTAGACTTGCTGGCGAAGTTCCACACCAACTGCAAATTCTCCCTCGAGCAAACGGGAAGTGCTGCCATGGCTACTACCGATCACCCCAGCTATGAATCGCAATCGGAAGCCTTCCTGGGAATCTCTCAGCCGGTTGAACACGGGCTGATTCACCTGCTACAAGCTTCGCGTTATGCCCAAGATACGGACCGGCCATTGACCGACTTCGCGGTTGAGATTGCCACGCTGCGCAAGCGGGGCATGTCGAACAGCGATTTTCGCTGGCTACTTTGCAAGGGCTACCTGACGCAAGTGCTTGACGTGACCCCGATTGGTAAAGAAGTGCGCGATTTCCGCGAATCGCGTGGGCTAATCTTTAGCCGGCGAAGCTGTTTTGTACTGACTGATGCCGGGATCGAATTTGCTGAACAACTGGTCCATCACCATACCCAGACCGACTTGAACCTTCGTCTCTTGAACGGGTCGATTGACCCGATGTTGCAGCGTGACGGAGTAGACCGTTTGCACGCCCTCTCTCACGGCAACAACGGTCATGAGCCGTATACGCTGCACCAGATGATCACCAACAGCCTGAATGGCTCAAGCGCCGCAAACGGCGGGATTGCCGAGGTGCTGCTCGATCAATCGAGTCCGAAGTGGGATGTCGATCGCCAGGAGTTTTACTACCAGTCGCAAATCGTAAAACAGTTCAAGCTGCCTTCGCCCAATCAAGAGCGGATTCTCACGGCCTTTGAAGAAGAAGGCTGGCCCCCTAGGATCGACGACCCGTTGCCTCGCCACCCCGATCTCGACCCCAAGCGACGCCTGCACGACACCATCAAGAGCCTGAATCGCAACCAAAAGAGCCGCTTAATCCGCTTCAAAGGCGACGGCAAAGGCGAGGGAATTCTCTGGGAACCGATTGATCGCGGCCGTTTAAACGGCACGACCTAGAGCAATTTCGGATCATTCGTAGTCATATTTCGTCCGAAAACCTCGGCGAAAACTAGGTGTCGTCCGCTACGGTCAAGAGCGACTCGCTCTAGGCTTTTGTCTCAAAACCGTATCAAGCTATGCCAATTTCCTGAGTGTAGCGGTAGGGCGCAAGCCCTCCGGCCGCGTGAGTGCATCGAGCCGGGCTGCAATGCCGGACGGCTTGCGCCGTGCCGCTAACGCATCTCAAACACGTTCTTAGGAGGAAATCGCCTTTTTCAGAGATCCTGTTTTCTGAACAAGGTCGCCCCTCCAGGAGAACTGCAAAGTCGGATCTAGAGCAAAAAGCAGCGGTCGGTGACCGCTCGCGAAACAGGAAAATCTAGCCGTTTCGCGAGCGGTCACCGACCGCTGCTTTTCCGAAAAAACGACTTTGCAGTTCTCCTGGAGGGGCGACCTTGTTCAGAAAACAGGATCTCTGAAAAAGGCGATTTCCTCCTAAGA
>JANQPJ010000133.1 GCA_028289525.1 Pirellulales bacterium
ACGTTGAGTTGACCGACGCCGAAACGGTTCTCCGGCAGCGGACCTTGGAGCACGGGCGTCAAGTGTATCGGCAACGGTGTGCCGGCTGTCATGGCGTGACCGGTGACGGAAATGGGCCGGCGGCCCCGTATCTCAACCCCAAGCCGCGCGACTACCGGCGCGGAATTTTTAAATTCACCTCCACGCAACGAGGCGCTAAGCCGTTGCGTGAAGATTTGGTGCGAATCATCCGTCGCGGTGCCCGCGGCACCTCGATGCCGGCGTTTCGCTGGTTGCCAGATGAAGATATGCAGCCGCTAGTCGATTACGTCATTCTACTCTCGAAACGAGGCGAGATGGAATATATGCTGATCCAAGAGGCCGAGGCCGAACTGGAAGAAGAAGACGACGTCGACGAAGAGATTGTCGAAGACCTTTACGATCGGATCGTCCGGTCTTGGAATGTTCCTCGGACTAAAATTGTTTTGCCGGCTACGCGAATGCCCGACATGACCGACGAAACGGTCCGGCTAGGCCATCAGGCATTTCTCTCGCGAGGTTGTGCCAAGTGCCACGGCGAGGACGGTCGCGGTCAAACGCAAGCCAACGTTGGCAAGGACGTGTGGGGGAACTTTGTTCAGGCGGCCGATTTGACCGCTGGAATGTTGCACGGCGGACGCCGGCCGATCGACGTCTATCGGCGCATCTATGCCGGCATTAACGGCACGCCGATGCCAGCCTTCGAGCATGCTTTGAAAGATAGTCCAGACACAACTTGGCACCTAGCACACTTTATTTTGAGCATCGTCGAGGGCAACCCGATTCCGACCCCTCCGGAAGATCAGGCCTCGGAGCAATAACCATGGACCAAGACGATCGCGCCAGCAAACTCGAGGAGCTAGCCCGTCTGCGGGAACGCGCGGCGGAGCTGGAAAGCGAGCTTGCCACGGTTTCCAGCACGTGGAAAGCCGATGAATATTATCTGGCCTACCACGCCACCACCGGCTTCATGATGGGAGCCGTCGCGGCTGCCGCGAGCCTGTTGCTGAACATTATCGGATCACTCCTCGTCAACCAGCATCCGTTGGAATTGATTCGCGTTTATCTGACTTTTCCGTTGGGCGAACGGGCACTTTCGCCTGAAATCGACAGCGGCATCATGCTGGCCGTTGGTTGCTGCCTGTACCTGGGCACCGGTATGTTGCTCGGGATTCCCTTTCAGATTGCGTTGACGCGACTGGTGCCTGGGCGGCCTTTGATCGCGCGACTCGTGATGGCCTCGGTTTTGGGGATGCTGGTCTGGGTTGTTAACTTCTACTTCATTCTTTCCTGGCTACAGCCCCAGCTATTCGGCGGCAACTGGATTGTCGAGCGCATTCCGTGGTACGTCGGAGCCCTGACCCATTTGGTGTTTGGCTGGACGATGGCGTTGCTACAACCATTGGGCCGTTACGTGCCTTATTCGCCCCAATCGGAGTCGAAATGATGAGTTCCGGAGAAACCGATCGCTTTCCTGCTGCCAAGCAGTTGGTCGAAGAACGGCTGGTCGTGTGGTATTTTGTCGCCGCACTGACTTACCTGTTGATTTCGATGCTGGGAGGCATTCTGGTTGGCCTACAGTTAATCCATTACAATCCGTTCGCAGGCATCGAGCTAATGGCTCCCGGACGCTGGCGGATGGTGCATACGAACGCCATTGCCTATGGCTTTTTGGCCAACGGGTTTCTCGGCGCTCTGCATTGGGCCGTTCCCCGGCTCACCCTGTTTCCGGTTGCCAGTCGCAAGCTTTCCTATTTCATCTTCGCCGCCTGGCAGGTGGTGGTGCTGTGTACGGCCGGTGCGATTATCTTAGGGCCCAGTCTGCAAACGGCCCCCTGGGTAGCCGATTTGGCCAAGGAATATGGCATCTCGATGTCGCTGGGAGCCCAAGGGCTTGAATGGGGTGAAACCCCGTTTTGGATCGACCCGTTGGCGCTGGTCGGATTGGCTTTGGTGGCGTTCAACTTTTTTGTGCCGATCACTCGCGTGAAGGGCCCGATGTATGTGACGCTCTGGTATTTCATGGCGGCCTTTGTCTGGACATTTCTGACCTATGCCATGGGCAACCTGATGAGCGAATACACGGTCGCTGGAACCAGCGCCGGTGCGATCGCCGGGCTATTCATCCACGACTTGGTCGGCCTGTTCGTGACGCCATTGGGCTGGGGACTGATGTACTACTTTGTCCCTATCTTGCTCAAGCGGCCGATCTGGAGTCATGGTCTGTCGCTGGTCGGTTTCTGGGGGCTGGCCTTCTTCTATCCGCTCAACGGCATCCATCACTTCCTCTACACTCCAATCCCGATGTTCCTCCAATATGGTGCGGTGATCGCGACCATCGCGGTCGAGCTGGTGGTCACCACGGTCATCATCAACTTCATCGGAACGATTTGGGGACGTGGTCGCGAGGCGTTCGAAAATTTGCCGGTACGCTATTTTTACTGCGGCATGCTCTATTACTTTATTACCTGTGCCCAGTGTGCGCTTCAGGTAACCCTGACGTTCCAAAAGCTGATTCACTTTACCGATTGGGTCGTCGGTCATGCCCACTTGGTGATGTTTGGAGTCTTCAGCATGTGGATCTTCGGCATGATGACCTATCTGTTCCCCCGGCTGTTGGGACGTGATTGGTACAGCACCAAACTTTGTGAATGGCATTTTTGGTTGTCGGCCAGTGGCGTGTTGGTGATGGCCATCGACCTCGGTTTGGCCGGAGTTTTTCAAGGTTATTTTTGGGCTGCCTTGTTGCCTTGGGATGTTTCGGTCGACGGCTCCCAACCATTCTGGATCGCCCGGATGTTGGCCGGGCTGTCGATGTTTGCCGGTTTGCTCTGTTTTCTGTGGAATTTGTGGATGACGTGGCAGGCAGGCGAAGAAACCTCGACCCAGGCGGCGCCGGCGGTTTAGGGTTTGAAAGATTCAGTAGTTCCAAAAAACTGGAATCTGGAAACCACTATTTTTCAGGGAAATGTAAAAAACAGGTGTTTCGCGAGCGGCCACCGGCCGCTGCTAC
>JANQPJ010000135.1 GCA_028289525.1 Pirellulales bacterium
TCCGAGCTGTCGCGTTCCAACGCCGAACTGGAACGGAGTAACCTGGAACTCCAGCATTTTGCCTACATCGCCTCGCACGACTTGCAAGAGCCGTTGCGGATGGTCGGCACCTATTGCCAGTTGCTCAAACGGCGCTACCGGGGAATGCTCGACTCCGACGCTGATGAGTTTATCGACTTCGCCGTCGATGGAGCCAAACGGTCCCAGGCCATGGTCGAAGATCTGTTGACCTATTCGCGCGTGGAATCCGAGGCCAAGCCGTTTGAGCCGACCAACTGTGAAACGCTGGTCGAGTTGGCCATTCGCAATCTCAATGCCTCGATCAAAGCGACCAGCGCGAAAATTGTCTACCAGCCCTTGCCGATGGTGATGGCCGACAGCTCGCAGTTAGCCCAAGTGTTTCAAAACCTGATTGGCAATGCGGTCAAGTTCCACGGCGAAGATCCGCCTCAGGTGCGAATCTCGGCGAAACGACAAGGCGATGAATGGTTGTTTTCGGTCGCCGACAATGGCATTGGGATGGACCCCAAGTATAGCGAACAGATTTTTGTGATTTTCAAACGCCTGCAGGGTCGCGATAAATATCCCGGCACTGGAATTGGATTGGCGATTTGTAAACGTGTGGTTGAACGCCAGCGGGGACGGATTTGGGTTGAGTCGCAATTGGGCAAAGGATCCACGTTCTATTTCACCATGCCGGCGGTGCCGGTCGATGGCGCCGGCACCAAAGCAAACAAGAAAACGCCAGCACAGTCTACCGTGTTCGAGAGCAGATCTCCTGCTTCGTCAGACGAGACCGCTATGCCTGAGGAAGATGCATCATGATTTCCAGCCAACGAATTCGAGTGCTCGTGATTGAAGACAATCCTGGCGATGCGCGGCTGATCGAAGCCTTGTTGAGCGTGGCCAAGACCGCCAGCTTTCAGGTAGAGAGTTGTGATACGCTGGCAGCCGGGATCGCCAAGCTGGCCGCCGAGCCGTTCGACGCCGTGTTGCTCGATCCCGGCTTGCCGGACAGCCAGGGCTTGGAAACGTTTTTGCAATTGCACGAGCACCAGCCAGGCATCCCGATCGTGGTGCTCAGCGGCCTGGGCGACGACGAAGTCGGGTTGCGGGCAGTTCAGGCCGGGGCCCAAGACTATTTGGTCAAAGGCGACGTCGAGACCAATGTCCTCGAACGGTCGATCCGCTACGCCCTGGAACGCAAACGGGCCGCCGAGGCGATTCGCCAACATACCGAAGAGTTGCGCAACAACGAGCGTTTGTTGCGAAAAATGCTCGACTTGCAGGAACGAGAGCGGCAACTGTTGGCCTACGACATTCACGACGGCTTTGTGCAAGATGTGGTCGGAGCCAAGATGATGCTCGACGGGCTGGATTACCGTTTGCAGTCGATGGCCGAGCAGTCGCGAGTCCAGTTCGATCAGGTGCGCGAACTGCTGAACAAGGCGATCGACGAAGGACGCCGGATGATTAGCGAACTGCGGCCGTTGATCATTGACGAACAGGGAATCATTCAGGCAATCAATTACTTGGTCGGCGAAGAGCAATCCAAGGGAGGCATCGAAATCCACTTCGAGCATCAGGTGCAATTCGACCGTTTACCGAGATTGCTGGAAGGAACGGTGTTTCGCATCGTGCAGGAAGCCCTGACGAACGTGAAGCGGCACAGTCAGGCGAATGCCGCTTCGGTCAATCTAACCCATATCGACGAGCGCGTGTTTATCGAGGTTCAAGACCAGGGCGTAGGATTTGACTTGAATAAGGTTTCTGAGGACCGGTTCGGGATTCGCGGCATCCGCGAACGGGCTCGGCTGTTTGGCGGCAAGGCGACCATCGAATCGAGCCCAGGCCAGGGGGCCAGAGTGTTTGTCGAATTACCACTCGCGCCGCCGACCGCGTCGGCCTAGAGCAAATTACCAAAATGCGTGGTGATGTCTCGTCGAGAAATCCCGGTGAAAACTAGGTGTCGTCCGCCACGGTAAAAAGCAACTTGCTTTAAAGGGGAATCCTGGCGACGCATCGCCGGGATTCATCGAGAAACGCTGGATTTCACTGGTTTCGTGCTTTGACAGCGCGGGCGAATCTCGTATAAAAGGGGAGGTAGCGAGGGGCTACAAAGTCGGGGGAACATGCCAGGGCTGCGCCACCGTTGGTGGCCGTGGTGCTGGCGTTGATATAGGCAAACGCAATGGCGACGCAGGATGGCCGCGAGGCGGTCGAAATTCTCTTGGTCGAGGACAATCCGGCCGATGTGCGACTAGCACGAGAAGCGCTGCGCGAGGGGAAGATTTCGAGCAAATTGCGGTCGGTTTCCAACGGCGTCGAGGCGATGGCCTACCTTCGTCGAGAAGAGCCGTATACCGAGGCTCCCCGACCGGACATCATCTTGCTCGATCTCAACCTGCCGCAGAAAGATGGCTTTTCGGTCTTGATGGATATCAAGAACGACGAGCATTTGCGGACCATTCCAGTCGTGGTGTTAACCACTTCGGCCAATCCCGACGACATTCTTCGGGCTTACGAGTTGCAGGCAAGCTTCTACATCAAAAAACCAGCCGACTTGGACGAATTCGTGAACGCAATGCACTCGTTCGACGGCTTCTGTCTGACGGTGGCTCAACTGCCGCCCCGCGAAGCAGAGCCTGCGGACGATGAGTCGAAGTACTAGCTGGACAGCGCCACTTTTGAGTGCAATACAAGCCCGACGCGCAAGCGAGGGAATACGTTACGTCTAAATTCCCTCGCTTGCGCGTCGGGCTTGT
>JANQPJ010000118.1 GCA_028289525.1 Pirellulales bacterium
ATCAGTAGCAGCGGCCGGTGGCCGCTCGCGAAACACCTGTTTTTTACATTTCCCTGAAAAATAGTGGTTTCCAGATTCCAGTTTTTTGGAACTACTGAAGTTGCTTTTGACTGTGGCGGACGACACCTAGTCTTCACCGGGATTTCTCGACGAAACACCACCACGCATTTTGGTAATTTGCTCTAGCGCCGTAAAAGTTGGTAGAAAGTCGCGATTCAGCCGTTCCAAATCAGTGACCAAGGATGCTGGACACTTCGCCTTGGGGCAAAATGAGTTAGCTCGCAAGTCGAAAAATACACCATTTTTCCAGCCTGCGTCTATTTCACCCAATAGACCTCCTCGCCCAATCGCAACAGCACCGGCTCGTCAAACGCCAGCAGCCGGGCCGCGTGGGGGCCATGACGGTCGATCAGCTCGAAATATTCGTCGCTGAAGCGGGCAATCGTTTGGGCCTGTTTTTCGTCCGCTGCTTGAACCGCCGAATCGACCCAACGATCGGCGCGTCGGAAGAACGTCTTGCCGCCAAGCGAACGGATCGACCGTACGGCGACTCGCTTATCCTCTCGGGCAGAATAGTAAAAGCTGCCGCCGAACGAGGAAGACGGGGCCTGGGCTGCCCGTTGCAGGGCCGCTTTGCCCTTCCGCTGAGCAAAACCATCCCGTCCCGAGGCGGCGTCGAGTGCCTCGAGTTCACGCGAAGCCCGGGCTCGGGCACTGGCCACATCGCGATGGTTGCTATTCTCATCGGCCAGGAACGAGGTGTACGGCGTCAAGATGCCGTGTTTCGTGGCCAGAGTGACCAGCTCTTTTACCAATTCGTCGTTCTTTCCTTTCAAATCGATTTCGTCGAGAATTTCGCCAACGCGACGCATCGCCCACAGTTTTTCAATAAAACGATTCGTCTGGTCTGAACTTTTGGTGACCAGCGACGCCGGAAAGTCAAACGTTTCCCGCTGGTCGGCTACTGTGCCGGTTACCTTGACCTTGGCCTGGCCTGAGTGGCGATACCGGCCGACCAACACCAGTTGTTCGCCGGCAAACAGATCGTGAACGCCTTGCGGATAGATCCGATCGACTACCGGACCGTCGGCCTTGGTGTGTCCGTCGAGTTCGAACCGGATTGCCAATTCGGTCATCACCGGAGCCCCGATGCGGTTGTACAATTTGCTCACGCCTGCTTCGATGTCTTCATCAGGCCGTACATATTCGCTTTGGCCAAAATTGGCTCTGGCCAGCTTGTCGAGTAGCCGGCTGTTCACATCGTAGCCAACTCCAAACGTAAACAGGCGTGCCCGAACGCGGTTGAGCGGTTTCGTGTGGGCCACGATTTTCGCTTCGTTGGTTTCGCCGGCCGTGGGCAGCCCATCGGTTAGAAAGATGACATAGCTCGGACGGCTAGTATCTTGGAGTTGCCTGAGCGCGGCTGCTAGGGCCCCGTCGATGTTCGTGCTGCCGCCGGCATGGATGCCAGCGACAAACCCGAGGGCCGTTTGCCGGGTGGTCTCATCATATTTTTGCAGCTCAGGCCGAAAGCTCTCGACCTCGCTGTCGTAGGCAATCACGTTGAACAGATCGCCTGGGCGAAGATTGTTGAGCACGAATTTTAGAGCCCCTTTGGCCTGTTCGATCTTCTTGCCGCTCATGCTGCCTGATCGGTCGACCACGAAGACGACCGTTTTGGCCGGACGTTCGGCCTCGGATGAGGTGATCTTAGGACTGGCCAGCAGCAAAAAATAGCCGTCTTCGTCCGCCGTGGGCCGATAGCTTAACACGCTGGCGCCGACCGTGTCGCGGCCAACATCATACAGCAAGCGAAAATCCGAACCGGGAATCTGCTTTTCGGCTGTAAAACGCACCGTCGCATGGTGCCCATCGGGCCGGCGGACATCGACCGCGTGCGTGGGGCTGTAGACGTTTTTAATTTCGTCACGGCTGGCGATGCTCAACTCGATTTCTACCTGATCGACCGGCTGCGACGTGTACTTGGCCGTGCTGAGCGGAAACAGAAAATCGGTCAAACCTTGGTCCTTACGACAGAGCTGAGAATAACGCAGCGTCACCGTCCGTTCGGCGCCAGCAGGGACCGGAAATACGCTCGTCTTGAACAACCCAGATCCCACCCATTCCAAGAGCGCCGGGTCTTTGTTCTTACGCACAATTTCCTCATACATCGCTCTGGCCTTGGTGGCGTCGAGCAACTGGGCCGGGTATTCCTGGCCGTCGACCAACAGCGTCAACCGATCAACCGCCCCGTCATACGGCAGCGGAAAGACAAAGCAAACTTCCATCGGCCGGCTGCCAGTATTGACAAACGATTGGCTTACCTGAACCTGGGCCACTTGGCCTTGAAGCTTGGCATGGACCGTGAGCGATTTGATCTTATAGCTCGACGGCGGCGCAGGTTGTGGGGTGGGCCGATGAGGAGGCCATGGCCGGGGAAGCCGAATCGAACGATCTGGGCCGATGTCGACCAACAGGCCCTGGGCAAGCCCCGAGGATGGCAGTGCCAGCAGAGCCAGCATCAGAGAGTGAAACAGCAGAGTAGAAAGTCGGAGTTGCGATACCGGCATGCGAAGCACCTCGAACGGGTGTGTGAGAATCGGGAAGCCATTGCTATCTATTAAGACGTAGCCGGAGGAGAAAAAGTTCCTTGCCAGCAAAGAATAAGGAACAAAATTAGGACAAAGCCTAGAGCACGCGGCACACCCTCTAGCACTGAGGTAAAGTCTGTTTTTTGCATCAGTTCTGAAGCCTGAAGCGCTAGCAAAGGAATCATTGACAAGTCGGCATGATTCCTTCGCTAGCGCTTCAGGCTTTCGTGGGGGGAATAACTTGCCCCGTGAGCGATAAATTGGGTAAATCAAGCCGATCTTGCCAGATTTCAGGCATTTCGTCACACTGCCCTGCCCTGCGAGCCGCAGAGCATCAAGTGTAACGTTTTAATGAGCCATGTGACCGCGATTGATGTACCGAACGATCGTTTTAACGACCTTGCTGACAGTTACTGGCTGCCACTATCCCCACGCGCCGGGATACTACTCTCCCGGGCTGGGCCCAGTCGGGCAGGCATTGCCCAACCCGATCTTCGTCCCGGTGGCCAACCATCCCCTGGCCTGGGACCAGTTGGTCGATGTGGTTGACGACTACTTCCGCGTCGATCGCGAAGAGCGAGTGAAGCAGCTAGGCGAGGTGTTGACCGAAGGTCGGATCGACACTTTTCCTCAGGGCAGCGCCACGTTGTTCGAACCTCATCGAGGCGATTCGGTCGGCAGGTTCAATCGGCTAGAGAGCACTTTGCAAACGGTCCGCCGGCAGGCATTCTTAAGAGTGATGCCGGCCGACGGCGGTTATCTGGTTGAAGTGCAGGTTGAGAAACAGCTTGAAGCGATGTCTCAGCCAGAGCGTTCGACCAGCGGATCGGCCACGTTTCGCAACGACAATGCGTTCGATTCTCAACGTAGCCGCGATCGCGAGCCGGCATTGGCGGTTCGTGACGAGATCGAAGGCCGCACCTGGATCCCTCAAGGCCGCGACCCGATGCTCGAACAGGTCATGCTAGGCGAGATCGCGGCCCGGTTTGGCTGGGTTCCCTAGCCGCGCAAAGAACCACCAGTTTGCAAGCGATGTGCTCTTGCGACCTAGCCGCGACGAGACTTCGTCGCCGGGGCGCTAGAGAAAAATTTGTCGTCATTGATTTTACTGCGCTCTAACGCGTCGTGATCGCGGCTAAGGCACAAGAGTGCATCATTTCCTTCTAAATCCTTGTTCCCAAGCTCTGCTTGGGAACGAGAAAAATACAAGCACGAAGCGCAAGCGAGTGAATTGCGTATTTCAAATCCTCGTTCCCAAGCTCTGCTTGGGAACGCTTTTCGAAGAAGCTCTGCTTCCAAAGCATCCTTTTGCGTATTCTCTCGATAAGAGCCATACGCTTCTCGAAGTGTCTCGAAGCAGAGCTTCAAAAAACAGAGTGTCCCCAAGCAGAGCTTGGGAACGAGAGGAAAACGAGAGGAAGCGTTATCTAGCTAGCGCTGAGCCTTGGGCGCTGTGTCGGCCGTCGAAGTTGGGATCCCCAGCACCGGTGCCGCCGCCGGTTTTTTAGGAGCTGGCTTGGCGACCGGAAGTTTGAGCGTGAACGCGGTACCACGGCCAACGGTGCTGTCGACGCGAATCCGTCCACGATGACCTTCGATAATCTCGCGACACATTGAAAGCCCCAGGCCGGTGCCGCCTTTGCCGCTTTCATCGGGGCCGCTTTTGGTCGAATAGAACGAGTCGAAAATCTTTGGAAGCTTGTCGGCCGGAATTCCACAGCCGGTGTCGCGAATCATCAGGTCGACCGTGCCGGTAGCCGCGTCGTGCGTCAGACGGATGACCAGGGTACCGCCGTCTGGCATCGCCTGGCGGGCATTGATCAACAGGTTCAAAAGTACCTGTTGAATCTGGTTGCCACAGGCCAGCGCCGCAGGCACCTGTTCAAACTGTTTTTCGACCGATACCCGATACTTCGAAAGCTCGCGCTCCAATAAGACCAACGATTCTTCGACCAATGGAGCCAAGTCTGTTGGTTCCATCGCATGGCTGCGATTGCGAGCCATGCCGAGCACGCTGTTTGTAATCGTGTTCGCCCGTTGGGCCGCGTCGAGAATTTTTTGAAACGCCTTATCCCGGGCGGCATCGTCCCGCTGTCGCAAGCCAAGCTTGGCATAGTTGAGAATCGTCATCAGCACGTTGTTGAATTCGTGCGTGGTGGTGCTGACCAATTCGCCCAGCGCAGTCATCTTCTGGGCCTCGACCAACTGGCCTTTGAGCAGCGCAATTTGCTCTTCCAGGCTTGCCGAGTGAGATTCCTGCGTGGTCATGTGCAGCACTCCTAATTCTCTTGGTTGCGGATAAACGAATCGTGATGATGCGAAGACGACCCAGTCTGCCTCGTTTGCTAAGCTTGCGCGAGGAGGTTCTTTTGCCAGGCCGTCTTAGCTCAACTCCTTAGCTCAATGCGAGTTAGCGTCTTTCAACGTATCGTCGAACTCGCCTGGGACGCTTAAGGCGAAGGCGATATAATCGCCACACATCAGGCGAAAAATGGAATGGTTTCTTATGCCATACGCCTGGAGGGCACTGCCGGGATGGAAGCTTGGCAAGCTTGGAGGAGCTAGGATGCATACGGTTGAGTTACTGGAACAGGCCATTCAAGCGGCCGAGCAGCTCGGTTATCAGATTCGCCAAGATTGGTTGGATGGCCGTGGCGGGGGAGCCTGCGAGTTGAAGGGCCAACGGTGGATTTTTCTCGACCTGGCGCAGGGGCCGATTGACCATCTTGACTGTGTGCTCTCGGCCATTCGCGACCAGCCAGGCTTGGCCGAATTGGAATTGCCGCCGGCGTTGCGTGCTCGGCTTGCTGTTCGCAAGGTTGCCTGAAGGTTCGTTTCGCGCTTCGGCTACCGGCCGCTGTTCTTCCCTAACAACGACTTTGCAGTTCTGTTGTCGCGACGAGACCTCGTCGCCAGATTTTCTGCAAGATCATTTGGATTCCAGACTTTCTCTAAAGCAATTTCGGATCATTCGTAGCCACGTTTCGTCAAGAAACCCCGGTGAAAATTAGGTCGCGTCCGCTATGGTAAAGAGCGACTCGCTCTAGCGTCCCGGCGACGAAGTCTCGTCGCGGCTAGGGTGCAAGAAGAACCTTGCAACTTGTACTAAGCAGTCGACGCCAACAGCGCCAACGTGCCGAGACCGTAGAACGTATATTCGACATCGGTGGCGTCGTCCCAGAGAGCCGCGTGAAAACCGCCGTCAGGCCGTTCTAGCGAGGTGACAAACTGGTCGATTTGAGCTGCCTCCAGACGGTCGGCGATTCCCAAGTCGGAGAGAGTTTGGAGGCCGGTGAACGTGCTTAGCAAGTCGGCAATGGGAATCCGAGTATTTGCCCGCAGACCACCTTCGTCGGTTTGCATGCCAAGCAGAAAATTGGCCGCCCGACCGCTGGCTGGTGAGGTAAGGCAGTCCAGGATGCGAAGCGTGCCGATCGCGGCGGCGGTCGGGTTGGTCCCGCTCTGTTGGCCAGCGGTCGTTTCGGCAAACCCGCCATCGACCCGTTGTCGGCCGGTCGCAAATGCTTGCAACCGTTCCGGTTCAACTGGCGATACGTCGAGCAGTTGTTGGCACAACAAGAACAAGAACGTGTGATAGGTGCTGCCGGCGTTCGCGCCTGACGATTTGGCATAACCGCCGTCGGCCGCGCGAAAGGTTTCTAGCAGAGCGGCTGCTTGCCGGGGCCAGTCGGCTCGACTGTCGGCAAACACCCTGACTTCGGTCAAGGTTTCTAGCAGCCGTCCGCTGTAAATCAGAGAGACGAAATCGAGCATCGTTGTCTGCGCGGTAAGTTGGCTGCGAAGGTAACTGCCGGCTGCCTCGGCCACTGGGCCGTGGAGTTCGCCGAGGATTGCCAAGCCTCGCAAGGCAAAGCTGGTGTAATACAAATCGCTACCTCCTTCGCGACCGCCAAAGCCGCCATCGTCGTGTTGGCAATCGCGCAAAAACTGAGCATGGCGAGTTCGTTGCTCGTCAGGCAAGTTGCCTGCGCCGGTCGCCAGGCGGAGCATCAGCTGCTCGAGATAAGAGGCCATGCCGGTGAGCCTCGGGGGGGACTAGGGAGCGGAGAGCTTGGCGCGAATCGGTTCAGGAATCGGAATCGACTGCGGGGGTTCGGAGTCTGACAGCCGGCAGCAAACGCTCGTCATGCTTCCGGTGGCTAGCAGGTCTTGATCGCGAAAAACTTCGAACCGATAGGTGACGCTGCTCTCGCCCAACTGGTCGAGTGTGACCTGGATCGCCAGCTCGTCGGAGAATTTTCCCGGGGCGCGAAAATCGCATGACGCCGAGACGCGCGGCCAACTGATTTTGCCGGTCGCGTCCTCCATGAACACGTTGAGGCCATGTTGGCGTAGAAAGGCATGTTCGGCCGCTTCCATCAAACGAAAGTAGCCGGTGAAATGCATGATCCCCGCTTGGTCGGTGTCGTGAAATTCGACACGTCGGGTGATCTGAAAGGGAGTGGTCACAGGTCGTTTAGTGCAAGTTGCACGGGACTATAGCGGTCGTGACTCTGGTTTTTCCGATGTTTCTCGACGAAACATCGCTACACAAACCTGAAAGTTGGTCTAGTCGCCGACGTAGGGCATCAGCGCCATGTAGCGTGCCCGCTTGATCGCTTGGGTCACTGCGTGCTGGCTCACTGCACTGCAGCCAGTTTTACGACGGCCCACAATCCGACCGTGCCGGTTCGTAAGCTTGTTCAGCAGGTCTAAGTTCTTGTAATCCACGTACATCGGACGTGGGCGTTCGCCTTCGACGAACAACGGATCCTTCTTCTTCACCTTGCGGGCAGTCTTTTTTTTACGATTGCCCGGTCCGCTGCGACGTGCGCCTCCACGAAAAGCCATACAAATCTTCCTCGAACGAGATGTGTCTATAGGACGCTGGTTGCGCCACAGAAATGAGTATCTTGGTGGTAGTAAACCTAGAATTCTAGCGATGTTCGCCCCGAACGCAAGGCGAGAGGAGCCACGTTGGGATGAAAATGAAGTTTTTCAGCGATTTTTGAGTTCAAAGCGAGCTTCATCACAAAATTTGAAGCCTAAAACGCTAGCGAAGGAATCGTTTGCCAGGAATTTTCCTCCGCTGGCGCTTCAGGCTTCAAGCAGCTCCCGATACACTGTCTGAGTCTGTCGGGCCATCACATCCGCTCGATACCGCTCGCGAACCGCCGCGTGCCCTCGGCGTCCACAGGCGGTTGCCAGCGACGGATCGGCCAGAAGTTCGGCCAGCCGGGCGCTCAGCGAGTCGACATTCTCGGCTTCACAGAGCAAGCCTGCCTGGGTGTCGGCGAGCAATTCGGAGAACGCTCCATGGTCAGGCACCACCACCGGCACCGCGTTTGCCCAGGCTTCAAGGACCGGAAGCCCTTTGCTCTCTCGGTAAACGGTCGGAACGCTCAAGACCGACAGCGATTGTAGAAAGGCGATTTTGGCCGCCCGATCGAGTTCGCCTACCACCTGAAAGCGAGCGGTCAGACCGGCCGTCGCCACTTGGCGACCGATGGTGTCCAGATAGCTGCGATGTTCTGAACCCAGATAGCCGGCCACGTGCAGTTCCAGCTCGGCCCATTCTGGTTGTTGGGCTAGGCGAATGAACGCTTCGGCCAACAGGTGCAGGCCCTTGTCAGGGCAGATACGAGCCAGGTAGCCGATGATGGGTTTCGAGGGCGGGGTGCGCCGGGAGTGCTCCAAATGGCCATCGAGCCGCAGCCCATGTGGAACGACACAGATGCGAGCCCGATCGACGGCCAGATACTCGGCCATGAATCCGGCAAAGTACTCGTTCAGCGCGATCAACCGATCGACGTCGCAGGCTCGCTCGCGCAGTAATGCTCGAACCTGATCGTAATGCGGCGCTGGCAGTTTTTCTAAAAAGACGTCTTCTCCGGCCAATGAGCAAACAACCGGCACGCCGAGCGCCTCGCGCAACGGCCGAGCAAACCCCAGCAACATCACGTTCGACAAGTGGACAATCTCGGGCCGCACCTCGTGGGCGAGCCAATCGACCAACGTTCGCAGCGATTTGCGCTGCCGGCCTTGTTCGCCTTGCAGCATGGAAACGGTCAACGGCCCCAGCTTTTCTGGCGCGGTGGCCGACGCCAGACGCGACACTTGGCGCAGCAAGGCTGGCCGATCCCAAACCGCATCGAGCCAGGTGGGCGTATGGCGAAACAAGGCCGAGTGCTGTTGCAAGAAGACGTTGATCCCGCCCAAAAATACGCGATCGACGCTGGCGTTCGGTTCGTCGGTGCGCAGCGGAGTATACGTAGGCACCAGCGTCACTTCATCACCGGCTTCGTGTAGTGCCTGGGCCAGCGTGTTATCGTGCAAGCACGACCCACAATACATGCCGGCGGCCCCGGCGGCGACGATGGCGATTTTCAACGGCAATGCGTAGTGTTCCTGCAGAAATGCACCGGGTTTTGCCTCATGGTCTCAAAACCGGTTTTCATCACAAAATTTAAAGCCTGAAGCGCCAGCGAAGGAATTTTTGAGATGCTTTTGCGTTCTCAGCTACCAATTCCTTCGCTGGCGCTTCAGGCTTTAAATCGACATGGATTGACGACGCGTTTTGGGACAAAGCTTAGCTGGACAGCGCCACTTTGGTGTAGAAAAACGACAATACAAGCCCGACGCGCAAGCGAGGGAGTTTAAGCGTAACATATTCCCTCGCTTGCGCGTCGCGCCTTGTATTGTCATCGAAAGTGGCGCTGTCCAGTTAGCAATCAAAAAACTTAGCCAAAGTCGATTCCCCTGGCGGCTTGGTTACCAGCGAAACCAAGACCAAGGCCAACGACGAACAGGCAAACATCGCGGCCACCGGCATCATTTCATAAGTCGTTCCCAGCACGGTCAGCTCAAACGAATAGTCTGCCTGGGCGGCAAAATCCGACTGCCAAAACAACATCGACCAACTCACGGCCGCCGCCGTTACCGAGGCATACGCCCCGGCGGCCGTCAAACGGCGCCAATAGAGCGATGCGAAAACCAGCGGAAATAGGCTCGAAAAACCAGAGAAACACCACACGCCCAGGGTAAACACGCGGCGCGGCTCGAACAAACTCAGGCCATAAGTCACCGCCACGATCGCCACGATAAACAGCCGGGCCATGATCACTTGGGCTCGCTGGCTAAAATGATCGTCGGCAAAACGGTGCAAGACCACGTCCTTGGTAAACATGGTGCCGATGGCCAAGAACTGACTGTCGAGCGACGACATAATCGCCGCCAGAATGCCAGCGGTCAGCAGGCCGCCCAACACCGGACCGGCCACTTTGCCGACAATAAACGGCAACACGGCATTCGGGTTTTGGTCGACCGGCGCCGGAATGGCGATCAGCCCCGTCGTGGCCCAGGCACCGATCATCACGCAGGGCACCCAAACGATCATGATGCAGAGCGGATGGGCCACCACGGCCAGCTTGAACGAGCCGGCGCTCCGCGCGGTGAGCCAATGTTGGAACAGATGGGGAAACATGCCGACCGACAGCGGGACCAACAGGTAAGTGAAAAACTTGAGCTTCGAGAGCCCACTTCGAGTACGTTTCTCTTCGGGAATCTGTGCGCTGGCGGCCGCCATTTTCTCCAGCAGGCTGGCCTCGCTGGCGGCCGCCTGGGCTTCGCCTTCCGAATGTCCTTGCCCTTGGTGTTGGGCGACGATTGCCCGTTCGCCCAAGGTATTGGCGATCACGCCAAACGTGACCATGCCCAGGATCATAAAGACCAAGGTTTGAAACGTGTTAGCCCAAGCCGTGCCGCGCATGCCGCCAAAAAAGACATAGAGCAACACCACCACGCACACGACCAGCGAGCCGAGTGCCTTCGGCACGCCGCCGCCTGAGCCGGCGAACAGTTCCGGCAGTGCCCCCAGAGTGACCTTGTTGATCACCGTGCCGCCAGCCATCACGCCGATCAACAAGTAAGGGATAATCAGCCCGACCAGGATGGGAAACAACAAATACCCAATGCCGTCGGTGGCCAAACGGTCGCGGAAGAACTCGATTTGGGTGCTATAGCCATACCGGCGTCCAAAACCCCACAGTTTCACTCCGAGCACCAGAAAACAGAGCGAATGGATGATCCCACTCGACGAAGCGAGCATCCCATAGACGCCGACGCCTTCTTTGTATGCTTCGCCGGTCGAGCCAACCAGTGCGAAGGCGGTCATGGTGGTGCCGAACAGCGACATCAGCAGTAGAAACGGACCGATCGAGTGGCTGGCCAACATGTAGTCTTGCGAAGTGCCGCGAAACGAGCGGCCGGCCAGCAGACCCAGCCCGAGCAGCAAGGTCAGGTAAATCGCAATGATGATTAGTTGAGTCATGCCGCGGTCTCGCTTTCCGTCTCATCGACCGGCCAGCAGTACCGCACGGCAAACCACCAAACTGCCCCGGCGGCGAGCGAGATCATGGCATGATAGGCCAGCGTCACCGGGACAATTCCTCCTACCAGTCGCGCGTCATGCCACAGCCAGTTGTCCTGGTGCAGCACGAGAAGCGCGAGAATCAACAACCAGAGGACTCGGTTCATAAGAAAATTTCACACGAGAAAGCGTTTTTTCTGAAGCCTGAAGCGCCAGCGAAGGAATTTTTTGAAGTGCTCCTACGCTTTCAGCTACCAATTCCTTCGCTGGCGCTTCAGGCTTCATCGACTAATCTACGTGACAAAGATCTCTGGATCAACGTGTTCAGCCACGCTTAGGATTCTGAATCCATCGCGGCAAAAATTTCGCCAGCCTGGGGATGGAAGATGCGTCCAATCAACAGGTTGGTAAGCGAGCCGAGTTGCTCCGGATGATCGCGCATAAAACGTCCGAAGCTGAACTGCTCGTCGTAGTAGGCATCGACCAAGCGGCGAATCCAACTGGTGCCTTGCTGAAATCCTTCCAGCCAACTGCCCAATCGCGCGGCGGTCGTTTCGCCATCGGCCAAGGCAGCCACTATCGCATCGGCGGCCAACTCGCCTGACTTCAATGCAAAGTAGACGCCAGAGGAGTAGATCGGGTCGATAAACCCCCAAGCGTCGCCGACCAGCACCCAGCCGTCACCGGCCGATTGGCGTGTGTCGTAGGAAAACTCCTTGGCGACATGAAAGTCGTCGGTTCGCGTAGCGCCGGCCAGGCGTTGTTCAAGTGCCGGGCAATCGGCCAGTTCTCGGGCAAAAATTTCCGCAGGCGATTCGCCGCTGCGCAGCAACGCGTCTCGGTCGCGCACCACGCCTACACTGGTCACACCATTGGAAAGCGGAATGTACCAAAACCAAGCCTGGCCGGAGCGGTTTTGCAAGATCACGGTCGCTCCGCCGTGCTTGCCCGATTCGCGCATGGCACCCTGGTAGTAGGACCAGACGGCCGCTTTTTTCAATTGGGGATGGATTCGTTTCAACCCCAGGGCGTTGGCCAGCAGGGCTTGTTGCCCACTGGCGTCGACCACGACCTTGGCCTGCACCGACTGCCGGCGGCCGTCGCTGGTTTGCAGTTGGGCTCCATGCGCTCGGTTGCCATCGAACAGCACTTCGAGCACCCGAGTGGCCTCGCGACAGTCAGCGCCTCGAGCGGCCGCGTTGTCCAATAGCAGCTTGTCGAACGCGGCCCGTTCTACCTGCCAGGTGGTCGAGCATTCCCGCGGATCATGTTCGTCGAAAAAAAACGGCTGCGACGCTTGGCCAGAGCGACCGACGAACTGCACGCTCACTTTCTTGACGAACAGGCTATCGCGCATCTGCTCCAGCACGCCCAAGCGTTTGAAGACCCAATAGGTTTCCGGCATCAACGATTCGCCGACGTGAAAGCGAGGAAACGTTTCGCGTTCGGCCACCAACACGGAATAGCCTGCCTGGGCAACCAGCGCTGCAACGGTCGAACCGGCCGGTCCACCGCCAATCACCAGGCAATCGTATTCGGAAGCCAGCGGTTGAACGTTCATTAGGGAGTGATAATCTCCAAAAGTTCGACCGCTGGTTCATGCGCCACGTGAATGAGCGCTGTGCGGCCATAGGTCGCTTCGCCGCTGGCCAGGCCAAAGCATTCACACAGTTCGTCCCCCGGCACGACTTTCCAGAGGGCAAACAGCTCGACGTCGCGCAACAATTGGTGGGCAATCAAAATCCGCCCCAGCGGCGTCGCTTCGGCCCGAATCTCGTCTTGGACCGCTGGCGATAGATAACGCAGGTTTACCCGCATGATGCCAAATTGGACGACCGCCTGATCGGTTTGCCGGCGGAGCAAGATCTTGCGAGCATAATGCTCTCTGGTCGTCTGTTTGGCGAGCACCTCGACATCGACAGGCGACTCGTGAAACCCTTCGACGGCGACCGTCATATGATTAGTATGGGCCAGCAGTTGCCGGCTGTCGGTCGGCATTGCCTGAGGAGCGACCGGTTCGAACCGACCTAGCTCGGTGGCCGAGGGATAAAACAGCCCGGCCAGGCTTTCAAGATCGGGGTGGGCAGAGAGGCTCATGGTGGTCCGAGGTTGGCTCTAGGTTCCCGGCGACGCGTCGCGTCGCGGCTAGTTTTTTCACGAACGCAGAATCGGTTTTTGTGCAAAGTGCGATATTTCTCGCAGAGGAAGTATTCATACGCGCAACACTTCTTCGACACTAGCCGCGACGCGACGCGTCGCCGGGAACCCTGTGTCTAAGACGTCCCCGCATTGACCGATAACTCCGCCGGGATGCTCGGCGTGACCAGCGCGGGGCTTGGCTCAGCCGGACGCTCAAGCACCGTTTCCACCAGATAGTATAACAAACGTTGCAGTTCGACCGGCTCGATTTCGGCAGCAATCGCCTCGGCTCGGGCTTGGTATTTGTCGACCAGCCGTCGGGCTTTGTCGAATACCTGAGCGGCTTGGTAAATTTCGCGTGCTTGACCGATCGCTTCGGGGGCCGGCATCGCACCGGTTGCCAAATCTCGCAATTCGTGCTCTCGGTCGGGCCCCAAATGTTCCAGCGCCAAAGCCCACAACACCGTGGGCCGAGCGCCCAACAGGTCGCTGCCTACGTCGAGCTTGTTGTCGCTGTCCGGCTGCCAATCTTTCAAGTCGTTGAGAATCTGAAAGGCAATGCCCAGGTGTTGGGCAAATTTGCGGAACCCTGGGCGATATGATTCGACTTCACCGGCCAGGCGAGCGCCGACCAGTAGGGCCGCTTCGAACGCCGGCGCGGTTTTCAACGCATAGATTTTCAAGGCGTCGAGCGGCGCGAGCGATTTGTCGGCCTGCTCGCGCCACGCCAACTCGGCCCCCTGCCCTGCGGACAGCCGAAGATGGGCGTCGGCCAACGTCGAGAGAATCTCGGCCGCCGTGGTTCCGCCGAGCGTTTCGCGGTCTTTGCTTGCGAGCCGGTAGCCCAGGCCAATTAAATAGTCACCGACGTTAATCGCTGTCG
>JANQPJ010000119.1 GCA_028289525.1 Pirellulales bacterium
ATCAGTAGCAGCGGCCGGTGGCCGCTCGCGAAACACCTGTTTTTTACATTTCCCTGAAAAATAGTGGTTTCCAGATTCCAGTTTTTTGGAACTACTGAAACTCAATTCAAATACTTCGCTTTTAACTGGCCAAGCGTTTCCATGGCCGGTTTGCAGTCGCCGCTCAGGTCGATCAGTCCACCGAACAGGTAGTCGTGCTTCTCGGCGTCTTGCAGTTGATTCCAAACCAAAACTTGCACGCAGTTCTTAGCCAACATCAGGGGCAGGTACCGTTCGGCCCAGGCTTGCTGGGTTTGCGGCGTGGCGTCCGTGGCCAGCGGGCGCGCCGGCGACGTCGCACGGGCATCGTCGCCAGTGCCGCTGGGCGTGGTGACGCTCAACAGCAGCGGCAGCCCTAGCATGCTCCAACGGTCAAGCAGACGACTGTAGTCGAGCGGATGCCGGTGCCAGGAACCTTGGGGATGATAGCCGGCGTTGATTTCCAACCCTAATCCCGAAATGCCCAAGTCGGCCCGAACCAACGCGTCGGCAAATTGCCACGGCGGCAAATCGTGCTCTGCTTGGCCCAGGTATTCTCCCCAGGGCTGATCGAAACTGACCACGATCGGGGTTCGTGAATCCTCGCGACGCACCGCTTCGATCGCGTGGACGACCATCCGGAGCCGCTGTTCCTCGGTGAGCGACAACAACTGGTCGCGGTTCACGCGGCCAGCGACTTGCCACAACTGCACTTGATTGCGGTAGCGGCGCACCAAGCTTTGAACATGTTCGACGGCAAAAGTCACCAAGTTCTCAAAATCGCCTTCCCACAGGTAAAGCCAATCGGGAAAGCCGTCTGAGTCGAATTGCAATAACGGCCCGCTACAAACCCGAAGGCCGCGACCGGTGCACCAGGCCAACTGCTGGTCCACCGGCTCGAAGTCCTGCTGGCCTTCGCCGACTTCAATTTTTCGCCAGGGAAAAGGGACCACTGCCGTGTTGAAGGTTTCGGCCACTTGTTCGGCGGCCGACTGTTGCAAAGGCCGGAGACCAAGATTGACACCGAGCAGCGTGGGGAGCGGGGCCGACTGGCGAGAACGCACGGCGATTGCCTGTTGAACATAACTAACGCTCAGGTCATCAATCGTTTCCAGCGTGGCTTCGATTGCCTCACAGGCGGTCTCAGCCGCTAGCGGTGGATCGTGTTGTGAGGTGGCCGCTTGCGAAAACAATTGAGTCGCCTGACGCAACTGTTGGGTAATCGAGTTGGGCGCCACCAAGCCGGCCAGCTGCCAGGCGGCCAACTGATTGCGCAGGGTATGCAGGGTGCCGCGGGCTAGTTCGACTTCGAGTTGGTATGGCCGGTCACGCTCCATCAGACACCCGGTCGATAAGGCCAGGTTGCCTAGACTGTCCGTCTCCCAGGGGATGTGTAGGTTGCCTGAGTCGTTCTCAAACCGTTCAACCACCAACTGGTCGTCGTCCCACGAGGCCTTGGTGCGCCAAGGAACCTCGTCCAGCCCACACATGTAAACCTGGCTCAAGGTGTCGTCGACGATGCGGTGTCGCTGAGAGACTTGAAACCGCATCCAACCCATCGGAAGATCCTAACGCAACTCGTAGTCAGTAGATCGGCAGCTAGAGGGGACAAGAGAACGGTGCGGCCGGATCTTAAGCTCAAAGAACCTTGATTCAACTCAAACACTTCAAAAGTCTAGCGTGGCCAGCATAGACGTTCAAGCGGCGTCACTCCAGGGCGGCTGCAAATCGCGTCTCTTTCGAAAAAACAGTGGTCGGTGGTCGAAGCGCGAAACGGCTGGGTTTTTCTGCTTCGCGAGCGGTCACCGACCGCTGCTTTTGTGGAATTGACGCGATTTGCAGGCATCTTGTTTCGGCCTTCGAGAGTCCTAGGCGACCAGCCCTGGAAGTTGATATACTCACCTAGAGCAAATTACCAAAATGCGTGGTGATGTTTCGTCGAGAAGTCCCGGTGAAGACTAGGTGTCGTCCGCCACAGTAAAAAGCAACTTGCTTTAGCTGACTTGGTTAGGCCGATTCTTTGCGAGAGAGTGGAGTAGTTTCCTATGTCGTCGAATGTGGTGTTACAAACGTCTCTGGAAGATTTGCCAGTCCGGCGTGGTAAAGTGCGCGACATTTACGACCTGGGCGATACGTTGCTGTTGGTCAGCACTGATCGGATCAGCGCCTTTGATTGGATCTGTCCGACGGGGATTCCCGACAAGGGCCGAGTCCTCACCCAAATCAGCAACTTTTGGTTCGATCGTCTCAAAGAACCGAACCATCTGCTTGAGACCGACGTGAACCGGATCGACTTGCCGGTCGGGGTCGATCGCGGGTCGCTGGCCGGTCGTACAATTTTGGTTCGCAAAACCGAAGTCGTGCCGGTCGAGTGCGTGGTGCGAGGCTATCTGGTTGGGTCGGGTTGGAAAGACTATCAACGGACTGGAGCCGTTTGTGGCGTGCAGTTGCCTGCGGGGCTGAAAGAGTGCGACAAGCTGCCTGAGCCGATCTTCACGCCGGCCACTAAGGCCCAAGTGGGCGAGCACGATGAAAACATTTTGTTTGAGCAGATGATCGAAATTTGTGGCCCAGAAAAAGCCGAACAGCTTCGCCGGCGGAGCATCGACATCTATCTGCGTGCCTGCGAGCATGCGGCCTCACGGGGGATCATCATTGCCGATACCAAGTTCGAATTCGGCCAGGTTGACGACGAATTGATCTTGATCGACGAGGTGCTCACGCCTGACAGCTCACGGTTCTGGCCGGCCGACCAATACCAGCCAGGCCAAGCCCAACCGTCGTTCGACAAGCAATTTGTCCGCGACCATCTGAGCGGCACTGGCTGGGACAAAAACAGCGAGCCCCCTGCCCTGCCTGACGACGTGGTGACCAAAACTCGGGCAAAGTATATCGAAGCCTACGAGCGGTTGACCGGGCAAGAATTTGGGATACGCGGTTGAAGGTTTAGGGTGGAGGGTGGAGGGAACGCGCTAGCGCGTTTCACCTACCACTAAAAACCTTGTAACATTTCAGCCGAGTGCAGCAGGGGCAGGGGAAAATCCGAAATCCGAAACAAAGCGTGAAATTCAAAACCGGAAATGACCAAAACATGCTGGTCACGCATCGGTTTAGAGCATTCGTGCTTTGGTCCTTCTGATTTGTTTCGGATTTCGTGCTTCGGATTTCTCCCAAGCCCTCAAACTCTATTCTGCTCGGCTGAAGTGTTACAAAACCTTCTTCTCGTTCGTGACGTTTTCTAACTGATTCACCGCCCCAGGCGGCGTTTCGCCACGGAGCACTGCCAGAAGATTGGCCGCCGCCGCCAGTTCGATCTGTCGTCTCGCATCGGTTGTCGCCGAGCCCAGGTGCGGCGTGAACACGGTTCGCCGTTCGCGCTCTAGCAGCCCAGCCGCGATGTGCAGCGGTCGCTTGGCCAGCGACTGATCTTCCAGTTCGAACACATCGGCCGCGTAACCGGCCAGATGGCCTGTGCTCAGGCTATGAGCTACCGCGTGTTCGTCGACCACCGAACCTCGACCGACATTGATCAGGTAGGCTCCGCGTTTCATATGTCGTAGCGCCGCCGCGTCAAAGCAGTGATAGGTTTCCGAGGTGATGGGCGCGGCGATCACGACAAAATCGCTTTGGTGCAGCAGGTCGCGGCAATTTTCGGTCCTCTGCGCGCCATTCTCTTCGGCTGGCCTGGATGGGTCGAAATAGAGCCGCGCCACGTCAAACCCGGCCAGGCGTCGAGCAATCGCTTGACCGAGAGCGCCGTAGCCCAAAATACCTACGGTTTTGCCGGTTAAGCCTGCGCCATACAGTGTTGGCTGCCAGCCTGCGAACCGATGGGCTCGCATCCAACGATCGCCTGTGGTGATTTGCCGCGTGACCGCCAACAGCAAGCCGATTGCCAAGTCGGCCGTTGGAGCCGTCAACAGGTCGGGCACATTGGTCACCCAAACCCCTCGGCGTGTGCACGCCTCGACGTCCAGGTTGTCGTAGCCTTTTAACGCTCCGGCCACGACCTGCAACCGAGGACAGGCATCCAAAAACGGACCGTCAATCCGATCCGGCATGAACACCATTATCCCCTCGGCCTGACGGCAGCGACGTAACAATTCGTCGCGCGAGAGCGTCTCTGGCGAACGATTTTCCCAGACCTTGGCTTCTCTGGCGAGTGTTTGTACCACCTCGGGAAACACTAGATGGGTTAGCACCACTAAGGGTCGGCTCATGGTTCACGTCCACCGCAACTCGTGATGGCTATTTAAACCGCATGCGTAGCTGGCTGCCGAGCGTATCGACCAGCACGACCATGCCCAGGATGACGATTAGCAACGCGGTAACCTGTTGATACTCGAAGATTCGCAGACGGGAAAACAGCTCCATGCCAATCCCGCCGGCCCCCACAATCCCGACCACCATTGAAGCCCGAAAATTAAATTCCCAACGATAGACCGAAACGTCGGCCATCTGGGGCAACACCTGAGGCAGCACGCCATGCAGCAACACCTGAAGCGGCCGACCGCCACTAGCACGTACCGCTTCGATCGGCGCGTCGTCCACATGCTCGATCGACTCGGCAAAAAACTTGCCGACCATCCCGATGGAATGCAGGCCCAAGGCCAACACACCAGGCAACATGCCAAATCCGACCGCTGCTACGAACACGATGCCCAGGATCAACTCAGGCAGCGCTCGCAACACATTCAGCAACCCTCGGGCAAACCAGTAAACTGTCGGATGTGGCGTGGTATTGCGCGCGGCCAAAAAGCCGAGCACCAGCGACAGGCTGACGGCCAGTGCCGTGCCGGCAATGCTCATCGCCACGGTGTCAAGTAGCGGTCGCCACCACAGCCGCCACTCGGAAAAGTCTGGCGGCAGGGCTTCCAGCGTCAATTCGTAAATCGCCGGCACACCATTGGCCAGCGTTTGCCACTGCAGCAGACCGCAGAAATAAAAGCTTCCCAGCAACACGGCCGCCAGCAACCCAAGCTGTACGGCCTTCACGTACAACGCTCGCCGGCGCAGCCCCAGTACGACCTCAGGCGTAGCAGCCAGCAACGGTTTCGAAGAAGAATGCACCATCGACACCTGATGTCTAATTTTCAGCACGCAAACCCCAACGCGCTAGCGCGTTCCCTCCACCCTCCACCCTAAACCCTCCACCGCGTCCTACTTCACTTGAGCCCTAGAGCACGATTCAAACTTCGAATCACGTCGTAGTCGACGTTTTCGATCGGGGCGAAGCCTTCGGCCTTGAGCGGCTTGAGGATTGCCGGATCTTTCAGTTCATAAAAGGCTTGGCGAATACGTGCTTTTAAACTTTCGTTCAGATCGCCCATCATGACCCAGGGATATTGTGGATAAGGGGCCGAGGTAGCAACCAACCGGACCTTGGCTTGGTCGATCTTGCCGCTGGACAGCAGGCCCTCATAAATTGGCTTACTCAACCCTCCAGCATCAGCGTTGCCCCGTTCGACGTTTTTGGCCACCGCGTCATGGGCACCGACGTGGACCTCTTTGTAGTCTGCCTGTTTCACGTCGAGACCAGCATCGAGCAACATTTTTTTGGGAATTTTGTGGCTCGACGTGCTGGCCGGATCGCCATAGGCCATCGTCTTGCCGCGAATGTCTGACTCTTGCTGAATCCCGGTCTTGGCGTTGGCAATCACCACCGCTCGGTACGTGGTGCTGCCGTTCTTCAGCTTCGCGGCAAAGCATTCCACCAAGGGCGACTTCGTCTTCAGGTCGACATACGAAGCCGGTCCAAAATACCCCAGATCGATCCGCCCAAAACGCATCGCCTCGACCATCGAGTTGTAATCGGTGGTGACGATCAGCTTGATCTGCTTGCCAAGTTTCTGCTCCAGATATTTTTTCAGTTTTTGATTGTCCTTGACGATCTTGCTGGCGTCTTCATCCGGCAGCAAGGCCACGTTCAACGTTTGGGGATTACGGGCAGCCGCGTTATTGGCCCAGGATGCGGCGACAAACGTGGCGGTCACGGTCACGCTCAAGGTCAACTTTAAAATGTTCATCCTACTTTTCTCCTACTGGGGTTGAAGAACACGAATCGGAATGGTTTCGCCCCTCGAGCCATGCTTGGCCGAGCCTTGGTAGATGTTTTCGAGATGGTTGTCAGTGAGCGAATCAGGCGTTCCGTCAAACACAATCTGACCATCGGCCAGACCGATAATCCGGTCGGCATATTCCAAGGCCAGCTCTACCTGATGTAGACTGAGAACCGCGGTCAGACGGTCGTCACGACAGATTTCGTGCAGCAGACCTAAGACTTGATGCGAGGTAGCCGGGTCCAAACTGGCGACGGGCTCGTCGGCCAGCAAAATTTCCGGTTCCTGGCACAGCCCTCGGGCAATCCCAACGCGTTGACGCTCCCCGCCGCTGAGCGTGTCGGCTCGCTGCATCGCCCGCTCGGCAAGCCCTACCCGATCCAGGCATCGCCAGGCCAGGCGTGTATCGGCTTCGCCCATCGGGAACAGCGTACGCCAACTCGAATGATAGCCCAAACGGCCCATCAATACGTTTTGCAACGCCGTATGCCGTTCGATCAGATGGTGTGACTGAAACACCATGGCCGTGCGACGACGATGGGCACGCAGCCCGGCGCCTGGCTGCAAAACCCCAAACCCGGCTGCCTTGACTCGTCCCGACGTGGGTTGCTGAAGATAATTCAAACATCGCAACAACGTCGATTTGCCGGCACCAGAACGGCCCAGCAGCACGGTAAACTCTTCGCGACGGATCGCCAAATTGACGCATCGCAAAGCGGCCTGAGCCTGGGAAAACCGGACGCTCACATTCTGCAGACAAAGCAGTTCACGCATCGGCAACAACTCGCCGTCAGGACTCGAATCGTAACAGACCGAACCGTTTGGACGACAAGCTACTGAATCTGTGCCGAGAACGCGCAAAGCCTTTGTTAGTTTTTACGGAAGAAGCAGAATTTATCCGTTCCGAAAAACGGGGGGACTTAAATGGTGTGTATTTAGTTGTTAGTGATTGTGATTTTTAGTACGCGCTCGCGTGTTTTCTGGATTTTGTCGATATCGAAAGCAGGATCATTGAATGCCAAGTTATAAGCGATGTGCTCGCGCCCCTCTAGCCGCGACGCGATGCGTCGCCGGGGCACCAGAGCACAATTTATCGCCATTGAATTTACTGCACTCCAGCACCCCGGCGACGAAGTCTCGTCGCGGCTAGGGTCGTCTAGCACATCACTTTTAACATCGTTCCCAAGCTCTGCTCGGGAACGAGGCTTACGCGTGATGTATTCTCCCGATTCATTCGATCTTCAACGTATACCCGAGCGCGCCGATCGGTTCACCAGGCTTCACGTCGTTGTAGTGATCGTGACACATGGTGCATTTTTCAAGCACGACCGGCACCGGCGTCGCCGCGCGAAGATATTTTTCGCCATCGCGCTCGACTACCTGCTCGTAGTACTTTTCGCCGGACTTGAGCTTGGCGACGGCCGTCTTTTCAAACTCATCCCGTGGCGAGTTTTTGTCTTCGATCGGCAGACCGGTCGCATCGAGCAGCCGCACCTCGTGCCAGCCTTTTTGCTTCATCGCATCAAACAGAGCGACCGCCGCCGAACCGGCCGCCAGATCGTCTTCGTCGTTCACATAATGCGTGGTGATCAACACGACGGCCGTCTTGTACAAATCGTCAAGCATCTTAACCTGTTTCCGTGTTCGGGCAACGGCCGCATCATCGGCCATCTGGTCGGCTCTGACGCTGGTGAGTAGACCGCTCAGGCCGAGCATGGCGGCCAAAGCCCAAGTAAACGGCTTCACGGTCGTGCGATTTAGCAGACTCGAACTCAAATTCATAAAAATACCTTTCTCGATCAAACGGATGGGTAAAAACGTAGACAGAACATGACGCCAATCACTCAGAGAGGAAGACGAGAACCGGATTAGTTCAGGTCGAGGAGGACAAACTCTTGGAGTTCGCCTGCCGGGCGGACTACCTGACTCAAAGGGACTGAGTTCAAGTATTCCAGCTGCCGTCGTTCAGCTTCAGCGAAGACGTGCCGCAGGCCACAGGCGGGCTGGATGGTGCAGACCCCTTCGATCGACACGCAGTCGAGCAAAGCGAGCGAGCCTTCAAAATCCTCGACGACCTGACCGATCGAAATCGATTCGGCCGAACGGGCCAGTTCGATCCCGCCACCAACGCCGCGCACCGAACGAATGTAGCCCTGCTGGGCCAAGCGCCGCACTGCCTTGGCGACATGATCCTTGGAAATTCGAAAAAACTCGGCCACCTCACGCACCTGATGACGGCCAGGACGCCCGGCCAGGTAGATCAACGTGCGCAGGGCGTAGTCAGTCTGCAAAGAAAGACGCATCGGCGAATCCAGGGATAAATTGGCTATTTTCCAGGTATAGACAGGCCACTGAGCACAAATCATCTTAAAAGAGGCATTTGAGGTGCATCTTTTGATTATTTTGGAGAATAACCTCCTCCAGGGAGCAAGTCAAGCGAGTTTTGCGCTTCGGCCATCGGCTGGGCGCTTTTTGCCTTAAGAGACGACTCTGCAACTCTCCTGGCGCTTGGTCCCAGGGCAAATCAGTTTTTCAAAATACACAAAAATACAAGCCCGCAGCGCCAGCAAGGGAAATGGTCGTTCATTCCCTTGCTGGCGCTGCGGGCTTGTAGGGGAAATTTCTTCCCAATTTCAGTCGTTCCAAAAATGAGAATCCAGAAAGCACTATTTTTCAGAGAGATCATTAAAACAAGTGTTTCGCGAGCGGTCACCGACCGCTGTTACCGATCAACAGGGGAAATTTGGAACGACTGAGATTGATGATTTCTGATTTGGGATTTCT
>JANQPJ010000142.1 GCA_028289525.1 Pirellulales bacterium
CGCCCGCCGCCCTCTGCTTTTGTGGAATCGACGACTTTGCAGTTCTCCTGGCCAGGTTTCTGGCTAGCGGATGCGCGCTGCCCAGGGCGAACGGTTTTGCTGAACCCGGGTTGGTTCTGGCACCTGACGGCTGAAGTCTTGAGGACGACCGCCGACAATCTCTGGACCGGCGTCCTGGTCAGGATAGGGGTCGTAGCGCACGGCTATTGCCCGTTGAAATTCGGCCGAGCCTGGTCCACGCAAACGAGGCAAATGGACCGAGCGATTGACGCAGGCAGTGCCGATAACCAGCAGGCCACAGCAAATCAACAGGATTGGTCCACGCAGGGTAGGCTTTTTCATGGGCTCGTGTGAGTTCGGAAGCCGGGAGAATTGGGGCCAGATGATAGGCGACTTGCTGGTCGGGCGGAAGAGAGATTTGTCGCCGCTGGAATGCTTGCTTGCTAGTATCAAACGTGCAGGTGGCTTCTCTTTCTAAAGCCGATACGAAAAATACGCTTGGACGCAATACGAATCGACGATGACATTGGTTGTTGTAAGTCCCCGGCGGCGCGTCGCGGCCCAGCTACGGCAAGTAAACATCAAGCAACACCGCCTCGCTTGCCGGCGAAAATGTGGTGGGGCCCAGAGCGGCCGGCAGCAAACAGGTTTGGCCCAACTGGAGTGGCGACCTGGTCAAATCGCCGGCGACGTCGACTTGTCCGGCTAGGCTACAGACCACGTGGAAACGCTCGTCGCCGCCAAGCTCCAGCGGCGGCGTTCGGCAAGCGACACGGTCGATCACGAATTGGTCGCATTCGATCAAACGCTCGCGGCCTGGTTGGTTGGTCGGCCGAGGTGTTTGGGCACTGATAGGCCCAAGACGGTAGTCGATCGCTTCCAAGCCTGACTCGATGTGCAATGCCCGCGGTTGCCCGTCTGAGCCCACACGGTTCCAGTCGAACAGCCGGTAAGTCGTATCACTCGACTGTTGGATCTCGGCGACTAACAGCCCGGCCCCCAGGGCATGGACCGTTCCGGCAGGGATGAAGATGCAGTCGCCTGTCGTCGGTTCGAATTGGTGCAGGCAGGTTTCAACGGCGCCCTGTTCGAGCGCGGCGGTCAGGGTCGCCCGATCGATTCCCGGCTTCAGGCCGGCGTAAATTCGGCTGCCTGGCTCGGCGGCCAGAATCACCCAGGCTTCCGTCTTGCCCTGGTCGGGAGGAGTGAGCCTGGCAGCTCGGGCATCGTTGGGGTGTACCTGAACCGACAGGGTGCGATGCGCGTCGAGCATCTTGACCAGCAGCGGGAATTGGGAAAGACCAGCATGGCGACCCAAGAGTTCTAGGGCGTGGTTGTCGACCAACTGGTTCAGTGTCAGGCCAGCGCACGGGCCGGCGGCCACCACACTTTGATCGGCGCCGTGATCGACCACTTCCCAGCTTTCGGCATAGTCGTTGCCTGCTCCGATCGGTTTTCCTAGTTCGGTTGCCAAACGCCGGCCGCCCCACAGATAGCGACGAAAGACTGGTTGAAAACGCAATGGGTAAAGCGGAGTCATGGGGTACAAGGTCACTTGACGAGTGAGTGGGAAATGCAATTGCTCTCAGATTGACAAACAGGGCGCACCGATTATCGGGAAATCTTCAGGTTGGAGCTACCCCAGGACGATGGCAAAGTCCTGGTTAGAGAATAGCAGCGGCCGGTGGCCAAAACGGGAAACAAAAAACTTGGCTGTTTCGCGCTTTGGCCACCGGTCGCTAATTTTTCAAAAGAGACGACTTGGCAGCTACCCTCAGGAGGATTGCAAAGTCGTCGATTCCACCAAAGCAGCGGCCGGCGGCCGCTCGAGAAACAGAAAAATTCAGCCGTTTCGCGAGCGGTCACCGACCGCTGTTTTTTCAAAAAAAACGACTTTGCAGTTCTCCTGCAGCTACCCTAGCTTGGCGTGAAAGTCGTTGGTATCATCGAACAATAGGAAGGCCTTCAGACGCCCCTCCCCCTTGCCCTACCCTACCACTGGGTCACTCGGCCACGCCAGACTTTTGCCACATGTCCAACACCCCGCAAGACGATCTGTTCCAGAGCAGCAAGATGACCTTCGGGGAGCATCTGGAGGAGTTGCGCGCGGCCTTGCTCAAGGCTGTGACCTTCTTGTTTCTAGGGTTCTTGGTCGGGCTGTTGGCTGGCAATTGGGTCGTCAAACGGTTGCAAGATCCCTTGAAGGCGGCGCTCGAGCGCTACTACGAAAGCCAAGAGATCGACAAGTTTCACCAGCGTTTGGCTACCCGAGTTGAGCAAGGCGAAACGTTGCCGGCCGACCTTCAGCAGGTAGCCAACCTGCCGGCCGAGCAAGCTCGGGCAGCGATTCTCAAGCTGATGGGCAACGACCGAATGATTCCCCAGGAGATGTTTATCGACGCCGAGCAGGTGTTGCGCGAACTACACCGGCACGATCCCCAGCGGTTTGCTGAGCTGAAATCGGCGAACCCGTCGGGCCACTTGCGCAAGGCCGACATGATTCGGGTTTTTCTTTGGCGTTCGTTGCAAGACGACGGTCGAGTGCGCGTGACGACGCTCAGCGCGCAAGAGGCTTTCATGGTCTATATCAAGGCCTCGCTGTTGGCAGGCGTGGTCTTTGCCAGCCCGTTGATTTTTCATGCCTTGTGGTCGTTTGTTGCCTCGGGGCTCTATCCGCACGAGCGGCGCTATGTCTACCTGTTCGGTCCGATCAGTCTAGGGTTGTTCATCGCCGGAGCGCTGCTGGCCTTCTTCTTTGTGTTTCAATATGTGCTCGACTTTTTGTTTGGCATCAACGCCTGGTTGGCGATCGACCCCGATCCGCGGATTAGCGAATGGTTGAGCTTCGCGCTGATTCTGCCGGTGGGATTTGGGGTCAGCTTTCAATTGCCGTTGGTCATGCTGTTCTTAGAGCGGATTGGCATCTTCACCGTCGAAGTGTATCGCGAAAATTGGCGCATCGCGGTGGTGGTGATTGCCGTGATCTCGATGTTGCTCACCCCGGCCGACCCGATGAGCATGATCTTGATGGCGGCGCCGCTCACGGTGCTCTATTTCGGCGGCATTGGGCTGTGTTTGTTTTTGCCCAAAGGGCGGAGCCCATTTCGCAACCCGCTCGATTAGAGCAAATTACCAAAATGCGTGGTGATGTTTCGTCGAGAAATCCCGGTGAAGACTAGGTGTCGTCCGCCACAGTAAAAAGCAACTTCAGTCGTTC
>JANQPJ010000187.1 GCA_028289525.1 Pirellulales bacterium
ATTCGTAACAGCGGCCGGTGGCCGCTCGCGAAACGTCGGTGATTGCAGATTTTCAGAAAAACAACTGGCTTTTTCAGATATCGTTTTTGGAACTACTGAAAATGGTTTGACGTTGTTCGTTTGTGTTGCCCGCCTGCGATCTTTGCCTGCCTCGCACTTTCAAGGAACCGTTCCATGGCGTCTTGCTGGATCGTCCGTTTTCGCGTGTTTCTGGTGCTGATTGTCGGTGGAACTGGTCTGGCAAACGTGTCGCGCGCTGCAGAGACCATCGACTTTAATCGCGACATCTTACCGCTCTTGTCGGATCGTTGCTTCCATTGCCATGGACTCGATACTCAAGAGGGCGATCTTCGTCTTGACGAAGCCGGCGTTGCGGTTGAGCTCGGGCTGATCGAGCCAGGCGATCCGGACGAAAGCGAACTGATTCGTCGGATTATGTCCGACGATCCCGAGGAGCGCATGCCGCCAGCCGGGTCAGGACTTGTCTTATCAGACGAAGAGAAAGCAAAGCTGCGGCAATGGGTTGCCGACGGAGCAAAATACGAACGACACTGGTCGTTTGTGCCGTTGCCGAAAAGCGTCGTCGTGCCTGAGGTGAAGAATACCGACTGGCCCAGGAGTGACCTGGACCGGTTTGTGTTGGCCAGAATTGAAGCGGAAGGGTTGAACCCTGCGCCTGATTCCGAGCGCACGCGCTGGTTGCGTCGGGTGACGTTCGATCTGACCGGGTTGCCACCCACGCTGAAAGAGATTGACGACTTCTTGGCCGACCAGTCGTCCGAGGCTTATGAGAAAGTAGTCGACCGCTTGCTCGCTGCGCCGCAGTTTGGCGAACGGCTCGTGGTTCCTTGGCTCGACGCGGCCCGGTATGCCGATTCCTATGGCTATCAATCCGACCAACTCAGCCCCACCTGGCCTTGGCGCGATTGGGCCGTCAGGGCATTGAACAAAAATCTACCGTATGACCAATTCCTGATCCACCAGCTTGCCGGCGATATGTTGCCCGGGGCAACCCGCGAACAACGTTTAGCCACCGCGTTCAATCGTTTGCACCGGATGACCAACGAGGGTGGAAGCATTTCGGAAGAGTTTCGCACCGAGGCGGTCGCCGATCGCGTCCAGACTTTTGGCACGGCCGTGATGGCGCTCACGTTGGAGTGTTGCCGTTGCCACGATCACCGGTACGATCCGCTCACGCAAAAAGACTTTTACCAATTCTACGCTTTTTTCAATTCGATTGACGAACATGGCACCTATCACGATTCTGGTCGTGTGCCGACGCCGTCGATGTTGTTGCCCAATCCGGCGCAAGAGAAGAAGTGGGAGGAGTTAAAGCAAGCAGTGGCCCAGCGCCAGGCCGAGCTGGAAAAAGTGCTTGCCGCGCGCGAGGCAAACTATCAGGAGTGGCTAAGCAGCGTCGAGCCGAAGCCCGAGGTTCCTGGGCGAACAGCCCATTACCCGCTTGACGCAATCGAGCCGAGCAATCTGCTGGCCAATTTGGTCGATTCTAAAAATGCTGGCTCAACCTCACCAGCCAACCAGTTAGTGGCCGGCAAACAGGGCCAAGCTTTGCAGCTGGCAGGCGACGAGCATGCCAGTTTTGGCAGAATTTGTGGTGGCCTTCAGCCGCACGACAAATTCAGTGTTTCGATGTGGGTCAAGACGCCTCGAGATCGGCGAACCGGTCTGATCTTTCATCGTTCAAGCGGCACCGACGTCGGCTATCATGGGGCCGAATATTCGCTCAAAGACGGTCACTTGTTTTTTGGCATCATTCGCTTTTGGCCTGGCAATGCCATTGCTGTGCGAACCAAGCAGGAAATTCCGGCCGACCAATGGGTACACGTGACGCTTACCTACGACGCCACGTTTTCAGCCACTGGCATGCGTTTTTATGTCAACGGTCAAGACGACACCGAAATTGTTCGCGATCATTTGTACAAATACCCTGGCCACCGTGGTACCGGCTTGACCTTTGGGCAACGATTTCGCGATCGTGTGCTGAAGGGATTTGCCTTCGACGAATTACAAGCTTACAGTCGGGCACTCACTCCGGTCGAAGCGGCTCACGTCTACGACGGTCATACACTCGGCGATGCGCTCAAGCAACGCGACCGTGACCGCCTGCAAGCGTACTACTTTTCCAATTTCGATCAGGAGGTAGCGCAATCTCGCGAGCTGTTGCGTCAAGCCCGCGGTGCGTTACTCAACTATCAAACCGGGATGCGGGAAATCATGGTCATGGACGAGATGGCCAAGCCGCGGCCTGCTCATTTGCTGGCTCGCGGACAATACGACGCGCTTCGAAACGACGAAAGCCGGGTTGAACGTCGTACGCCAGACTCGCTGTTACCGATGCCGGATGACATGCCGCGCAATCGGTTAGGGCTCGCCCAATGGCTCACGCATCCCTCCCACCCGTTGACTGCTCGCGTGGCCGTGAACCGTTTCTGGCAAATGTTTTTTGGCCAGGGAATCGTCGGCACAAGCGACAACTTTGGTCTGCAAGGCAGTCGCCCAACTCATCCCAAGCTGTTGGATTGGCTGGCTCGCGACTTTGTCAACTCAGGTTGGGACGTGAAGCGTTTCTGTCGACAGATTGCTCTTTCGGCGACCTATCGGCAAACCTCGGCAAAAGCCCAGGCATCGCGCGAGCAAGATCCAAAAAATCTGCTGCTAGCCCGGGGACCGTCTCATCGGCTCCCGGCCGAGATGATTCGCGACACGGTGTTGGCGGCGTCAGGATTGCTCAGCCCCGAATTGGGTGGTCCGCCGGTCAGGCCTTATCAGCCGCCCGGTCTGTGGCGCGAGTCGAATTCGATGAGCCCCGTCTTTCGGCAGAGTGTCGGCCAAGCGCTCTACCGTCGTAGCCTGTACACCGTTTGGAAACGGACAGCTCCGATTCCTAATATGATTGCCTTTGACGCCTCGCGCCGCGAGGTCTGTAGCATGCAACGTCAAACTACCAACTCGCCGTTGCAAGCATTGGTGTTGCTCAACGACATTCAGTTTGTCGAAGCGTGTCGCGTGTTGGCCGAGCGTGTGTTGGCCGAAGGGGGCAAGGACGATCCGGCCCGTGTGACGTTTGCATTCCGTCTGCTCACAGGCCGGCAGCCAAGTTCGCAAGAATTGCAATTGCTGGGTGAAATTTACACCGAGCAGCGCGCCGTCTATACCGAGACGCCAGAGCGTGCCTCAGAACTGATCGCCGTAGGTAGTAAAAAGCCGGTGGAGACGCTGGAGGCCGGCGAACTGGCCGCGACCACTGTGCTTGTACAAGCGATTGCCAATTTGGATGCTACTGTCTGGACTCGCTGATTTTTGGCCGACTTGGAGCGAATCTTATGAATCCGTTCAATTTTTGTAGTCCACAGGCTGAACATGCCCGCGCGATCAATCGTCGCGTGTTGTTTTCCAAAACGGCCACCGGCATCGGCACACTGGCCCTCGGTTCGTTGCTAACTCCCAACGCAACTGCCAACACGGCGACCGGTGGCGTGCTCGCCAAGCCGCATTTCGCGCCTCGCGCCAAGCGGATTATCTACCTGTTCCAATCAGGCGGACCCTCACAGCAAGATTTGTTTGACTACAAACCCTTGTTGAACGAAAAGAATGGCGAGCAACTCCCAGATCATGTTCGCAGTGGGCAGCGTCTTACTGGAATGACGTCGAATCAGGCGTCGATTCCATTGGCCGGTTCAATTTTCAAATTTGCCCAGCACGGCCAAAGCGGAGCCTGGCTGAGCGATCTGTTGCCCCATACGGCCAAGGTGGCCGACGAACTGTGCTTCGTCAAGTCGGTTTTCACCGAAGCGATTAACCACGACCCGGCGATCACATTTTTTCAAACGGGCCATCAACTTGCCGGCCGGCCATCGTTTGGTTCATGGCTCTCTTATGGGCTCGGCTCGCTCAACGAAAATTTGCCCAGCTTTGTCGTGCTGGTCAGTGCCGGACAAGGCGGGCAACCGCTTTACGCCAGACTTTGGGGAAGTGGATTTCTCGATTCGCGATTCCAAGGCGTACGGTTTCGTTCCGGGAAAGATCCGGTCTTGTATCTCTCGAATCCCGCCGGCGTCGATCCGGCCAGCCGCCGGGCGATGCTCGACAAGCTGGGAGCACTCAATCGGTTGCAGTTCCAGCAAGAGATCGACCCCGAGATTGAGTCGCGGATTGCCCAATATGAGATGGCGTATCGCATGCAGACGAGCGTTCCCGAGGTGACCGATCTTTCCGACGAGCCGGACCATGTGTTCAAGCTATACGGTCCAAGCGCCAAAAAGCCTGGCACTTATGCGGCCAATTGCCTGCTTGCCCGGCGCTTGGCCGAGCAGGGAGTCCGTTTCATTCAGCTTTACCATCAAGGCTGGGATCAACACGACAACCTGCCCAAGGGAATTCGCGGCCAAGCCCACGAGACCGATCAGGCCTCGGCCGCGCTGGTTTCCGATCTCAAGGCGCGTGGTATGCTCGACGATACGTTAATCGTGTGGGGAGGTGAGTTCGGGCGGACTTCCTATTCCCAAGGCAAGCTCACCGCGACCAACTATGGGCGCGACCATCACCCGCGTTGCTTTACGATTTGGATGGCCGGCGGCGGCATCAAACCGGGAATGTCGTTTGGCCACACGGACGACTATGGCTACAACATTGCCGACACCGAGGGCAACCCAATTCACCCGACCAAGGACCATTACACCCCTGGAGCCGTCCACGTCCATGATCTCCAGGCGACCATCCTTCACCAGCTAGGCATCGATCACACGAAGCTTACCTATAAACATCAGGGTCGCCGGTTCCGCCTGACCGATGTTCACGGCCATGTGGTCAAAGACTTGCTCGCGTAGCCATTCTGCCGAACCGTATTAGTAGCGTTCCTCAGTCGTTCCAAATTGCTAGTTCCTGTTCGTAACAGCGGTCGGTGACCGCTCGCGAAACACTTCTCTTTACACTCTCTTACTCACTTATTTTTCATTACAGCTTGTTTTATTGATGATTGACTTAAGAACGGATCTTCGTGCATGTCAATTTTATCTTGATTTTTCGGTCTCCCGTTGGGCGGCCGATATAAGTTATCTAGTCAACATCCAATAAGACAAAGCCTAGCAGACGCTGGCATTCGAACTTGAGAGTTGCAAGCTTTTGCTTGTCCCTAGCCGCGACGCGACGCGTCGCCGGGGCCCCACAAAACGGATGTCATCGTCTACTCGTAATCTCGCTCAATTTTTATCAGATTGATAGGAAGCGTATGATGCTCAAACGATTTCTCCTCGGTTGGTTGTGTGTTGTTCTGATTGCTGGAACGGTTCAAGCACAACAGGAGTGCCGCGTGGAGATTGATTGGCCAGCCTTTCTGCGCCAGCACGATTTGGTTTGGGAAAAGCTGCCTGGCCGATGGGAAGAAGCGCCTTATCTCGGCAACGGCAACATCGGCACCATGCTCTACATGGATCGGCGAAACAATTCAATCCGTCTGCAATTGTTTCGCACCGATGTCCAGGATCATCGTGACAACTCGTATGGCTGGACACCTTACAGCCGGCCACGCTTCATGATTGGTTCATTCCACCTCAAACCAGTCGGCAAGCTACAAGGTTGTCAGTGGCGGCTCGATCTTTGGAATGCCACGCTGCATGGAAGTCTGGAGACGGATCGAGGAACCATTGAATTTCAGCATCTGGTCCACACCGATGAGATGGTGGTTTACACTTCGCTAGAGACCACCGAAGGCGAGAATGGTTGCCAATGGAAGTGGCAGCCGGGCCGTGCTGAAACCACGCGGCCAGGCTATCCGCGCGACGAGCGCGGCAAGGCCAAGTTTGCCAAGCTTTATGGCGCCCACTACCTGAAGACTTTGAAGCCTTATGTGGCGAACCCGGCCGTTGCGTTGGAAAAACGCAATGGAGTCGATGTCTCAGTCCAAAATCTGCTGGCCGGTGGGCAATATGCTGTGGCCTGGAAAGAGGTCCAACGGGCTGAAAATCGCCGCGACATGGTGGTCAGTATTGAAAAGAGCTATCCTGAAGCGACGGCTGCCGATCAAGCAGTAGCAAATGTCAAAAAGGTGCTCGACGGCAACCAGCAGCAGTGGATCGAGGCGCATCAAACGTGGTGGCACGATTACTATCCGGCCAGCTTTGTCACGCTTCCGGACACCCGGTTGGAAAGTTTGTATTGGCACCAGATGTACAAGATGGCTTGCGCCACTCGTAGCGATCGGCCCATGATGGACACGGCTGGCCCGTGGATCCAACCGACGCCTTGGCCGTATATCACGTGGGATCTGAACGTTCAACTCTGTTACTGGCCGGTCTATCCGGCCAACCGGCTGCATTTGGGCGATTCGCTGATCAACGTTCTCCACCAGAACCGGCAAACGCTGATCGACAATGTGCGTCCTCGGGAGTGGCAAGCCGATTCGGCCTTCGTAGCGACGACTTCGGCCCAAGATTTGATCGAGCCGCGCGATGGCGATATGCGCTATTACGACGCGGTTGGCCATTTGCCTTGGGCAATGCACAACTGCTGGCTGCAGTACCGCTTTTCGATGGACGACGAGCTACTGCGGACCAAAATTTTTCCGCTATTGCGGCGCAGTATTAATCTTTACCGCCATCTGTTGATCGAAGACGATGACGGCCGGTTGCATCTGCCCAAAACCTATTCGCCCGAGACGACCACGGTGCCCAATTGCAACTACGACTTGGCGCTGTTGCGCTGGGGATGCCAGGCGCTGTTACAGGCAGCCCAACGACTGAAGATCGACGATCCGCTGATACCAGAGTGGAAAAACATTCTCGACCGCTTGGTCGATTTCCCGGTTGGCAAGAATGGCTTCATGCTAGGCACCGGCGCGCCGTTTAACCGGTCCCATCGCCACTATTCCCATCTGTTGATGGCCTATCCGCTCTATCTGGTGAACATTGACCAAGCCGAAGAAAATCGAGCACTGATCGAAAAATCGCTCAAGCATTGGATCGGTTTCCCCCGAGCATTGGCCGGCTACTCCTACACCGGGGCGTCATCCCTTTCGGCCGCGATTGGCAACGGCAACGATGCATTGCGCTATGTTAAAGGCCTCGAACGATATCTCCAGCCAAACGGTCTCTACAAAGAAATGGGGCCGGTGATGGAAACACCGCTCTCGGCAGCCCAGTCGATCCACGACATGCTGCTGCAAAGCTGGGAAGCGACCATTCGAGTCTTTCCCGCCGTGCCGGATGCGTGGCAGGACGTAACGTTTCATGACCTGAGAACCGATGGGGCGTTCCTGGTGAGCGCGTCACGCCAGGCTGGCAAAACCCAATGGGTCCGCGTGAAAAGTCTGGCCGGCGAGCCTTGCCGAATCAAGCCGGGATTCACTGGCCCCATTCACGTTGCTGGTTTGCGCTCGTTTGAACTGGAAGAGTTGAAACCAGGGCTTTACACGTTAGATATCAAGCAGGGCGAAGAGGCAATCCTTTGGACCGGCGATCAAACCAAAACGCCAGAGCTGCTGGTCGCGCCGCTACCTGCTCAAGAGAATCGTACGAACACGTTTGGCCTGCGAGACAAACGTTCGCAATAACGATTGACAGGGCTAGTAGGCGATGGCATTCGAATTTGGAGGTTGCAAGCTTCTGTTTGCCCCCTGCCACGACGCCGGGGCCTTTTTTATAAAGCCTGAAGCGCAAGCGAAGGAATTATTTTAATCGATTGTGCAATTCCTTCGCTTGCGCTTCAGGCTTCATAAAAAACGTTTTTCTCTCGTTCCTAACTGGACAGCGCCACCTTTGAGTGCAATACAAGCCCGACGCGCAAGCGAGGGAATTTGAGTGGAACGTATTCCCTCGCTTGCGCGTCGGGCTTGTATTTCGGAGAATTCACAACAAAGTGGCGCTGTCCAGCTAAGCTCTGCTTCTCTCGTTCCCAAGCTCTGCTTGGGAACCAGTTTATCACGAGTGTACCCCTCTCGGAAGGAAGCACACGAGAAAGAAAGCCGCCACCAAAAATTAATGCACCCAACACGTAAAACTCGGCCTACACACCGTTCACGGCCGAATCACAATTTTACCGGCCAAGACTCCCGATTGACCAACGGTTGACTCTTCTTGCAACCGGTGCGCGGCAGCCGTTTCCGACAACGGCAACACCCGGTCAATCCGCGCGCAAAGGCTGCCTTCGGTGAGCCAGCGGTTGATGTCGTCGGCCGCTGCCTGCTGTTCCTCCGGCGTGGCCATGAACATCGCAAAGCCGAGCAACTGGCAGCCTTTCACGTAAAACGGACCCACCGGAAACGGCGGTCGGGCGTCGCGGCCGGCCATCAACACCATTCGACCACGCAGGGCCAAATGCTCGACGGTTCGCTCAAAATCGGGCTCGCGCAGCGTTTCCCACCAAACATTTACGCCTTCCGGAGCAAACGTGCTGATCGCGGCCGACACATCTTCGGTTTTGTAATTGATGGCCAGATCGGCTCCCAACTGGCGACAGACCTCGCACTTGGCTTCGCTGCCGGCGGTCGTTACGACTCGGGCACCCAGGCATTTGGCCATCTGCACCACCGCCGAACCAACACCACCGCTGCCGCCGTTGACAAACAGAGTTTCGCCAGCCTGTAGTTTGGCGTCTCGGCACAGGCCCAAATGAGCGGTGATCGCGACCAGCGCCACGGCTGCCGCGTCTTCATCCGACACATTATTCGGAGTCGCGTAGAGCCAATGTTGATCGACGGCGGCAAACTCGGCACAGGTGCCTTGACGGCCGAGCAGCCCTTGGTTGGTTCCCCACACACGGTCGCCGACCTGGAAACGGCTAGCGTCCGGCCCAACCGCTTCGACCGTGCCGGCCAGATCGCAACCAACCACAAACGGCGTCGGTAACTCCATGGCGATCATCCCGCTACGGATATAGGTATCGACCGGATTCACACTGGCAGCCTCGACTCGAACCAGAACTTGCGAGCCAGTTGGCTCGGGCATCGGGAGGTCTCCGTAAACAATCGAATCAACCGGGCCAGGCTCGTGGATGTAGGCTGCTTTCATCGTTGGGCAACTCGTAGCGGGGTGCGATGTGAGTAAGCGAGCCTGATATTAAACCGCGAATCAGCACGAGCAATCAAGACGCGACGATTTGACAACGCGAGAATCGACGTCGAGCCAAAATAAAAACAATCGCGTCCATCCGCGTCATTCGCGGGCAAAAAACCGTCTCTGAAATCTCCAATGGCCAATCGGTGTCGTCCAAAGCTATAATGCAACGACAACACTCCTCACTCTCCAGAACCCAGGCTGTCACGTGATTCGCCGGCTTCGTCCTCATCCTGGCTTGGTCGTCCTGATCATCCTCGGCACAGCGGGTTATCTGCTGGTCACGATGCCCCCGGTGGTGATCGACCGCTACCAGGCTGCCCAGCGATTATCGCCGGCCTGGGGCTATGTCTATCTGGCTACCGTGATCGTCGGCAGTTTGTTGTTGGCCGGGATTGCCCTGTGGATGCTCGTGACCATCTGGCGCAACACGCGGCGAAAAGACAAAAGCCGTCAACGTCGCGGCAAAAACCCAAGCCAACTTTCCCGAGCCGACCAGGAGCGGGAATTGCGCGACAATCTGGCCGCTGGCGACGCCTATGTGGCCGAGGGCCAAGTGTCGACCGAGGTGCGCGAACAAATTCGCCAGGCGGTCGAGGCGATGGAATCGAAGATCGCGGCCGGTCGTTTAGAGATTGTCGCCTTTGGCACGATCTCCAGTGGCAAGTCGTCGCTCTTAAATGCCCTGGCCGGTCGTGAACTGTTTCGAACCGACCCGCGTGGCGGCACCACCGTCACGCGTAGCGAAGTTCCCTGGCCGGCTGGCGACAAGGTCTATTTGACCGACACACCTGGTCTGGCCGAAGTGGCTGGCGAAGCTCGGGCAGCCGAGGCAGCCGCTGCGGCTCAGGACGCCGACCTGGTGGTGTTCGTCGTCGATGGGCCGCTCAAGGCCTACGAATTCGACCTCTTAAAACGGCTCTCCGAGATGGAGAAGCGAGCGGTTATCTGCTTGAACAAGGAAGATTGGTTCGAAGGCCCCCAGCGGGAAGAGCTACTCGGCCAACTTCGCCAACAGGTGGCCGCCCATGTGGCGGCCGGGGACGTGGTGGCCGTACGGGCACGCCCCTCAAGCCGTCAACGTGTGCGCGTGTTGCCCGACGGCACCGAACAACGTGAAACCGCCATGTCCGAGGCCGATATCGCGCCGCTGGCCGAACGCATGCTTGAGATTGTCTCGTGCGATGGCCGCGATTTGTTGTTGGCCAACCTACTGCTCCAATCCCGAGGACTGGTCGAGACCGCCAAACGAAAAGCCCGTGCGACGCTCGATGCCCAGGCCGAGGGGATCGTCTCGCGGCACATGTGGGCAGCCGGCGGAGCGGCAGCTGTCAACCCGATTCCGCTACTCGACTTGGCCGGCGGCAGCGCGATCACTGTCAAGATGGTCCTCGATCTAGCCCGGGTTTATCGCCAGTCGATCGACGTCGACACGGTAGTCGAGATGCTGGGCCAGTTGACGAAAAACCTGGTCGGCATGTTAGGCGTCACGGCTGCCGCGCCGGCAGTCAGCACCATGTTGGCTTCGCTGTTGAAAACCGTGCCAGGCATCGGCACCATTGCTGGCGGCCTACTGCAAGGGCTCGTCCAGGCTCTGCTCACACGATGGATCGGCAATATCTTTATCGTCTATTTCCAAGACGAGATGCAAGAACCCGAGGGCGGCCTGGCCGAATTGGCTCGTCGCCAATGGCAGCAAGTCACGAAGCCTGCCGAACTGATCAAACTGGTCCAGACAGGCCGAAAGCAATTAGGCCAAGTCGAAGACGATTCGCCGTCAGAATAATCGTGCTTGCGAAAAAACAGAAAAGGGAATTGTGAGTTGTGCATGATGTGCTGTTGGCCCCTAGCCGCGACGCGTCGCCGGGGTGCTAGAGTAAACTTGGATTGAAACGCCCTGGCGTCGCGGCTAGGGTCGTCTAGCACATCGCTTACAACGCAGGTATTAGAAAACGCGATCGCGTACGAACCATCACAAATTGCAAAACAAAACAGAAAGATAAGTCACGCGTTGTAAACGATGTACTCTTGCTTCAACATGGATCGAGCTTAGAAAACGCGTGAGCGCGTACTAATCACTAACAACTAACAACACTCTTCTGCTTCGGATTTAACTTTCTAGACTTCTCCATGCGGCGGTATAGAAACGCCAAGACCTCGACGCTCACGGCCAACGTCACCTCAGGCGACAATCAGGTGCGATTTGAACTTAACAGACGGTAGGTGTTGTAGAGCCTCCCGTCTCTTGGGGGGTAGTGTCGCCAGTCGCTAAATGGTGAAAATCCGCAATTTAATCGGATGTTGCACCATTGTGCACCATTTTGCACCAAGGGCGATTTGGGCGATGAAATGGCATCTGGGCGTCCTATGGCGGCCCGGCGACGCGCCGGGCCGCGGCTAGAAGCTGGTCGATCGCGCAAACGTTCATTCACCAGGCGTCTCCCGCCTGTCGCGTCGATCCTGAATGTATTAGGATACTGCCCTTGGATTCTCACGCTAAAGACGGTCATCCCGCAGGTACGTTCGAGAGCGACATGGGCGGCGAAAAACAAGGTTTTGGTGGCCTACACGTGGCGGCGTTTGAGAATCGCCGGGGAGCCGAGATGGCGCGGTTGATCGAGCGGCACGGCGGCGTTGCCCAAGTCGCGCCCGCCATGCGCGAGGTTCCGCTTGCCGATAGCCGGTCGCTGGTCGATTTTGCCAACCAATTGCTCACCGGACAGATTGATATCGTCATTTTCATGACCGGCGTCGGTTTTCGGTATCTGTTGGGCCAACTAGAACGTAAAGTTGACCGGCGTCGGTTTCTCGAGGCCCTGTCCGACATCGTTACGGTTGCTCGAGGACCGAAACCGGTGGCGGCTATGCAGCAGGAGGGGCTGACGCCGACGATCCGCGTACCGGCGCCCAACACCTGGCGAGAAATTTTGACCACGCTCGACGCTCAGGTACCGCTGGCCAACCAACGTGTGGCGATTCAAGAATATGGCGAAACCAACCCCAGCTTGATCGCCGGACTGGAAGCTCGGGGAGCCACGGTCGTTTGCCTGAAGGTGTACGATTGGGATTTGCCAGAGGACTGTGTCCCGTTGCAGGCCAACATCCAGGCAATCGTTGCTGGCCAGGTTGAAGTGGTGCTGTTCACCGCCGCACGCCAGGTTGTGCATGTCTTGAAAATGGCCGAGCAGATTGGACTGGCGGATTCGTTGCGCGAAGCACTCGCCCGCGTAATCGTCGGCTCGATTGGTCCTACGACCAGCGAAACGCTACGCAACCACGGCTTCTCGGTCGACGTGGAGCCAGAACACGGTAAGATGGGCCACTTGGTCCAAGTAGCCGCCGCACAAGCCACCCGGCTTGCAACCGGTCAACGTCCAGGAGCAACGGTTGTGGAACAGCCTGACGAGCCCGATCAAACCTTCCCACAAGCAGCTTGGTATGACAGCCCCTTTATGAAAGCCTGTCGGCGCGAGCCGGTGTCGCATACCCCGGTGTGGCTGATGCGCCAGGCAGGCCGATATATGGCCGAATATCGCGAGGTGCGCGCCAAAACCACTTTCTTAGAGCTGTGCAAAAACCCTCAGCTCTGCTCGGAAGTGATGTGCACGGCGGTCGAGCGTCTGGGCGTCGACGCGGCGATCATCTTTTCCGACCTGTTGCCAATTCTCGAGCCCATGGGCATCGACCTGGAATTTGCCCAAGGCGAAGGCCCGGTGATTCACAATCCGGTTCGTGAGGCGAACGATGTGAAGCGTGTGCTCGAACTTGAGGACATGGACGCTTTGGGCTTTGTAATGGAGACGGTCAAGCAGACTCGGGCTGACCTGCCGGAGGGCATGCCGTTGATCGGTTTCTCTGGGGCTCCGTTCACGCTAGCCAGCTATGCGATTGAAGGCGGGGCCAGCCGTAATTATTTGCACACCAAAGCCCTCATGTACCGAGAGCGAGCAGCCTGGGACGATTTGATGGGCCGTCTCACTCGGGCAGTGATCGGCTATGCCAATGCCCAAATTGCCGCCGGAGCCCAGGTGATTCAATTGTTCGATAGTTGGGTCGGATGCTTGGGAACCGGCGACTATCGAACCTATATCCAGCCGTTCATGCAGCAGATTGTGGCTGCGATTTCGCCGGGCGTACCGGTCATCAGTTTTGCCACCGGCAACCCGGCCTTGCTGCCGTTGCTGGCCGAATCGGGCGCAACGGTCGTCGGCATCGATTGGCGCATCCAGCTCGATGCTGCCTGGCAACTGGTCGGCCACGATCGGGCCGTGCAAGGCAATCTCGATCCGCTGGTGCTATTGGCCGACCGCGAAATGATTTGGCGCAGGACCGAAGAGGTGTTGAACCAAGCGGCCGGCCGCCCAGGCCACATCTTCAATCTGGGACATGGCGTGCTGCAACAAACGCCGGTCGAGAACGCCATCGCGCTGGTCGAAGCGGTGCACGAGCTGAGCCGTCGTTAAACGCGAGACCCCAGATTCGTGTGCAGAGGAGGGAGCCTATAAAGCCTGAAGCGCTAGCGAAGGAATTTTTGAGACTGGTGACCGTTCCCAACTTCCAATTCCTTCGCTAGCGCTTCAGGCTTTATTCACTGGAATTGCTACGTGCGATTTTTGACCAGTTGCCATTTTGGCAGGCGGTCAAAATGGCGGACACCTCGCATCGCAGCTGCATGTTCCGTTGTTGCCTTTGCGCAACTATTGAAATTTCAACCACTTGCAAAGCAATTCACCGCTGGTTCCAGCGGATTGGCATGCTTATTGCTTCTTAGACCCACCAAGTCGATCGACGGTTTTGAGTATTCGTCACAAGTTGACTTCGCCGTTTGGACAGAAGTGGGCTTTGCGCTCGCTGTGTACAAACGCACTAGAGCGAGTCGCTCTTTACCGTAGCGGACGACACCTAGTTTTCGCCGCGGTTTTTGGACGAAATACGACTACGAATTATCCGAAATTGCTCTAAGCAGATTAGAGGAGGAACGAACGATGTTACCCACCCAAAAATGCACGCGTTTTAATCTGGCATGGCCTCAGTCGTTGGGATCGGTTTCGCGCGACATGGACCAAGTGTTCGATCAGTTTTTTGGCCGCCGAGCGGTGGTCGAGCGCGACGGTGGTCCCTGGCACGCCCCGCTTTCACTCTGGGAGGAAGAAGGGCGGCTGCGGCTTGAAATGGATCTGCCAGGTGTGGCCAAGGACGATGTTGAGTTGACCGTCGAAGATGGTCGGTTGACGGTTCGCGCCCAGCGCAAGGCATCCGACGAGCAGCGCGAGTACTGGTATCACCAGCGTCGGTTTGGCCAAGTCGAGCGGACTGTTTCGCTGCCAGACTTCGCCGATCCACAGGCGATCGAGGCCGAATTGGCCGACGGCGTGCTGTCGATCAGCATCGGTCGCAAGCCTGAGGCCGAGCCGAAGCGGATCGATGTGAAAACCCGTTAAGGATGGCTGAGACGGACGATGCACAAGCGGGGAACGCGGTGAAACGCTTCCTCGCTTGTCTTTTTGAGGGCCTGGTTACGCTTCGATACTACCTCGATTCATGGCATCGATCAGCATGCGCAAGCGGCCCAAGCTACGGCGGTTGAAATGAAACACCAGCCGCGGCAAGTCGGCCAGATCGGGTTCGTCTTTTTCGTCTTTGAGGGCTCCACGCTGAACGAACTCCCCCTCGGCTAGCACGTCGGAAAATTCACGGTTGATCTCTTTCAGTAGCGAAGGATGGAGCAGTTCGCGCAGCCGCAATACCAACTTGTTGCGCACATAACGCATGCTGTGATACACTTTGTAGAACTGCTGAATCTCGGCGACCGCTTCCTGATAGTCATCGGTCAGCTTGTACAGCGACAGGTCTTCTGGCGAGATCAGCCGATTGGCCACCAGCCGGCTGACGACAAAGTCGTGCCAGGCTGGCCAAAATGTTCCGCCAGGGGCATCGAGAAATACGACTGGCACCATGTCGCGTTTTCCGGTTTGCAAGAGCGTGAGCACTTCCAGACCTTCGTCGAGCGTGCCAAAGCCGCCAGGCAAACAGACCACCGCGTCGCACTCCTTCACGAACATTAGCTTGCGGGTGAAGAAATATTTCATGTTCACCAGCTTCGAGTCGCCGGCGATCACCGCATTGGCCGATTGCTCGAACGGCAGCATGATATTCAAACCCATCGAGTTCTCTCGCCCTGCGCCGACGTGCCCGGCCTCCATGATGCCGCTCGCCGCGCCGGTGACAACCAGCCAGTCGATCTCGGCCATTGCCTTGCCCAAGGCAACCGCCTGCTGGTATTCCGGGGCGTCGGGCAACGTGCGGGCAGATCCAAAGACGGTGACCTTGGGCTTGCTCCGATAGGGCGTGAAGACCTTGAAGGCGTAACGCAGCTCGCGAAGGGCCCGGCTCAGAATCTTGAGATCACCTCGGGTCGTACGGTCGCGAGCCAGCTTGTCGGCCGATTCTTTGATCGTGGTAATCAGGTCGCCGATGCGGCGATCACGGATTGCATTCAGGTCTTCCGGCGGTTCCGCGTCAGATTGGCCTGAAGAAGGAGACTGGATGTCATTCAACGTGTCGACCTCGTTTGATGAACTAGTACTACAGCGCTAAGTCTAAAGTATTTTAGCCACGGATTTACACGGATGAAACACGGATACGCGCTCACGCGAACATTCAAAAAATCCGTGTTTCATCCGTGTAAATCCGTGGCTATTTTCAATTCTTTCCCTTTGACCTAGCACTGTGGTACTAAGCTTTGCCTGGAAGCAGACTGGATGAAAACAAGACCAGGGGGGACGGTTGCATTCAAATTATACGGTGGTCCACTGCGAGGTAGATTGGATCGAGATGACCAGTTCGGGGGGACGTTTGAAGCAAAAAAAAGGCCCGCCATGCTTGGCGGGCCGATTGATTTGGTCTCGCGGCTCGAAAGGCCAAGCCGAACTAGGCCGAAGGCCGGCGAAAGTGTTGATAGGCCAGCAAGACTTCGTATAAGTCGGTCGAAATCGTAATATCGTCGTTCTGGAAATCCCGCAACCAGGTACGCTCATCTTGAACGGCATCTGCTAGCAACGGCAATACATCGCCCACCGAGAGCGTGACATTGGCCTTTGCCGGCGGAGTTTCGGTCAATAGTTGGGCTTCATCCACAGGGCCGTGATAGAGACGTAAGTGGCATCTTGCCATGTTGCTTCTTCCTTAAAGCTCTTAGTACAGGGATAATAGGGAACGATCCATCAGTGCCCACCCTGATCTAGCTCTACTACTATCGGCCGCAGGGCATGTTCGGATTTGAACTATTTCTCCAAGTAGTCCATTTTTTTCGATGAGACCAGTTGGCGGGGGAAATCTTGACAATCTAGGCACAAAGCGCTAGATTTCCCTCCAATGCAATCGCTGCTATCACTTAGGCGGCGGTTTCCAGGGCCCACTTCTTTTTGGAAGCGTGACGCGCACATGACGACCCATCCTGGCGTTGATCTGGCACGGATTGCCAAGCACTTGGGCTGCGCGCAGAAGCAAGTGCGCAGTGTCGTCGAGTTATTGGATGAGGGGAACACGATTCCTTTTATCACCCGCTACCGCAAGGATCAGACCGGCGGCCTGGACGAAGAGCAGATTCGTCAGGTAGAAGGGCAACTGGTTCAGGACCGCATGCTGCATGAACGCAAGCAGACCATCTTGCGATCGATCGAAGCCCAGGGCAAGCTTAGTGAGGCGTTGGCGGCTCGTATCGAAGCGGCCGATAGCACCAAACGTTTGGAAGACCTGTACTTGCCGTTTAAGCCCAAGAAGCAAACCAAGGCCACGCTTGCCCGCCAACGAGGGTTGGACCGCTTTGCCGACGAGATTCTTCGTGATGTGCCGGAAGCGAACGATCTCGAAGCAAGGGCAGCCGCCTTCGTTAACCCAGATCGCGAAGTGGCCAACAAGGCCGAAGCACTGGCCGGGGCAGGCCATGTGTTGGCCGAGCAGTTTAGCGAGCTGGCCGATGTGCGACAGACGGTGCGAAAAATCTTTCGCCGTACGGCCACCCTCGTTTCCACGCGAACCAAGGCCAACGAACAACAGGCGACCGGGTTTCGCGACTATTTTGACTTTCGCGCAGCAGTCGCCAAATTGCCACCGCATCGCGTGCTGGCAATCAATCGAGGCGAACGTTCCAAGGTGCTGCGAGTGCGCGTAGAGAGCGATTTGGATACGGCTCTAACAGCGGCCGAAAAAATTGCCTTCGACTCGGCCCACCGGCATCACGAGTTCTTACTGGGATGCTTGCGTGATGCACTAACCCGATTAGTCCTGCCATATTTGGAACGCGAGTTGCGACGCGAGTTGACCGACCGGTCAGAGAGACACGCGATCGACGTGTTTGCCAGAAATCTTCGCAACCTGTTACTGCAACCGCCGACGCGAAACCGACGCGTGTTGGCGATCGATCCTGGCTATAAGAGCGGTTGCAAACTGGTGGCGTTGGATGAATTTGGCAATTTACTGGCGCATGACGTGATCTATTTAGTCGGTTCGGAGACGCGGAAGGCCCAGGCGGCTGACGTGGTCGTCGGGCTCATCGACCAGCATCAATTGTCGGCCGTTGCGATCGGCAACGGCAGCGCTTGTCGCGAAACCGAAGAGTGGTTGTCTGACTTGCTAGGCGGACGCTTGCAGGGCCGTGGGATCTCTTATGTGGTGGTGAACGAGGCGGGGGCAAGCGTCTATTCGGCCAGTCCGTTGGGACGCGAGGAGTTGCCCGATCACGACGCCACGGTTCGCGGCGCCGTGTCGATTGGCCGTCGGTTACAAGATCCGCTGAGCGAGCTGGTCAAAATCGACCCGGCCAGCATTGGCGTCGGTCTCTATCAACACGATTTGAAGAGCAAGGAACTCCAATCGTCGCTCGACACGGTGGTCGAGTCGTGTGTCAATTACGTAGGGGTGGATGTGAACTCAGCCAGCCCGGCGCTGTTGCGTTATGTTTCTGGGCTGAATCAACTCACCGCCCGGCGGGTGTACGACTATCGTTCGGCCAATGGACCGTTTACAAGTCGCCAGCAGTTGACCGAGGTGCCTGGCTTTGGAGAGGCGGCGTTTGTCCAGGCCGCCGGGTTTCTGAAGATTACCGATGGGACCAATCCGTTGGATTCTACCTGGATTCATCCGGAAAGCTATCATGTGGCCCAGCAGGTGTTGTCGCGCTTGCAGTGCCAGGTAAGCGATTTGGGCGATCGCGAGTCGGCCCAACGGTTAGCGGCGGAAATCGAGCAAATCGACCCCGAGCCGTTAGCCCAGGAGTTGTCGGTGGGCCAAATGTTGGTGCGCGATTTGCTAGCTGGCTTAGCCCGCCCGGGCCGCGATCCGCGGGAAGACTTGCCGGCACCGGTGTTCCGCGAAGGGGTGGTCAAGCTGGAGGACTTGGAAGTTGGCATGGAGCTGAGCGGAACCGTCTTGAACGTGGTCGATTTTGGGGTATTTGTCGATATTGGATTGTCCGACAGCGGTTTGGTCCACATCAGCCAACTGGCCAACCGGTATGTGCGTGACCCCCATGAAGTGGCTGCCGTGAGCGATACGGTCAAGGTCTGGGTGCGAGCGGTCGATAAGGAACGTCGGCGGGTTTCACTCACCATGATTCCTCCGGGCGTCGAGTCGACGGACTCGGAGCGTCGTGTGGTTGAGAACCGCAAAACTTCGCGTACTCATCGCGATCCGGTGCAGAAAACCAAACGGCCGCGCCCGCCCAAGGCAAAGCGAAAGCCATCGCCTCCGATCACCGAGGCGATGCAGCAGGGCCAGGAGCCGATGAGAACCTTTGGCGATTTAAAGCAATTTTATGACAAGCGACAGAATCGTGGCCGCTGAGCGGTTTGGCAGCGACATACGGTTTGCAAGACGTATCAAACGGACCGGCGATGGATTTTCAACAGCGACTCCAAAAAGCAATTGAACGTGGCCAACGGTCGCGCGAGGACAAAGCCCGGGAAGAAGCCGCTCGCGCAATGACGGAGGAGGAGTACAAAAATTTGCACTCACGCCAACGTCTGGAACTTTCTGACTATGCGGAAGCATGTCTCGGGCACTTGGCCGATCAGTTTCCCGGATTTCAAAAAGAGATTGTGATGGGCGACCGCGGCTGGGGAGCCGCAATCACGCGCGACGACGTAAACCTGAGGGCTGGCGGTCGAGGGCGCAATCTTTACAGCCGCCTGGAAGTAGCCGTGCGGCCTTTTAGCAGCTATCACGTGCTCGATCTGGCTGCCAAGGGAACCATTCGCAATAAAGAGGTCTTCACCCGCAACCACTACGAGTTGCTAGGCGAAGTCGACCTCGATTCGTTTCGCGAACTGACCGACCTCTGGGTACTGGAGTACGCCGAGAAGTACGCCGCCGATCGTTAAAGCTTGCACAAGCACCAATGTTTCGCGCTTCGGTCACCGACCGCTGCTACTTATCGACTCGGGCGATTTGAAACGACTGATATTGGACTTTCAGTAGTTCCAAAAATGAGGATCTAGAAAGCACTGTTTTTCAGATACAACGATAAAAAAGAGTGTTTCGCGAGCGGTCACCGACCGCTGCTACCGATCAACATCGGAAATTTGGAACTACTGACTTTACGGCCCACTCGCTGGCGCTTCGTGCTTGTATTTTTCGTTCAGCTTGAGACAAACGCTTAGCTCGATGCATCATCGGCCGGGGCCAAGACCAGCTCTTTCAAGGCGTCAAGCGTCATCAGCAAATCGGCCCGCGGCAGTTCGTCCCACTGGGCAACTTTGTGTCGCAAAATGGCCAGCTTGAACGCCTCGAAGGCTTCTTGCACATCCTCTGGCAAGCTGGGCAGATTTTCAAACGGTCGGACGCGCTCAGCCGGCTCGGCCGCATCGACCTCGCTGTGCGGTGCTGGCATGCGTTCTTCGGCAACTGGCGCCTGATCGTGTCCGTCACCCGCTGCCTCGTCGCCGCGGACGACTTCGACCGATGGTTCGATGGTTTCGGCCACTGGCTGGTCGCCGGCAGGCGCCGCATCTTCATCTAGTTCAGAGATGATGATATCTTCGTCGCGCGGTTTGAGTTCGGCCGGGGCGCCAATCGCTTCCCAACGTTGCGATCGCATCCGCGATACGCTCCATTGGTTTTGCACAGCGCCTTCTAGCCACATCTCGGCGTCGTCCCAGTCGATCGCGGCCTGAAAATGGCTCCAGAACAACTGGTCATAGTCTTCATGGGCCGTACCAAAACGTTCCCACACCCGCCGCAGGCGACCCACATGTTGTGAACTCACCTGACCGACTCGGCGAGCCCAGGCTTCGTCGGCATATTCACTCTGAGATGCACCGGCCGTCACCAGGGCCTCGCGCCAGGTCTGAATAATCCGACCTTTTTCCCAATTGGTCGTGCTTACCAACGTGTTCCATTTTCCAACGAACGGTTCCGAAGTTTCGTCGCAGAGTGCTTGAGCAGTGGCTTCCATGAAGGCTTTCCTGGTGGCGTCTTGCAGGGTGGAAAAGAAGAATTGGAAAGCTCACGATTCTAACACAGACAGCGAACGTGTTTCAGAACACGGTTCAGCGCCGCCTGCGACGGTCTTGGACACGCAACTCGCAACCGCTTATTTCAGGCCGAGTTCCGTGAATCATTTTTCGAACAACGGCTTTGAACGCATTGGGGATAAGCTGTCGATTTGAACACGGTAAGAGCGTTGAGGATGAACCGTGGAGAGAGACGCGCTCGTGCACTGTTTGCAGTTTTGCTCTTGTCTTCTGGTATTGCATCAAAGACGGAAAAGAGTTGGACCACGAATCTACCAGCCGGCTATGTTCAGGGCCCTTCGAGCACCGGGCTTAATTGGGAGCGCGGTCGGCTGCTTCAAATCCGCCGGCCTTATGGGCACCGTCGCAGAAAGGCCGGTTTTTCGAGAGTCCACATCGGCACAAAGCAATCGCCGGCTTGCCTTCGGGAACGGAAAACTGCTTGCCATCGGCATCGACAAGCTGCACCTCGCCTTGAACCAGTAGGGGGCCGTGGTCGAGAACTTTAATCTGTATCGGCTGGGTCATCAAAAAGGCTCCTGGTGACGATGGAAAATTTGGGGATTACAAGCTTGCTTCTGTTTGCCCCCTAGCCGCGACGCGACGCGTCGCCGGGGCCTCACAAATGTCATGGGTTCCTAGCACTTTGGTCCAAGTAGATTCTAAGGTTTAAGGTTGATTGCTGGAAGACGGTGAGGCCGCTTGGCCAGGGGGTGCCGGTTCGAGGACGCGCAACACGAACAAGGCTCTCACTGGAGGCCGAGTTTGTCCGGATTGGGGGGCCTTGTCGGCGTCGAGTTGGCCTGACTCGCTCAAGCGGTCTGCCGAGCTTTCGCGTTGGACAATTTTCGACTGGAGGACATCCTGGCCCGTTGTAACTCGAGGCTCTTCCGGCAATGGTTGGCTGGCGGAAGTTGCGGATGGATTCTCCTGACGACGATCTGCTTCATTCTTGACGTTGATATTTTGGACCAAAATCTGCTGTGCCCGTTGATAGATCAAGTTCAAATCGCCTTGCGCGTCGTAGTGGTAGCTGCGGGCTTGCCCTCCAGGCAGAACGGTTCGATCTTTCTTTTGAGGTTTTTGCTCCGTGACAATGTCGAGCGTCTGTTTTGTGGAGGCAGGTTTGTTTTCTTTCTCCTTCACGAAGAGTTTTTGACCAACCGTTTGGTCGCCGTCGATTCTCGAGCGACCATCGCCAACTGCTGCCAATTCGCTCTGAACAGCGATGCCAGACTGCTGGGATAGATCGTCAATCGCACCATTCACTTGAGCCAAGCTGGCTTCGACCCAAACATACTTGTTCGAAGCTTCGACTACAGGCAATGGAGCCGAATCGGGATTGGCGAGTCGATCGTCTTTTCCTTCTAGTCCTAAAACGATCCGATTGTCTTGAAACTTGCCGCCAAGCGTGGCCTTGCGCCGTTGGGGTTGAGGCTTGCCGTCAAGATCGGTTGGCCCGGACTCTTCCTGCCAGGCAATATTTTGACGAACGAGAACCTGACGCAAGACGTCATTTTGAGCCGCAGTCCGCGTGGCGTCGACCCAAACAATCATCGTGTTCTCGTCTGTTTGGATCTCGCCGGCCAATTGACGCGCAATCGCTGGCAGTTCTTCCTCAGGAGACGGCCGCTGCTTCGATTCCCCTTCGGTAAACGAGGAGGAACGTTCATCGGCATCTGCTTCTGGCGCGAGGGCATCGGCAACCGTCCGACGGCTGTTGGGTGTCTTGACAGACTCGACCACTCGAGACCGTTTGACCCCCCCTTGGCCTGCCACAGGTCCGAGCTTGCTGTGACGTCGATTGTCCGCCGCCTCTTTAGTCATCAGAGGTTCGTCACGCGCAGACCGACCGGCGAACTTAGGTGCCGAAGCGTCTGGCAGAGTCGCGAGTTCAGGCCGATGTCCTCGTTCGCTGCTCCTTGCCGCTGCCAACTCTCTTGCCTTGCGATCTGTCGTTGGCGGTTGAGATGCTCGTCTCGCTTCTTCCGGCACAAGCGCGACAGGCGTTTCGGCTTGCTCCTGAATCGGCCCGTTGCTGAGCACCATGACGACGATCGCCCCGGCAATCGCCAAGGCGGCCCAACTGGTCGACCGCCAACGACTCGAACGGATTTCCGTTGCCTGAGCAACGGTAGAACGCCTGGCGTCGATCGACTTGAGCACCGTGGCCCCCAATGCTTGAGGAGAGCGCTGGGCAGGTAGTTGTCGGATGGTTTTGCTGATGGCGCGCAGTTCGTCGGCCAAGTTCCGGGCTTCATCGCTCGCGGCCAATAACTGCTCGACCTCGGCGGCTTCGGAAGCCGGAAGTTCGCCGTCGAGATAGGCGCTAATCAGTTCTTGTTGGCGATCGTCTAACATGAGGGGCAACTAGCAGTGTGATTCGGTTTCACGAAAATCAGGTGCCTGTTTAATATCTGTTTGCCCCCTAGCCGCGACGCGACGCGTCGTCGGGGCATCACAAAAACAAATACCATTGTCTACTAGGAGGATTCCTCCGAAACAGTTGCTTTTATTGATGATTGACTTAAAAACGAATATTCATGGGCACCAATTTTACCCTGATTTTCCGGCCTCCCGTTGGGCGGCCTGGATTAGTTATCTAGTCAACACCCAATAATTGTTCGCGAAGCTGCATGCGGGCACGGTGCAGACGACTCCGCACCGTGCCGACCGGCAGCTCCAAAATTTCTGAAATCGCATCATAGCCATATCCGTCAATTTCGCGCAATACCAGGATCGTGCGATGTTCCTCGTTCAAGGCGGCCAGGGCGGTTTGGACTTGGGTAACTCGTTCTTGCTGGAGGAGCGATTCGTCAGGCGTGGCGTGTTCGTCGGTCGGTTCGTCGCCAGCGGCTTCTCGCGCGTGGTCGAGCGATCGGGTCGGACGATGTTTCCGTTTCCAACTCATGGCCCGATTCAACGCAATTCGGTAGAGCCAGGTGTAAAAGGCCGCATTTCCTCGAAACGTATCGAGTTTTACAAACGCCTGCACAAATGCTTCTTGGGCCAAATCGCTGGCATCCTCAGGCGAGCCGACGACGTGGACCAGCGTGTTGTAGAGCCGGTCTTGATATTTGGTGACCAACTCTCCAAACGCGGCCGTATCGCCTGCGAGGGCAAGCTGAATGAACTGCCTGTCGTCTTGCACGCTTGTTTCCATGGTTTGAGACGCCGCCAGGGTGGAAAAAGTTCCCTTTTCCGCCTGGGGTCAGGCCAAGTGCTGCCCGGGCACCGCCCACTGGGCATCATCTTGGGGCCTTGATGCCCGGATGTCAAACCCTTGTGCTGGAATCACTTGCGTAAAGCAATTTCGAGCTTGATAAAGGTTTTTGCTACACACTCAGCCTGAAGGCTTAACGCTTGGCAGGCACGATCCGACCGGCTGCCGCAGCAGGTAGATCCACATGCCCACGATGCCTGCCAGGATCAGCAGGCTGACGTTTTGAGAAATGCTCATGCCTGTTTGAAAGACACTCTGCTCGTCGATGCGGATGATTTCAATGAGAAAACGCGAGATCGGATAAATTGTGAGTAGCAGGGCCGCCACTTCGCCATCACGGCGTCGAAAGGGATAGACGGCCAGCAAAAACACGCACAACAGGCCTGCATTGATTGTGCTATAGATCTGAGTCGGATGGACTGGCAGACTCTGTGTCGGCAGGCTCGTTGGCGGCACGGTGAATGTTTGGCCACTGTCGGTGACAAGTTCCACAGGCTGGTTGGCTGCCTGGGCAGCTAAGATCCGTTGCAGGACGGCTCGTGGAGAATTGACCGAATGGCCGTCGACTTGGCGAATATAGCTTCCCGCGACAAGGCCTGCTTGGGCTGCCGGTGAACCGGGAGTGACGAATTGTACGAATGGCGGTTGGCCGTCTGGGCCGCCTAGCACCAGGCCGTCCAACAGGCCTCGAGCCACTTGGTCGTTGTATGGCGGGCTGTCGGGCGGGAAGGAGACTGCCCAGGGCAAATCGCAAAGCCCTCCATAACAACAGCCGTTCAGCAAACAGCCAATACGTCCCAACGCCAGCCCAAGGGCTAAGGAAGGGGCCACGAGGTCGGCCATCGCCAGCGTCGGCAACTGATGTTTGCGTGTGAAGACTACGAAAGCAATGGCAGCTCCAATCAGCGATCCGTAAACGACCAGCCCTCCCTGAGGCACGTTGGCAACAGCGGCCAGCGTTTCTGACCACGACTCACGCCGATACTCGGCATCCCAATATTCGATCACGTGAAACGCTCGAGCGCCTAAGATTCCTGCCACAAACAGCCAAAAGGCCAGCGAGAAAATTACCTCCTGATCGACGCCCATCTGTTCGGCTCGACGTAGCGCCAAACCGACGCCACTGGTAACCGCCAGCAACAACATGACCCCATAACCGCGGATGGGTAGCGCGCCTGGAAACAACCGTGGGAGCCAGACGATGATCGCCGCTACTAGAATCAATACCGGTAATTGCCCTGCGATTTCGCGCATCGCGACTTGACGCCGGAATTGCCAAGCCAACAGGCCAAGACTAAACAGGCCCCAAATCACCAGCAGCAATCCCCAGCCGAACAGCGGGATGTTGCCAATTTCGTACGGAATTTCAAATAAGGTTCGCCGCATGATGGTTTATCACGGTGCAGGGGCAGGTTGGATGATGCGATTGTCGATTAAACGGGTTTGGCCCACTCGGGCCGCGATGGCAACGACCGTTTCCTGTTCGATCCGATCTACCGGAGTCACGGTGCCAGACTTCAGCAGGGCGATATATTCCAGCACGATTCCGCCGACCTTGGCCAGGTGAGCACGCATTTGTTGTTCAAGCCGAGCGGCATCCGTCTCCCCGGCGGCCACCAAATCGGCCGCCAACTGCAAGCTTTGGGACAGACCGAGTGCCTGACGATGTTCGTCCGGGCTCAGGTAGGTGTTGCGCGAACTGAGGGCCAGGCCGTCGGCTGCTCGCACGATGGGGCAAACACGGATTTCAATCGGTACATTCAGATCACGAACCATCTGCCGGACAACGAGTGTTTGCTGGTAATCCTTGTGACCAAAGTAAGCTACGTCGGCCGGAACCAAATGGAACAGCTTGAGCACGACGGTCGCTACGCCTGAAAAATGGCCTGGCCGACAAGCTCCTTCCAGCACACTGCCTAATTCGCCAAGCTCGACGCGCGTTTCATGCCCCGCCGGGTACATGGTTTCGACGCTGGGCGCGAAGACAATGTCAACGCCCAACGGTTCGAGCAGCTTGAAGTCGTGCGCCAAATCCCGCGGATAGCGCGTCAGATCCTCGTCGGGTCCAAACTGGGTCGGATTGACAAAAATCGTAACGATTGTCACATCGCATTCTTGGCAACTGGCTTCCGCCAGACTTAAGTGTCCAGCATGCAGAGCGCCCATCGTGGGCACCAGACCAATGCGCTGGCCAGCCTGTTTTGCCTGACAAACGACCACGGCCAGATCCTCGGGCGAGCGGACGACGCGAACAGGTTGGTTGCCAGATGCATTCATGAGGCTGGTTGCATGGCTAAAAAGGCGGCGCTTAATTCGGTCAGGCACATCTCGGGCTGGGACGCATCAAGCCGCAACACGGGGCCATGGCCACCACGATCAAACCGTTCAGCAAATGCCTTGCGCAAGGATTCAAGTTGCTCGATCTTCCAGTCCATGGCGGTTCGGTGTTTTGTGAGGTGCTTTTTGAGAACGTCTGCCGGAGCGTCGAGCCAGGCAATCAGCCGTGGGAGCGGGAGCTTGGGTTTCAGTACGTCAAGGGCCGCTTCTAGCTGCGTGGCGGCGTCAAACGATTGTTCGAGTTGGGCATAGCCGTGTGATTGGTCAATCCAATAATCGCTGACCAGCAGTGTTTCCTGGTCATGCTGGGCGACATGGGCTGCGAGTTGTTGGGCTCTGGTGCGTACGAATTCTACCTCTCGCTCCAGTGGCTGGCCAGTCGAGCGATTGCTAGCTGGATCTGCTAGAAAATGACCGTCGTAGGTTTGGCAAAGCTGGTCGGCCAGCCAACGTTTGCCAGTGCCCGGGGGGCCGGCCAAGGCGAGATAGGCAGGAGTCCGGTTCAGGTGGTCCAAAATCTGAGCGATCGTCCAGCCGAGCTCAGGATGGACAAGTTCCCCGGCGACCTCGACCGCTGGCTCTAGCACAAAACGTCGAAAGGCCAGGCGCGGATGAGGTAACTGGAGTCGGGCATCGTGGGTAATATGTTGATCATAAAGCAATAAGTCGAGATCGAGCGTCCGCGCCTCCCAGCGTTGCTGCCGAGTTCTGCCGAGCCGGTCTTCGATCGTTTGGAGCAACGCGAGTAGTTCGTCCGGTTCGAGCGAGGTTTGCAAACGCAAGGCCCCGTTGAGAAACGGTTGCTGGCCGGTTGGACCGCCAACTGGCTGGCTGGTGTGCCAGCGGCTGGCGATGAGCGCAGTGATCGCTGGGTGGTGCTCAAGAAGCCGACAGGCGTTTTGGAGCGTCTCTGCACGGTTGCCAAGGTTTGAGCCAATACCAACCAGACAGATGGCCATGAAACGCCCCAAACTGCGAATGGGCCAAGCAGCGTTTATGATTTGAGAGGAAGTCTGCGTGGCGAGAGAGAACTGGCGAAACCCGCTGCAAGATAAAATTGTCCTTCGCTCCCCCCTGAAATGGGAAAGCGAAGGACAAAAGACTTGGAGGGGACATCCAGGCCACGAACTACATCGCCGACTGTCGATCCTTCCAGTCGCCGCCCCCCAAGCAGTTCTTTCAAAATTACGCAGATTATAAAATAGACGATCACAGACTTTCAGAAACGCCTGCTATCGCCTCCCCTCGAGCTGGAGTAGCGGCCGTTTCCAAGCGTGTTCCAGTCAGGGCAAGTTGACTCCGGCGAAACAGATGGTGTGCATTCTGGTTGCCAATCTGGCCTTCGCAACACTGCCAAGCAAGTAGGTTCGAATTCAACTGCTTAAGCAGTGGGGCCATAGGCGAACAGCAGACGGCGCATATAAGAGAGAAGATCGACGAGACGCCCAGCCGAGCAGGTAGCAGCGCAACGATAGCGCGGTCGGCAAACCAGCCTCATGGTCGTTGCCAGTCACCTCATTCCAAATCGCATGACTGGTCAGCTATGATTCCAGTGCACAAGGCACGCGAAGATCCAACCCTCAATAAGTGCTCATTTTGCGAAGCTGGCGGAAAATGTCAAGCAACATTCTCGGACAATTTTTTTGATGTGTCAGAAAAGGAATAATGGCCCTTGAAAATTGTTCGCTGACTGCTCCCACTCAGGGGTGCTGACACTTGCTAGGGAGTGTTGGCAGGGAGCGGTTCCAAAACGGATTCGACCGTGAATGAGGTGGCTTCCAGCGGCAGGCCAAGGTGAGCTGCACAGCGCAAACGGCAGCTACCACGAGCAGCATGCCAAGGGTAGTCAAGGCGTCGACGAAAGTCGCGAGGTGGAAGATAGTTTGCCGGATCGTTAGCAGGATTTTGAAACCATGACAGGCGAGCCGTAAACAGATTGTAGCGTGTCTTCACGCGGTGGTTGGGCGCAGTTGCCTGGCAGGCTTGGCATGGTGAATCCCACCGAATGTTCGACACGTTTGCAACGGACGTGGTTTGTCCGGTAGCCAGCATCGAAACGACGACCAAGGTAGATAGCATGGCTGGTTGTCTCGCAAGCAAGATGGAAATTGCCCGTATATGCTGACCATCGACGTTTAGGAATCGTTGAAATGAACGCTTTCCTTGCAATGGCCATCCTCGGCGCAATCGCTACAGATTGCCGCGCAGGTGGAAGCGGGCCAGGGCAGTGATTAAGCTAGAGCAAGTTGTTCGGATATGCGCCGGCGCTTCTAAAGCAAGCTCAGTAGTTCCAAAACGAGAATCCAGAGATCACTGTTTTTAGAGAGATGTACAAAATAGGTGTTTCGCGAGCGGTCACCGACCGCTGCTACCAACCAGCACGCCAAACTTGGAACTACTGATTTTGGTAATTCCCTGGAGACGAGTGATGGTGACCAAAGATCTCATTTCGACGCAACAAGTCCTGCTAAACGCGATCGGGCTGACGGTATTGTGCGTGGTGCTGTTGGCCGTGGTGCAATTTGCGCTGCTCTACCACGGGGCGATCGTGCTAGAGCGGGCCGCTACGGCCGGCGCTCGTGAAGCGGCGCTTCCCAAGGCGAGCTATCAAAGTGTTGCTGCGGTCATTCAGCAGCGATTGGTCGATCAGCGATGGGGCAAGCATCTAGCGCCTCCGACCGTATTGATTAATGGCCGCCCGACGGTTTCTCGCTATCAGGTCACATCCGGCGATCGCATTGACGTCAAGCTCCGCGTCGACATGCTCGCCATGACCGCCGATCTATTACGCCCGATTGGTTTGTCCTGCGCGGATCAACAACTCGAAGCCGTGGCCCACAGGCGTGTTCCCTAGTACTACAGCGTTGGGTCTGGTATCTTATTAAGGGCCGTTTCAGGGCCTGGGCGTGCTGAAGGCAGTTTAATGAAGTATGCCAGTCTCGGTTGGAGATGGTTGGTCGTTGGAAACCGTGTGGGAGTGGACGTGATGGCAACTGTGCGATTTGGTGAGCAGAAAATCAATCGAGATCAACTGCCTGAGGGAAAGGTGCTGTGCGAATATTGTACGGCGAAGTGTTGCCGCTATTTTGCCTTGCCGATTGATACGCCGGAGTCGTTTGAAGACTGGGAGTTTGTCCGCTGGTACTTGCTGCACGATCGAGCTTCTGTGTTTCTAGACGAAGACAACTGGTATCTCTTGGTGCACACGACCTGCAAGCACTTGGGCGACGATAATCGGTGTGGAATTTACGAAACTCGCCCTCAAATTTGCCGCGACTACACCACCGACAACTGTGAGTATGAAGATTCCTGGACCTACGACAAATACTTAGAGACCCCGGAGCAGGTATGGGAATATTGTGAAGCGACGGTGCAGAAGAAAGGGCGATCAATCCGCAGTCCCCAGCCGCCGTTGTTGCCGGTGGCCCATTGAGCCCGGCGGCTTTCAGCTTGAAATTTCTAGAGCGCATTTCAAAGCCAGCGAAAGGAACGCGGAATTTCGCCATCAAATCTAGATTTTGAAACGAACTCTACTTTCTCGTCGATTTAGTTAGCCGGTGTAACGATGTCCTCGCCTACTCGAATTCAGCCGCGCACGCTCAAGGGATTTCGTGATTTTCTGCCTGAGTTGATGCTGCCTCGCGAACATTTGGTCGATACGGCCAAGCAGGTTTATCGTTCGTATGGATTTAGCCCGATTGACACGCCTGCGCTAGAGTACTTGGAGATTCTACAAGGCAAAGGCAGCGATGAAACCGACAAGCAGCTTTATTCGTTTGAAGACAAGGGCGGTCGACCGGTCGGGATGCGTTTTGACTTGACCGTGCCGTTGGCTCGTTTTGCCGCCCAGCATTTGAACGAAATTGGCACTCCTTTCAAACGCTATCACATTGCCACGGTGTGGCGTGGTGAGAATACGCAACGAGGCCGTTATCGCGAGTTTATGCAATGCGACTTCGACACACTCGGAACGCGTTCGTTGGCCTCTGATATCGAAACCGGGTTAGTCATTCACGATCTGTTACAGGCGATCGGTTTCGAAGACTTTACGATCCACTTGAATAACCGCCAGGTGCTCAACGGTGTGTTGGAGCGCGTGGGGCTGTTGCCTCAGGCGACCGCCGTGTTGCGGGCTCTGGACAAGCTTGCCAAAGTTGGGCCGGAAAAAGTTGCTGACGAGATGATGGCCACGGCCGGAGCCTCGCGCAGTCAGGCCGATCGGGTTTTGAAGCTGGCCCAAATCTCTGGCACAGGGACTGAGCCGCTCGAACAGTTGGAGCCGTTGGTCCATGGAAGTCCCCGCGGCCAAGAAGGAGTAGAGCGTTTGGCCGACTTGGTCAACGGCCTCAAGGCTGCCGGGGTGCCTACGAAACGGTTGTACTTGAATGTGGCCATTGCCCGTGGACTCGATTATTACACCGGAGTCATCTTCGAAACGTTTCTCGACGCGCTGCCGGAAATTGGCAGCGTTTGCAGTGGCGGCCGCTATGACAATTTGGCAGAGATGTATGCCAAGCAAGAATTGCCAGGCGTCGGGGCCTCGCTTGGGCTCGATCGGTTGCTGGCCGCCATGCAGGAGTTGGGAATGATCGAACCGGTGCGCACGCCGGCGACCGTTTTGATTCCCTATTTTGCGGCGGACCGGTTGCACGACTATCTACGGTTGGCCGCCGACTTGCGTCAAGCTGGGATTGGTGTTGAAGTGTATCCCGAGGCCAAGAAGCTAGGGGTTCAACTGAAGTATGCCGATCGACGAGGGTTTCGCCTGGCCCTGATTATCGGTGACCAGGAGTTTACCGATGGGGTTTGTCAGTTAAAGAATTTAACGACCGGCGAGAGTCAGACGATTTCGCTCAGCTCAGGCTCTGAGCAAGTGGCCCAAGAGATACAGCGTCTGCTAGTGATCTAGGCTTTGCTTGAAAACGATTCGATGCCAAGGGAGTTTGAGGCCTGAAGCGCAAGCGAAGGAATCGTTTGGCAAGAATTCCTTCGCTAACGTTTCAGGATTTCTGACGATTTTAGAGCGAGTCGCTCTTTACCGTAGCGGATGACACCTAGTTTTCGCTGAGGTTTTCGGACGAAATACGACTACGAATGATCCGAAACTGCTCTAAAACCGTGCCGAGCGTCATTCGTCTGCCTTTTAATCTAGGAGACTGCCGATGGCCAATCGTGACAACCATTACGAAGCTGCATTCGAGGCGTTCCTACGGTCTTTTCGCATTCCTTATGTGGCGATTGACGAAGCCCGACGCGCCTTAGCTGGCGATGGTTCGCTAAAAAGTCTCGATTTTATTGTTTCGCCGGTTGGCTCTCAGCGGTGGTTGGTGGATGTGAAGGGGCGCAAATTTCCTGGCGGTGAAGATCACCAGACTTATTGGAAAAACTGGACCCCGCGCGAAGACTTGGATAGTTTGCAGTGCTGGGAACAGCTTTTTGGCGACGGTTTTTCAGGGCTGCTGGTATTTGCTTATTGGTTGGTGGCCGACCGCACGCCAGTGAGTCCAGAACATGTTTTTGAGTTTCGCGATCGCCGGTATGGATTCGTCGCGATTGGTTTGGACGACTACCGTCGTTCCGCGCGCACGATCTCAGGCCGTTGGGATACGGTGGCCATGCCTACGGCCAAATTTCGCGAGTTAGCGATTCCAGTTCAGCACTTGTTATTAACCATGCCGGCAGCGGCCACCGAGGCGACTCGCGGTTAACCGCCCCTTCTTGTAGGCTATGGGATGGAGACTGCGTGACCCTGATCACCGAGCAGGGCAAATCACTTTTTCAAACTGGGCAAAGGACCGCTGAAGACAATACAAGCACGAAGCGCAAGCGAGTGAATACTTTACGCTCCGGTTCACTCGCTTGCGCTTCGTGCTTGTATTTTCCCAGTTTCAAAAACTGATCGGCCCTGGAATGGCCAAGGCCTTGGGTGGTCGAAACCTCCTGGAACTGCTAGAATTCCAAGGTTGCAAATGAACGCTTACACGCAGGCTTGGAAATGGCGGGCAGGTTTGACCCCTACGACCAATGGTTGGGAATTTCTCCCAACGAGCAACCGGCCGATCATTACCGGCTGCTGGGCGTTTCTCGGTATGAGTCGGACGCATGCCTGATTGACGCGGCTGCCGATCGGCAAGCTGCTCTCGTGCGTGGCCATGTTGCTGGTTCTCGGGCCCCCACAGCTCAGCAATTGCTCAAGCAAATTGCCGCCGCTCGCATCTGTTTGTTGACGCCAGGGCGGAAAACACAGTACGACGCCCAACTACGTCAGCAGGCAAGTCGGTCGGACAATTCCTCGAAACGATTTTTTTCGTTCACGAAGCCAGCAGCGGTGCTGAGCGGTGTTCTTCTGTTGATCGCGACCCTAGCGGCTTTGGCTCTCTTGCGATCGAGGGCCGAGTTGGCCAATCGCAAGGCCGCGCCGGAAAACGTGTTTGATGTCGATTGGAACACTGCAGACACGTCCCACCATCGCAATCCACGGCTGAAGCGGTCGAAGCGCGTCGGCCGTTTGCGTGTCGACACGTCTTATGTCGCCCCGAATGAATCCCAGTCAGCCGAGAGCAAGGGCGTCCGGCGTTCGACGGCCATGGCGTCGATTGAGCCTGTGGGACCAGTCATCACGGAACCGCGAATGCCGGTGAACGAGGCCGCCCCTTCTGCGGCTGAAACAAATCCAGGATTGACCAATCCGTCGCCAGCGGCTCTGATCGCATCGACTTCGAAATGGATCGAAGACTTACTCCCCGAGACAACGGTGGTGTCGGTGGTCGAGACGCCAGTTGCCGGTGCTGCCGAGCAAGAATTTCTGCTTTCAGAGGCCAGCGAAGAAGAACCTGTTGAGATTGGATTTCCCGAATTGGCTGCCACGGCCCTGCCAGTTGCGCCTCTGGCGACTCCGGAATTAGGGCGCGAAGGTGTTGACCTTTGGGTATTGCAAGGCCCTGACGTCGTGCGTGATACCTTGGTGCGTCCTGATGCTCCTCATCGAAACTATGGCCACCAGGCCAGGCAGAACCGGCTGGAGCGGACGCATAGGACGAATGCGTTTCTCGTGCGGTTTGAACTCTCTGGCGCGCAAGCCCCAGCAGCTGGCCAGCTTATATCGGCAACGCTCAGCTTTTATGTTTGGGATCCTAGCTCGCACGGGCGGACAACCGTTTGTGCGCTTCCTCTCAAGCAGGCTTGGGATGAAGACACGGCTACCTGGCGTAGATCGGCGGCTGGGGCGGCTTGGTTGGGCGGAGATTGTTATGCCTATGGCGTTGGCCCCGGACCGGCAAGCCCACAGATTGTGGTCCTTCCCAATCGCCAGCAGGACGTGGTCGATCCGCCAGTCGAATATCAAATGGATGTGACCGGGATGGTGCGCACTTGGTTGGCGGGTCAACCCAACCATGGATTGGCGATTGCCCCGCTGATCGATCCGAGTGTCGACCGGCATGTGCCGAGCTATTTTTCGATCTATGGCTCGGAGCACGAACGGGGCGAATTTACTCCGAAATTGACCGTTCGCTATGCCGAGCCGTAGCGTGTTTAGCTGGCTTGTTCTTTTCCCTGGTCAGGCGCCAGGCCATTGCTCCCTTCGACGAAGGCGTCGAGAATATCCATGGTTGAGACGATTCCCAACAAACGTTGCTGGGAATCGAGAACCGGTAATCGGTGAACGCGATGACGGCGCATTTCATGCGCAGCCTGAGTGAGCAATGTTTCTGGGCCAACGCTGGCCACATTCTGGGTCATCAGTTGACCAACCTCATGATCCTCAAGGCCGGCAGACAGCTTCTCGACAAACCACTGCTGGACTCGACCGTCGACACGCCCTAAGCCTGTCAGCTCTTCGTCTAACTCATGGGTTAGATCAATGACATCACTGGTCGAGATCATGCCTGCACAACGGCGATGGCTGTCTGTCACAGGCAAGGCAGCGACTCGGTTTTCGGCCATCAGGGCCAAGGCTTCGTGAATGCTATCGCGAGGGTGGACAGATACCACGTCGCGGCTCATCACGTCTTTGACGCGCCGATGGTACGGATCGTTTGGCATAATTGCTGCTCCCTGCCACCTGAATTGATGGCAGTTTTTGGGCATAGTGACTGCTGGGCCACATCGTTTGTGTAGAAGATCAACAGCAATTCACATGCCGTGCAGGAAGAAGAAAGGGCAAGCGAGTCGAGTGCTGCAGGAGAACGTCAGCAGCGTGCCAGTTCGCTTCACATGCGAGTCGGTTTAGGAGTGCTCGACAGCGCGCTTCTCAATGAGAGTGTGCGGTAATGTCCCGTCGCTTGTTCAACTGGCCATATAACGGCGCAGCCATTAGACCTTGCTAAAGCATGTTGCTTTTTACCGTGGCGGGCGCGACCTAGTTTTCACCGGGATTTCTCGACGAAACATCGGCACGCATTTTGGTAATTTGCTCTAGAGTTTGGGTTCGTGTTTTGGCCACCGGCCACTACTTTTTCTCAACGGGTCTCAAAACCGCTTGCCGCCATACCACGATTCGGTGGAGAGGCGAATTTCTCCGCTCGTATTGACCATGTATTGGCCCCCGGCTGGCCCGCGTGCGTCGGCCACTGAGACTGGGCCGGCCAGAGACGCTTTGAGCGTACGGCCCGTGGGTAGTTGTAAGATTAACTCTCCGCCAATGTCCATTGTCATCGCGGTATTGTTGTTGTCTTTGGCTACGAAATCGATCTGGAATACGCCACACGACACCCCTTCGATCGTTCGCACTTCTGATAGGGTCATGCCAAATGTGTCGACGTGGCCTACCGTGTTGCCAAAACCAAGCAGCTCTTTGGCAAGCTGGACCGGCACCTTGACTCGCTGTCCAATCTTAAAAGACCGGTTGGCGAAAAATGTGACTAGTGGATTTGGACGACCCAGAAACTGCAGATGGTCTTTAACGATTTGCAATTCGGCCTCTGGCGGCGTTTGGCCGCTGAGGTCGGTCACCGTCAGTTGCTCTCCGGTTCGTGCAACCAGATACGACTTGCCGGCGACCGGCTGCACGGCATTCGAAACCGGCTTGCCTTGGCTGTGAACGGTTTGAGTTGCTTTCGCATAGTCCACCTGAACCTTGGTCGCCCCGTTTCGGTTGGCTTCGAGGATTCGCATCTGGCGTTCTTGGCGATGGGTAAGGCCATGGCTCGTCGAATCAATTGCTTGGCCGAATTGGGTCACATCGACTTTGAGTTCGAGATTCAAGTCGATCGCCAACGCGACCTCTTCACCAACTTGTGGCGCATGAAAGTGGACCTGATAGGTTTCTGCCGAGGATGCCACGCTGGTTGTCCAGGCGGTCAGTACGAGCAGAATTAGCATACCGCGTCCGTTGAACATCGTCCTATTCCCTCTCGAATCAGAACTTGAATCTATCGAGCAAATTACCAAGATGCGTGCCGATGTTTCGTCGAGCAAATCCCGATAAAAACTAGGTCGCGCCCGCCACGGTAAAAAGCAACTTGCTTTAGCGGTCGTTAGTCGACCGCTGACCGTGTAGGGGGCCGCACATCATCGAGAGTCAGGCCAGATGGGTCAAGAGCGGAAAACCGGCTAGTCCAGCAGTCGGTCGAGTGCCGTGAGTGCTTGGGCAAAGCGGCTTTTTTTCTCACAGAGTTCGCTCCACCAATGCGATAACATGGCGGCGACTTCGTCCACTAAACCACTCTCCAGGTGCCAAGTGCGCAAGGCCAGAGCGATGGTCGGCTGGTCGCACCGAGCAAGGCCGAGTGATTCGGCTGCTGCTAGCGTTGCCGGCAACATCGCCAACGCCGCGGCGCGACCAACCCGTTTGTTCGGAATGCGTTCGCAAAACACTGGAACGTTCAGATTGAGTTGCGACAGCAGCCAGGCGAGCCGTAAAACTTCAGGCAGGGTTTCTACCGGATCGGTCAATACCGCTTCCAGCAACACGGTTCCACGAGGCAGCAGGGCCACCCCACCACCGCCCAAGACCGGGCTGACAAGAACCACACTAGCCTGATCGGGGACTACTTGGGGATGAGTAACTTCGCTAATTGCCTGCAGGAGTCCTGGGCCACAGGTTTCCCAACGTTGGCGAATGGCCTGGCCACGAACGGTCAGTTCTTCTTCCGCGTCGGGAATCGCACTGGTGAAGGCCTGGTAGATTTCGGACAGACAACTAGACACATGGTCGTGAGTTTGGGGGTCTGTATGGCCACCGCAGGTTTGCAGCACCGCGCTGGCTAATTGGCTGCAGTCTCTGGCTTCAATGGCCAGCATTGTGGCCTGTTCGAGAAAACGTGACCGATCAATTTTGCTGAGCTTCAACTCGGCGGTCAGGCCATGGGCTGACTGGACAAAGCCTTGGGCCAACACAGGGTTGGTAAGCCGCTTTCCTTCGATCAACGCCGGAAGCGTATAGAAACAACTCGCCAATGAACTGACGAGCCAGTGCAATTTCGTCTGCATAGAGAGTATCGGCTGTTTACGCGGTGGTGCGCCCCAATGGTGACATTCGCTCGCTGATGTGCTGGCACACGCGAATTGTAGCAGATACCCCCAAATCTGGTTAGCAAGAATCTTGCTTTTGGGCTCACGAAAGTTGAACGCGTGAAGTTAGAATTGCTAGTAGTTCAAGATGCGACCATTCAGATTTCTCGAAGAAACAGGCATCACGATGGGCAATGGGACGCCACGGGGTGTGATTTTTGATCTCGATGGAACGGTGGTCGATTCGGGACTCGACTTTCAGCAGATGCGACAAGAAATGGGGCTGCCGCCTGGAACGGCAATTCTTGAGGCCATCCAGGCAATGCCAGAGGAACAAGCTGAACGATGTCGGGCAATTTTGCAGGTTCACGAGACTGCCGGCGCGAGACGGGCAACGGTGATGCCTGGCGTAGAGCGGCTGCTTGCTCGGCTGGCAGAGCACATGGTGCCGGCGGCAATTGTCACCCGAAATACCCGTCGCTTAACCCTCGAAACATTAGACCGGCTGGGGCTGGTGTTCGATCCGGTGATTACCCGAGATGACGCGCCCTCGAAGCCCGATCCGGAATGCCTGTGGCTGGTTTGTCGGCGCTGGCAGTTACCGCCAGCGGAGGTCGCCATGGTGGGCGATTTTCGCCATGATATCGAAGCTGGCCAGCGAGCTGGCACCCAAACAGTGCTTTTTGCGGCGCAGTGTACTTGGTCAACCGACCAGATGGTTTCTCCGCCGGATCATGTCGTCACGCACTTCGCCGAGCTAGAAGCCATCTGGTTTGCTCACGGCACACCGGCTTAGAGCAAATTACCAAAATGCGTGGTGATGTTTCGTCGAGAAATCCCGGTGAAGACTAGGTGTCGTCCGCCACAGTAAAAAGCAACTTGCTTTAGTGTTTGCCACATGCGGCTCGTGGACGATAATCTTTGGCTGTAGAACTGCTGAGTACTTCGATCTGCTTGCAGTCCCTAGCCGCGCTCACGATGCGTCGCCAGGATCTCCGCGCGAAGCAGAAAACCGCTCTAGGTAGGTGGTTCCGGTCTTGCTACAATCCCGCCGCTCGTAAGCAAGCTGACCGCTGTGATTCTCCCTAACGCAGGGTTGGTCTGCTCGTCGAGCCACTGGTTTTGCAAGCAATGCTCTCATACGAATTAGGGCTCGCCCATGTCGTTTGCCTCTCGGTTTCGAGTTCTTGGTCTGGCTTCTCTGGTGGTGACCGGGATCAGTATGCTGACCGCAACGTTCGCATGGGCTCAAACGCCTGCGGCAGCCCATCAACCACCGATCCGTCGGGTACCTCAAACGGCCCGTGTGCCAAGACCGCCGTCGGCCCAGCGTCAAGTTCCCGTGGCACCCCAGGCGCCTTTTCAACTCACGCCAGATCAGCAAGCCGCGGTCGACCAAATCCTCGGCTTGTGGCAGCGCGAGAGCGACCAGATCAAAAGTTTTAAGTGTCCGTTTGAACGCTGGGTATACGACGGAGTGTTCGGGCCTGGGGCCAATGTGGCCGCCACCAAAAGCGTGGGACACTTGAAGTATGTCAAGCCAGACAAAGGGCTCTTTCGAGTGACCGAAATCCGACATCACAAACCGGCCAGCGATCCAAATCAGCCACCGACTTGGGAGCCGAAAGAAGGTGAACACGGGGAGCATTGGGTCTGCGATGGAACCGCAATCTATGAGTATCGGGTTGCCGAAAAACGTTTGAAGGTGATCGAATTGCCTCCGGAACTGCGCGGCCAAGCGATCACCAATAGTCCGCTGCCATTTCTTTTTGGAGCGGAAAAAGACAAGCTCAAGGCACGTTATTTCATTCGGGTAACTCAATCGACGTCGAGCGAAATCTGGCTCGAGGCCTATCCGCGTCTCCGCGAGAACGCCGGGGAGTTCAAACGGGCTGAGATTATTTTGAACCGGGAAAAGTTCTTGCCGTCAGCCTTGCAACTGTATATGGCGAACGACAAAACCCGAGAGGTCTATATCTTTAAGATCGATCAGTCCAAAGTCAATGATCCGCTCGAACGGTTTATTGGGGCCTTCCAGCAGCCGCGCACGCCGTTTGGTTGGAAGAAAGAGATCCAACGCGTGCCGAGCCAGTCGGCTCCTCGCCGGCAGGAGCCAACTCGCCAGGCATTCCAGCCGTCTGGACGACGTACCTATTAAAAGCGTATCCTACTTCCTTAATCTAGTAGACGATGCCATTTGTTTTTTGTGGGGCCCCGGCGACGCGACGCGTCGCGTCGCGGCTAGGGGGGCAAACAGAAGCTTGCAACCCTCAAATTCGAATGTCATCGTCCACTAGAGCGTATTTCAAAACGATGTTACCCATGCAAATACAAGCCCGCAGCGCTAGCAAGGGTCGAGAGATACGCAAGTTCACTCGCTTGCGCGTCGTGCTTGTATTGGTTTTGAAATACGCTCTAGAAAAGTAGCGTCGCCAGCGTCTGGTGCACGCAAGCAGACGATTCCCTGCGGCCAGGAAAAAGCGATTTGTTTACCGCCTTCTTGTTTCTGGTCGGGCTTGTGCTGCTGGTCTGGGGAGCCGATGTATTGGTTCGCGGCGCCTCGGAGCTGGCCATCTGGGCAGGTATTTCGCCATTAGTCGTTGGGCTCACGGTTGTGGCCTATGGCACCAGTGCCCCGGAGCTGGCGGTCACAGTCAATTCGAGCTTTACTGGCAATCCCGACATCGCCATCGGCAACGTGGTGGGCAGCAACATTGCGAACTTGTTGCTGGTCCTAGGATTGGTCGCTTTGATTAGTCCTCTGCCGGTGAGCCGAGTCTTGGTATGGCGTGGTTTGCCGGTGATGATCGGCGTTTCGCTGCTCGTGCTACTGTTTGGCCTGGATGGAGTCGTGAGTCGCGGAGAAGGGACGCTGCTGTTCGCTGGCTCGCTACTGTATACCTATGTAACGGTCCGACAGAGCCGCCTGCGCACCCAGGCTCGACGGGCAGAGTCCCTAGAACCCCCTCCCCCAGTCGATGCGCCCCTGAAACAGATTGCGCTCCGGTTGCTGCAAATCGTGGTCGGCCTGGCCATGCTGGTGCTGGGCTCGCATTGGTTGGTCGCCGGCGCGGTAACGTTGGCCGAGATGTTGGGCGTCAGCCAACTGGTCATCGGTCTGACTGTGGTGGCCGTGGGCACCTCGCTGCCTGAGGTGGCCACCTCGCTCGTGGCTGGAGTGCGGGATGAACGCGATTTGGCGGTGGGGAATGCCGTTGGTAGCAACATTTTTAATGTGCTGATGGTTCTTGGCCTGTGTGCCGTGGTGGCCCCTGGCGGGGTGCCGGTTGCTGCTCAAGCGATTCAGGTCGACATTCCAATCATGTTAGTTGTGGCGGTGATTTGCTTGCCGTTGTTTGCCACCGGCTACCAGGTCACGCAACTCGAAGGCGCGCTGATGCTCGGCTACTACGGCGCCTACAACGGGTTCATCTACCTGACATCCACCAACCATCCTTGGCTACCATCATTCCAATGGCAAATGGCATACCTGGTGATCCCGGCAACCGCACTCTTGCTGGTTGTTCGCTGGGTACGCGCATGGAAAAAACAGCCTGTCTGAGCAATGCTGGTCCAAAAGTTGATGCTGAGGATTTCGAGCGACCGTTGCCTGCTAACCGATCTCAGAAATCGCTACTGGCGTCCGTTGCGTGCTCGATTCGATCGCAGCTTGTAGCACTTGTTGCACTTTGTAGGCATCAGCAAAGTCAGGCAACGGGGCCAATGGCGTTTGGCCGCCAAGCGAGGCCAGCATGTCGGCTGTTTGGTTGACGAAGCCGTGCTCATAACCCAACACATGCCCCGGTGGCCACCAGGCATCGACGTACGGATGGTCAGCGGCCCCGTCGGTCACGCCAATGGTCGTCCAGCCTTGAAGCTTCTTCGGAAGGGTGGCGTCGTACCAGTCGAGTTCGTTCATCCGCTCAAAGTTGAATCGCAAGGCCCCATGTTCGCCATGAATTTCGATGCGATTGGCGTTCTTGTAGCCTGTTGCCAAGCGAGTTGCTTCAAACGTTGCCAGGGCTCCGCTTTCCATGCGGGCGACAAACAGCACCAAATCGTCGACCGTGCTGGCGCCAGTCTTTTGGCTCGTTGCCGCGCCGGTGCCGGAAATTTCTCCGCCGCTCTCTTCGATGATCGCACGTTCCTTGATCACGGTTTCTAGCGTAGCACCGACCACTTCGGCCACTTCGTCGCCGGTAATAAAACGGGCTACATCAATCGAGTGGGCACACAAATCGCCCAGAGCCCCCGAACCGGCTACATCGCCCTGGAACCGCCACAACAGCGGCGTGTCGGGACCGCCCCAGTCTTGCAAATAGCAGCCCCGAATCTGATAAATTTGTCCCAGCCGGCCTTCCTGGCACATCTGATGGGCCAACGCCACGGCCGGACAGCGTCGGTAGTTGTACCAAACAAAAGTTTGGCCTTTGGCCTTGGCCGCCGCTTCGACCATTTGTCGAGCATCGTCGATTGAACCGGCCAGCGGCTTTTCGCAGGCGACATGCTTGCCTGCTTCCAGGGCTGCGATGGCGTGTTCCGCATGAATGTTGTTCGGCGTCACCAGGTCGACCAGATCGATCTCCGCTCCGGTTGCTGCTTCGCGCCAATCGGTGGTCGTGTTCTGCCAGCCCCAACGCCGGGCAAATGCCGAAAGCTCGTCCGCATTGCGAGCAGAGACCGTATGCATGACTGGCTGGAGTGGCAGATCAAAAAACTGGGCGACGTTGTGATAGGCATTCGAATGGGCTCGACCCATGAATTTTGAGCCGATCATCGCTACGTTGCAGACGGATCCAGACATCGAATTGGGCTCCTTGGGCCGATCGCCGGAATGGGCGACCGGGGGAATATTGGTGAAGATGGCTGCGATTGAACGTGTGTAAGCCAGAATTTTAGCGGCCGAACTACCTGCCAGGCAACCCTTGGCTAGGTTCGGCAGGGTGAATCATTATTTTCAAAATGGGCAGACTTAAGGGTCTACTAAGCGCGACGCGTAAGCGAGGCATTTCTGGCTGTTTCCCCTCGCTTACGCGTCGCGCTTAGTAGGCCCTTAAAAACTTCCTAGATTGAAAAAATGAAAGGCCCTGTAGATTCGGCCAGGCTGCTTTTCATGGTCCTAATCGGGGTCATAGGCGACGATCCGTGGCAAACTTTGACGATTGCGGGGAGTTTGCCTGCAAGGCAGAGTTTTTTGATTTTGCCGCTTAAACCGGCTGTTTCTAATACGCGGAAGACTCCACATGTGCGTGTCGATGAATGCAGTGGAGACAGGACAGCAACAAGCTGGCCGGGGCAGTAAGTTGAAACACACGCGTTGTTAATCCGTCGTGTTGAAGCGTGGCCACAGGGGTGTGGTCAAACGGGCAAACGAATCAATTCCGTGTGACAGCTGGTGTTGTCGCGCGTGGCACAATTCTCGCGTTACCTTGCAAAGGAGTGCATGATGGTACGGTCAAGGCTTTCACTACACTGGGCACTGGCCCTCGGCTTGACGTTGTCGGTGCCGTGTGGGCAGTTGGCCGCCCAGGAGGCCCCGGAAGGATTGGGCAACGAGCCAGTCGATTTGAGCCCGCTGTTGGCGGCTCCCATCGAAGAGGCCGACGAGTATGAAGCACCCGAGTCCGAGGAACAGGACTACAGCTACGACAATCACACCAAGGCAAGTGACGAGCTGGCCAACGGCGAAGCAGAGGCTGAGGTGGAAGTCATCCGCGAACGTTTTCCCAATCGTCGAGTTAAGATCGAACGAGAAGTGACTCAAGACGAATATGGAAACTACGTCAATCACGGTTCTTGGAAACAGTTTGACGAGGCTGGCACGCTAATCGCCCAAGGGCAGTACCAGCAAGGCGAACGCGATGGCGTCTGGCACCGTTGGCACCAGCGGCGACAGTCGCGGCTCTTTTCCCAAGCTCCGTACAATGGGTTCAAGGGGCCGTTCATTTCTCAAGCCAAATTCGCTGACGGCAAGCTCAACGGCAACTGGACGATCTTCGACGGCAAACAAGATAAGATCAGCCAGTGGGCGTTTGTCGACGGACAGCGCCATGGGCAGAGCACTTGGTGGTATGCCAACGGACGCAAGCTTCGAGAAGTGACCTATCGCGACGGCTTGATTGATGGGCAGGCAAAGCAATGGTCGCCCGACGGCACCATTGTCTCTGACGACAAATACATCAAGGGCCGTAAGCTGGCTCAAAAGGTGACCTACCACTCTTCGTCGCAAAAGAAGACCGAGGGAACCTATCTGTTCGCCACGATCGTGATCAAAACGCCGGACGATTGGTGGAATGCCAAGACGGCTACCTTTGGTCGTCAAGGCGAAGACGCCAAGCATGGTCTGTGGCAGTCCTGGTATCGCAATGGCCAAGAGCATGTGCGCGGCAAATACCGTCACGACACCGAGGTGGGCAAGTTTACCTGGTGGTATGCGAACGGCCAGAAGGCGCTGGAAGGCAGCTATGTCGACGGTAAGCCGGACGGCCGCTGGATTTGGTGGCACGAGAACGGCCAAAAGGCCACCCAAGGCGCTTACCGGGCTGGGCAGCTGACTGGTCGCTGGCTAGGGTGGACCGCTGATGGAAAGCTGGCCCGTCAGGAAGACCATACCAATGGCAACAATCAGGCGGCCGTCGCCGCCCCTCAGCTCGAAAACCTGAAACGTTAGTCTAGCCGTCGAGAGCTGCTGAAAACCGTGTTCAACATCAACAGCCGTTCAGAGTCGAGTGCTCTGAGCGGCTGTTTTTCTACCAGGAACGTCTATGGCAGGAGGACTGCAAAGTCGTTTTTGGAAAAAGCAGCGGTCGCCGACCACTGCTTTTGTGGAATCGATGACTTTTGTTGCGAAACAGAGTAATCCAAGCACGACGCTTGCGTCGTGCGGCGTGGAAGCCGCGTGCATGTGCTTCGCCTGCTATACTTAGGCAGCAACCCACCAGATCTTCTTGCCAGTAGCCTTTGGACTCTCGGCTCTTGGCCTTCTCGCGATGGTCGCGAATCTGAATGCGTCCACTGTCCATTTGCACGCATGCGACTCGCGGAACCTGAGCAGTCGGACTCTTTCGTCGTTTAGGAAGCGGCAGCCCGTCGTATGCTTCGGCCGCTCGCTCAACCAACTTCGCTAATTCGTTCTTCACCAACCCGCTTCGTCCACCGCTGAACCTGCTCTCGCGGGACCTTGATTTCCGCCAAGGCTGCCAGGTCTTTGGTCGCCGGAACAAAGGCCGCTTGCGAACCGGCGTAGGCAACCTTTCTTAGGACGGCTGGTGTGAACGGACAACCAATTTCAACACCGATCGCCTTAATCATTGGCAAAAAATCCTTGCGGCAGCAAAGGCAGTAGTACTTCGGTTCGGTGATCGTTGTTGGACCTCGCCGCGTGACGAGCAGTCGTTCAAGCTGGCCTTGATAGCGTCCCAGCTTGCCGCACTGTGGGCAGATCGATTCGTCTTCTTCGGGGGGCCGCGTGGCTGCCTTCTACCTCACCACTTCGGCGGCGATCATGTCGCTGATTTCGGCTGCCCTGGCTAGGTGAACTCTCCCCTTTGCTGGCCAGGCGCGTTTTGTTAGAATAAGTAGATTCAGGTTGGTAGGGTTTAGGTCAAGCTTGAGCGTTTATTTGGCACCCCTAGCTCAATTGGATAGAGCATCGGTCTACGGAACCGAAGGTTAGAGGTTCGAATCCTCTGGGGTGTACTTCTTTTCTTGATTCTCGTACTACAAAACTCTGATTGCTCGTACTACAATTCGTCGGTCGTGAGTCGACTCTCGAAGGGTGGTAGGCATGGCAATCAAACGTCGTAAGAAGCGTGTTCCGCAGCTAAAGTACACGAAGAATCAGAAGATTGGCTGGCACGTCTCCTATCGTGACCCAGTCAGCGGAATGCCCCGTCGCCACCGCTTTGGCCTCGTTAGTCGGGAGAAGGCTGAAGCTGCCTACCACGAATGGATGGCATCCCATCTTCGTGGCGAAACCGTGATTCTCAAGAAGAGTTCCAGCCGTCGAAAACTTGACGAACAACTCACTGCTCCCTCCCCCACGACGAAGGGCGTAAGAGCTGAAATTATCCCGGGGAGCCTAATTCACATCACCACGGGATTCATCAACTTTGAGGAGTCTCGGGTAGGTGAGGAAGGCGGACCTCGCCGCCAGGGCACCATCACTAGAAAGACGTGCGATTACCGTACGAGCTTTGCTAGGGAATTTCTGAAATTCCTTAACTCGCTCCACGGCCAAGGAGCGGTTGGCCGCATGCGGCTAGCTGACCTCACGATGCACGACGTTGAGTCCTACAACAGACTGCTCGTTGAAGCTGACTACTCGGCATCGCAAGTCAAGAAACGGCTCCAGGTCGTAAAAGCGATTATCGACCGTGCCGGTCGACCTGAGCATGATGAACAACTACTCCCGTGGAATTGGGACTCGCGTGATGTCAAGCATGGGAAAGCCACTAAACCAAGGCAACTTCCGACCCTCCGGCAGTTGAAGCTCGTGCTCAGTGAATGCAATACACAATACTCCGCCATGGTTTGGATGGCTATTGGTTGTGGATTTGGGCCACGAGACCTTGCTGCCGTTCGAGTTGGCCAGTTCGATGAAACGGGCTATGACCTACGTCGTGGCAAGACGGGAATGGAACGTTACGGCGAGACACCGCCCATGGTTTGGAAGACTATCGCCAAACACCTTTCCGTGGACAACCGACAAAACGGCCAACTGATGTTCATTACGCAACGCGGATTTCCACTTGTACATGGAAAGAGCAATTCCATTCAACTCTGGTGGGCCAGAGTTCGTAGGAAGCTTGGCAAAGAAGGTAAGGGGATTGGCGGATTCTATACGCTTCGCCATCTTGGAGCGACAGAATTTGGTACACGCCGAGGAACTGCCAGTGGTCAAGAGGGTACGTCACTCGGTGATATGAAACGCTGGCTTGGTCATTCAGCAAGCTCCGCCGTTGCTGATGTTTATTTGCGAGACGTAAAACCTGAGCAAAGGGAACTCATCGAATGGGTTCGGGAGTCTTTGCAAACGGGCAAGGCGGATTTGAAAGAGGACTGATGAATGTCGCTCGCCTATTTGTAGTTCGCGTTGCGAAGACTAATTAGCTCCAAGCTTTTTGCGGACAGGCTTCTCACGGTGAATACGAGCACCTTCTCGTCCTGAATGGAAAACAGTGCCCTGTGAGAAGGAATTCCCCCAAGTCCAAAGTTGAGTTGGCGAAGCGTAATAGGGAAATCAGCATCCTCGTGAGCAACGGAATGGCTTTCAGGAGTAGCAGAAAGCGATTCGAGCGCCCTTTGTGTGTTGTCAAGCCAACGGGTGGCGTGTGCAGATGTTTTGTTTCGAGTCCAGGCAAGAGCAATTTCTAGGGCGTGGAGTTCTACGATTCGATGTCTGGCAAGTGGGAGTAAAAGGACTTCGTACTTCACTTCCCTACTCCACCTGTTTTCGGATTTCTAAGAAAGCATCTGGAATGTTGCTGCCTTTATTGGCGTGATGGTCGCGAATCCCTGCTTGGACATCCGCTACAGCGGCCTCGTGGTCGTGCTTCATCTCCCACTTCGCAAGCAACTTACCTAGCGAATCAACCGGCCCTTTTTCTAGCTGCTGAATGGCGAATCGGCTGAAGTCCTCAATGTCTTGCTTTTTAACAATCATGGTTTGCCTGACATTAGCACAGCTAACTTGAAGCAGCAAATTGGAATCATTTCGTGGCGTTGAAATCGACCGCAACGATATGGGGTGCAGTTTGTTCACGCTGTCTGAGGAATGGTTTCAGACAGGATTAGCTCGCATTTCTTGCGAAGTCTGGCGAACAGTTCGTCTTTTGTCTCCCGTTTTTCAAAATGAAAATCCTTCTTCTCTTTCTTTGATGTTTTAGGATTCTTCTTTATTAGCCCCGCTGTTTTTGCATGGGGGGTGTTGCTCTTTTCTCGGTACGGCGTTGCTGTTTTCTTAGCTACAGATACGACTTCCTTCACGACTTTTCCGACGCATTCACCCATTGTCCTGAACAGAGAAATGAGCCATCCATCGACGAAACAAAGGCCGTAGGCATTTACGTTCTTCTGATGCACTTCAACTACGTGCAAGAGCCCCTTCTCACGAAGTGATGCAACAGCGTCCCCTACTCTGGCCTTTTCAATACCGGCAAGTTCCTGAAGCTCGCCGTACTTGAATCTGCCGTAACGCTCTTCCCTGTTCAGTCGATACATGGACTTCTCTTGGGTAATGCGGCGACTTGAATAGTAGAGCAGCACGATGCACTCGCTGGGCGATAATCTACCCTGTGCAATGGCTCTTAGAAGCTTGCGAGCAACGGGTCGTTTACGTCGCACAGTCCGTTTCATAGCGGAGTTGGTAATCTCTCCGACTTTCTGCACCGCCTTTTCGATTTGGGCCTGAGAGAGTCTCCTGCAGCCGTTCTCAGTGGCTTTGCAGTTTACGATTCTGTATAAATCGACCTTCGATTCTGTTCGTAGGGCAGTCTTTTCCGTCATAGCGGCAAACACTCTCGCTAAGACTTTGAAGCCCGCCTTTTGGTTGCGATACTGAGAGATAATCTCTAGCAGGACGGCCTCGTGGATAGGCACGTAGCCGCCTTGATATTCTGGATTGGATTTTTTACGCATCTGTTCTGTTCCCTTCAAAATGAGGGAGACTTCGCAGGCAACACAAATCCCATACCGTCTGTGCGATTTGTCTTGACGAATTGCCAATAGCTGGGTTAGCGTGGGTTTGTTCTTGCTGTTCTAACTCAGTTCGGCTTTCCAATTCTCCTAAGAGTCTGGCGGGACTCTTAGGAGGAATGTTTGACTGCAAATCTCCTCTACTCCATAAACACTCCTTTCATTTCGGCTACGCATTGTGCATTCTTCGCATTCTTCTTCGTAGCCGTGTAATGGTGATGGCGATTAGCTCCACTACTCCCGTTTGACAAGCAGCACAGTCGTAGCTGAGTGTTTCACTTCACCGTCCTATCTAGTTGACAACACTAGCTATGTTTCTGGAACGTAGAAGTGTTGCGACAGGACACACCAAGAATGCTACATTTTTATTTCGTTTGGCAATACAAAATGTCAGCTTTTTCTAATTGATTCAATGACTTAGCGAATCCTCGCTTCGCGTGGCCGCTTAGTCCCTGCTTATGCGATTCCTTTAGGCAAAGGCTCGGTGAGTCCTTGTTCCCTTAGCTCCCTGAATTGCTTAGTAGCGGATTCTGCCATTCGCGAATTCCTTGGTATCTCGAATCTTTGAGCCTTGGATTACCCGATTCGCTGTCTATGTGAGTCGCCCAGTAGCGGGTTCCCCGACTCGCTAATCTCGTGAATCGGGGAGTGCTCGAAGTCATGAGGCGGCATGTCCTCGTTTCATGATGTCTTTGCTTTCCTGAGTCCGGGACTTGGGCGGATATTGTGTAAGAGTGTGCAAGACGGTGCAGATTCATTTGCTAGGAGTGAAAAATAACGGGTTGTGTCACCCTGTGTTCAATGCTATTCGATATTCATGACACAATTGCCTACGGAGGAAGAGTTTTGGGAACACATGACGGAAACACTCTAATACGCTCGCATCGCTTGGAACCTGAAACTGCTTCAGAGTCGTCTGATATCATTCGTGCTTCGGAGGCGTGTGACTTTTTACGCATACACCGGAACACACTTTATCGCCTGGCACGCACGGGACAATTACCTGCATTCAAAATGTCAGCAGGCGGAACATGGCGTTTCCGAAAGAGCGAGCTAGAAGACTGGGTAGAGAACAGGCGTCGGCGATATGAGATTTAGGTTCGAGAGGAAGGAGGAATGCGTCCAACAATAATTACGATAGTGAATCACAAGGGAGGTGTTCTCAAGACTACGTCCACGGTAAATCTGGGTGCGGCTCTGGCTCGTTTGGGAAAGCGTGTGCTGGTGGTCGATTTAGATGCACAGATGAACCTTACGATTGCTCTTCTTGGTGAGATTCCGTACGGGGAAGACGTTGCAACGCTCTACGAGGCGTTGATGGAAGAGAGTTCCCTTGACCATCTAATCACGAATACAAGCGAAGAAGGCCTAGATATCATTCCTTGTCACGAAGATTTCGTTTCTACGGATATGAGCCTCGCGTCGGAGGTGGGGCGTGAGCATATTCTCCTGAGCTGTCTGGAGAAGACGGAACGCCTAAAACACTACGACTTTGTCTTGCTCGACAATACGCCCGCGATGTCTCTGGTCGTCGTGAACTCACTTGCAGCGAGCGACTTTTTTCTAGTGCCGTGCAGTGCTGAGTATCTTCCGATGACGGGGCTAACGTTGCTTGGCAATTCTATTGGGCGACTTCATAAAGTAGCTCCAAGGCTTCAACCTCTTGGCGTCTTTGTTACGCTCTTCGCGAGCAATGAACGGATTTGCAATCAGGTTGTAAAGTTGCTTCGGGAGAAGATGGGACGGATGGTGTTTGATAGCCTTATTCGCGTCAATACGAAGGCGAAGACTGCACCGAGCAAGCAGCAGACGATTTTTCAACACGAGAATTCAGCGAAGGGAAGGGGAACAGAGGATTACACTGCCTTGGCCCGAGAATTCTTGAAAAGAGTAGATGCTGCGGTTCGGATGTCGGAGGGAGGAGCGGTTGCCAATGGGTAGTGGAAGAGTAACAGATGAGGAACTCTCAGAGAGCATTGGCTCGCTAGGAAGCTTTGACGGACTCATTGAGTCACGACGTCCAGGACAACGTGACAATCCCTTTGGGGCTCAGTATGCAAGAAAAGGGAAGGCGACATTGGACATTGAATCACCGGCACCAAAGACCAGTGTGAAGCGGAAGACAAGAAAGAAGAAAGAGAAATCGGTAGCACCATCCTCGGTTGATGAACGAAAGGGCCCGGTGTCTCTACAAGAAGAGGCTCGGAGGGCGACGAGGCCAGCAAACAAGCAGGAGTATCTGACTGAGAAGCTCTCTCTCTTGCTCGACCGGGAGTCACGAAAAAAAGCTGATGACCTTTCAAGAGATATCCAGTATCTCAAGAAGAAAAAAGGTGAGGAACGAATCACTACTGGTTGCGTATACCGTGTGGGTATAGCGGCAATACTGGAGTTCTATGAAATCGACCCTGAGAACGTTCCTAATACCGAGGCAGAACTAAAGGAACAATTCTTATCGATGATTCGAAAGCGTGCTGCTAACGGGACTAGCTGAGCGGATATCGTGGTTGTGCCACAGCGACGCTATCTTTGCGGCTCGTAGTCACGCGAGAAACGGTGGTTTGCTCGGGGCGATGTCGCGTTGCGGCCCGCTACTCGCCGAATCGTCAAACAATAGTCTGCGACCAATGGGAAAGCGTTGGCTTGAAAGCAGTTCTGTGTTTGATAGGTGGCACACCAGTGGTTGGCTCAGCGATACAAGGCGAGAGGATTGTCAAGCGGACGAGGAGGATTTGAAAGTCATGCTATTGTCTTTGCAAGTCAAGCAACCAGGTATCTCATGCCGTTTGCGAGGATTGGCATTCCGGAACTAGTATCGTTAGTTATTGGAATGAAAAGGCGAATCGGTTGCCTAAATAGATAATCAAAATAGAAAACAAAATAGACTTAGGAGGTTTTCTTTTTTGGAGGGGTTAATGCCGCAATCAGATAGCAACACGCCGTTTGTTCTTGAAGAGTTGAATCTGCTCGAAGTACCGCTTGGGGCCATATCACCTAGGGTTGCGAGCAAAGAAGTACGTCTTGTATTTCGAGATGCGGTGAATGACAAGATGTCCGGGAAGCGGGTGACACGCGAATTCTGTGTTGGACATCCCAGATTTACGATGGGTGAAATCAAAATGCGAGGCTTTACGCTACCGACATGCACGGATGTGGATGTGTTGCTTGCAGTTCAGAGAGAAACATTCATTCGGTCGAAGTTCTTGACGGATGAGCCGGTGTGCATTCCTCTTAACGACATCGCTAGTTCATTGAAATGGCCATGTACGCGGAAGGTGCGAAAGAGAATTTGCAGGTCCCTGGTCACGTGGTCATTGGTCGAACTCGGATTTTCACACTGGCGGGTGAAGGCATTGGAGGCGTGGAAGCCTGCATGCTTTACTGTGCTGCGAACTTTGGAGATTGGTGGAACGGAAAGTAGAGATTCAACGTGCACGCTCTCCTGGAACGAGCGGATTGGGGATAGTGTTAGAGCCCGCTATACTCGGAAACTTGACTGGGCGTTTTACCTGTCACTCAAGAGACCAACAACGAAGAGACTCTACCGCTTTCTTGAAAAGCGTCTGTATCGCCTTGATGGTCGTGAATTTGACATGCGTAGTTTGTGCCGGGACAAGGTTGGTATTAGTCCCGGATATTCGGCGGGCGAATGTCGTCGACGGCTCATGCCAGCCATTTTGGAGTTGGAGGAAGTAGGCTATCTTCAGCCAATGGCCAGCGAGCAGCGTTTCTTTATGAAGCATAATTCCCTTCGTATTCGTTTGAGGCGAAAAGGTTCCAGTCGGCCCAAGGGGAGAGTTGTAAAGCGAAGTGTTGTCACGGGAGGAGTAGTGGAGAAAAGGGAATTGAATTCAAGGAGCGAGAGCGGAGAAGGGCTGTTTGTGTCGTCGCTTAACGAGGAGCAACTAGATAGAACATTGGCTGAGGCTCTAAGGCGTGGCCCTGCACATCTTGTTGAAGGATATCGGCGAATGCGTGCGAATCAACCTGATGGAGAATCATGCAACGCTTATCGACGGATGCTTATAGAAAACCACCTATCAGCTAAGGCAAAGAGTAAATCCTGAAGCACGGTCCCACTCTGGGAAGAGATGAAAGTACAAGAGGCATTCTGCCTCTTTAGCTTGCTGCAATGCAAACGCACTGCAAGCAATATTTCCAGCACAAGGTACACAAGCATTTACTAGCCTCACCAGCTAGAAGGATGCGATGGAGTTCACTACCATCAACGTGTGCATGCCGGTAGAGCTACGTGCCGCGAGAGTGGCTTGCGTAGTTCGACGAGGGCTCGTTGGAGTAATCCTGTTTCGATTTGTCTGGTTCTGTATCCCAGCAAAATCTTACCAGAGTAATCCCAGCGTTCGACTCGATAGCTCCTTTAGAAATGGGAAAGGGGCGACGCGGACATACTTGAGTGTGATTCCTTTCACAACTCAAGCCGCCGTACTTGAAAGTGGTGAGTACGCCTCTTGCGTACAAATCCCTCCGGGGGATTCGGGCTTGCAGTTCTGCGAGTTCGTTTAACCTGAGCTGGAGCGGGGAGCCGTAGGCTGGTGACAGTCTATGTCGGAGCTATGACTAGCTCCGGGGTCCTGGTTAAACGCCAGGCCGTGAAAAGCTCAACCGTAGAAAGGCACAATCGCGTAAGGCGAGAGTGCTTTCCAGTGAGTCTCTTGGGAGACGATGCCGAGAATGTCACGTTCTGTGACGGGGACAAGCTCTTTGCTGGTCAGTAAGAAGGCTTTTCTGTTTTCTTCCTTCCGAAATCGTTCGCATCAGTTGCGAACGGAAAGTATGGCGTGCCGGAAGGCCGCACATACAGCAAAGTGTCCGGGCGTAACAGCCCTAACCCACGTGACCCAAGGGATGACGAGTGCGGATAACGCGGGAAGCACTAAAGCAGCCGGTGTAGTGAACCGGTGCCTGGCGTAGTCAGCCAGGTGATTGAAATGCTTCAGTGTGGGAGTGAGGCCCAAGTAAGAAGAAGGCGTTACGCCTTCGGGAACGAGCTGCAAGGCAGTGGTTAGTTCCTCTGGATGTAACGGGTGGTGCCGACATCGCATGAGCAATGAAAGGGCCGACTGGCAGTGTGCTCGAAGTGTTGGACGTTCCGGGGGTGGGCTCTTTTGAGTCCATCCCTTGGGGCGTTCCTCGTGATGAGGCGTGGTGCGGTGTGAACAGGGTGTTCCGGGAGGAACGGCTAGTTCAGACAGCGTTACGCAAGGAAAAAGGTCAGCGGCAGAATCGTCGATTCTGGCGGTGTCAAAAAGGTTTTTTGGCGAGACACCTATGGAATAGGTGACGGGCTATTTGGAAAACAGATAGCCCGCAAGTGCGGGGTGTCTCGCCACAGGTAGACCAAGGAAGGTTATTCCGAAGGTTTCCTGGTTTTGCAAATTGAAGAGCCGCTTTCTTGGTGACGGTGTGGTCGCAAAGGTGTACCGGCAAGGCAGTTTGTCAAAGGAACTCGTGGCGTTGAGGGCGGCCAATAACAGCCCTCACCATTTTTTTGCTGTATGGGATTTCCTTAGAAGCATTTCTTTTCGATGGCCAGATACGACTACGAATCATGGAGGTAGCAACCGCCTACTTCCTTCGTTTTGTTCCAGCATGGCCTGGAATATGTCGTTTTAAGCCCTGTGAGTTCACGTCTATGAATGTCCATTCAATGACCTCTTACACATCGTAACTTCAACAACTTCGTTAAGAGACGCAGTAACTCCTAACGCATGTCACATTTCGGCTCACAGGGCGGCCCCCCGGCATACGCCAGGTCATTTTTCAATAATTCTCAAATGGAGTTCCTGTGCAGTATCGATACGAGGCAACAAGTGAAATCGGATTTGTTCAGCAGCTTGCCTGCAACTATTTGCCACACGGCTATTGGTTTTATGTCCAAGGATGGATTCCCGAGGGAAAACAGCCCAGGGACATTGACAGTAAGTTGCTTCGCAAATACGGAATTGCTGTATCGCGGCAAACTCGTTCTCGACGCAAGAAGAAGGGACTGGCAAACCTGCACTACCTTCGGTTTGATAGGGTCTTCGTTCTGCTCGCCACAAGGGGCGAGCATTCGTTCTTTAGGGAAGAGGAATTTCGGGATGTACGAAAGACTCCCATCCGTTTTGCTGGATACTCCATTTCTTCTAAGCAAGGAAACTATTTGCAAAAACAAAATGGGGCCGAGAAGGCACAGACTGATTATCGCTATCGCTCCAGAGTTCAAGTCGCTCGCCCCGTTTATCTCGATTGGCACGCCTATTTCGCGGACGCTGCTAGGCACTGTGGAGCGGAGCGACTGTCGCGAGAATTGTATAATTTTCCATACGAACCTTATGCACCCGTTAGGAAACAACTGTTGGAGCTTGTATCTCTTGTCAATCGAGTGCGAAAGGAGAGGGGGCGTAGTTCCCTTGACCCACGAAAGGTTGCTCGATTCCGAAGACGCATTGTGAAGCCATTTGAATTACATGATATGGTTCGCGGCATGGTGGCAACCACTTTGGCTGCGTGACCGTTGGGCACAGCAAGGGCGACTTGCGCTGCTCGCAAGCTAGGCACTCTTCTTTTCAAGTACGGTTACTCTCTCGTCCATGTCATCCAAATACTGATTGTGATTCTTCACTTCTTGCCTTACTTGTGAAAGCTCCTTCCTGACTTGCTCGAACTCCTTGTCGTGGCCATCAAGCTGATGTTTGATAGCGAGATACTCTTGCTCTCGCGTTTCATTGGCCCTGAACAGAAAGTCAAACGATTCCGATACGTGTTGCTTGAATGATTCCAGGTGAGTGGCAAACTGTTGGCTCACTTCTTGTCGAATGAGAGCAGAAAGTGCTTTAAGGTCTTCTTCAGTAAGTGCCATGAGGCCGAGTATGTCACCGAAGGATTCTCGAAGTCAAGCATGAAGCCTAACTAGCTAGAATCGCGTTGTGCTTCTCAGCGTAAGCTACGGCACGATGAATCGAAGCATAGAGTGCTGGTAAGCGAATCGGTTTGTCGAGATGGTCGTTCATTCCTGCACCAAGACAGACAGCTCTAGGGAAGGCAATCAGGTCAGCGGTTTGAGCAATCGCATAGATATGTCGGTAATTAGTATTCGAAGTGCGTATCGTCCGAAGTATTTCCAAGCCGGAGATTCGGCCAAGATTGCACTCCATGATAAGGGCGGTGTAAGGGGTATCAGCAAGGCTGGCAAAGGCTTCTTCAGGTGTTGCTGACACGTCAGCGTGGTAACGTAGATGGGAGAGGCGAATCGTGAGCAGGCGTGCACACACGGAAGACGAGTCTAGGATTAGAAACTTTGGAACGGTTGTCTGAGCCATTGTACTTCCAACTAAAGTGCGACCTTGCCTGTCAAGTGCCCTATACGGTCATCTTTACGATGCGTTAGGACAAGTGTGAGATTCGGCGAATGCGTAATATTTCCCATGGGAAGAAGTTTCCAGGTTCCGATATGACCACTCCAGACCCTATCATCAAAGAGTGAAAGTAACCGAGCAGCTACAAGAATCACTCCAGCAAATGATTACCGAGGGAGTATCACTGAGGGCAGTGTCAATCGAGGCAGGAGTTGACCGGTCGACCTTGCGGCGTTTGCTTCGCTGCGGTACGGCACATTCAACGACTATTGATAGGGTGGCAGAATACTTAGGAATGAGACTCGTTCCGAGTTCGCGAAAGAGACGCTCTTCCAGGCACAGATAGGTGGTGCGGATGTATAGGTCAAGTGACTGAGATTCGCCGTTCGGTCGGCTGACATATAGTAGCGAGATGCTGCTGTCCAAATCACTTCGAAAAGCCCTTCTAGATTGTGGAGAATCGATTTATGCAATCGCAAAGGGGAGCGGCGTCGACTGGTCTGTGATTAACCGCTTCATCAATGACGAGCGAAGCATCACTATGGAGACCGCAGATAAGTTGGCAGTGTTTCTGGAGCTTGAGCTACGCCACAGGAAGCGTCCAAGAGAAAGTGCGTAGGGGAGGGAGTGCGAAGCATCCTCTAGGCCGATATCGGCCTGGGAGTGAAACGCGGGCCCCAGGCCGTTTGACTAAACGGGCAGGGTAGGCTTCGCTCCTCGGAACAGAGAGGCAAGGGAATAGAGATGGGGTTCGGGGAAGAGAGTTGGGACCATCGTCTCTTCCCCTAGAAGACAAGAATGCTCAGAGAAAAGCTGACCATTTCAATGATTTGATTAGTCGGGCCTGTAGTTGGGGTCTTCATCTTTTCGCGGTACTCTTGCATCAGTAAAGTCGAATCGTGGAGCACAGCTCATGCAAACATTCCAGAGTCCGTCGGCAGACTGAATTTCAATTGGGAAAGTTCCCGTGAATGGTCCATACCTGACTTCCGCAATGACCATTTTCTGGCCGTGCTCTATCGCGTTTTGGCAAACGAAGCAGGCGAATGTAGCGGCTGTCTCCGGGATTCTGATTTCGAGTTGAGGAACGATTACGGCGAATGGGTCAAGGTCTGGCAAGCAACGTTGACAAAAGCTGTGATGGAAATACCAGGGGCCTGCTTCAGGTCCAGAGAGAGACTTGTGAATTATTTCGACTGTAGAGATACTTACGCTCACAATATCTTGGCCTTGACCGAAGGCCACACCACAGGCATAGCAACGAATTGGAAGGCCCAATTCGTTGCTATTTGGGACAAAGTAGAAGTCTTCGGGACGTTCTTGTTGAGACATAGTTATCACGCTGAGAGCGGCACTGCTGAGGAGACTGCCGGAGCCGCTCGGCTCGTAGAGCCAATTGAGGTCGTCGCGGTGAAGTAATGTACCGCAAGGGCCATTGTAGAAAATAGGAGGTGCCTGGGCAAAGTGGCTCAGTCAAGAAAAATGGATTCGCCGCAACCTGGGCAAGCACGCTTAGCTTGTTGTTCAAGGTATTCTTTGCGATAGCGGGCTTGGTTTTCTGCATCATTGAGAGAGGCCTGCTCGTCGACTGTCAATTCATCTTGCGTGGCTGATTTGTTCTTAGCTGTCTCGTTGGGTTCTGGTGTCATGCGGTTGTTCTCAAAGAAAATGGTCAGGACGTTTTGGTCCCGACCATCATTGTGGGCTTGAAATCAAGTGGCTTCGGCAAGCTTCTTGATTCCCGAAATAATGCGAGCGGCTGTCTTCTGAATGAAGTCAAGTGACTCTTGCAGGACTTCTGGATTACCACGATATAGACTGATGTAATCAGCAGAACGCTTTTTTGAATTGACGCCTATGGATTTTGACACGATGTACGCAACAGCTTCGGCTTCGGTTTCTCTGACGGTCTTGTCCGTGTCGTTTCTGCGTTCGCCGTGATGAAGCATTTCGTGGGCGTACTCGTGGGCCAGAACCGAGAATTTCTCTGGTTCTGGCAAGTCTGGACGTACTGTAATTGTTCCACCAGACGAAGTTCCTAGAGCACCTTGACCGGGGTGGTCGTAGACGAGTTCAATTCCATCTTTTTGGATAAGGTTTTCCAGGTGAGCAAGTGACTCACCTGGAGTTCCCGTGACTGGCGTGAACTCGGGAAGTTCTTCACCATCGGTTTGTGAAACGTCAAAGACTTTGACAAGACGAAAACCGGCAAGACGTTTACTTGCCTTCTCCTCAGATTTGTCACCTGACCTCTCGGCATCGTCGGTTCGCTTGACCATGAGGGGGGCAAAAATTGAGATTCCTTTCTCGCCCTTTCTTACATGGCGTTTCATCGACTTCCACTTACCGTAACCTGCGACGTGCGTAGCACCGGGCCGTTGCAGGTAAATCAGGATGCAATTCTGAAAAGAATAGTTGTGGAAGTTGGCAACAAAGTCGAGATAGCGAACAAGCGTCTCGCTCTTGCCAAGGCGAAGAGCTTCGTTTAATTCTTCAAGTCCCTTGGCCGCAAGCTCGGTTGCTTCCTTTCGTCGTTGCTCGGCAGCGGCTGACTTGTCCTCTGGTGGGGCTGTGCCATTGGATGGATTCGCTTTCGACTCTGCTGAACTGTCGCGGTTGCGATTGGAAATGTGGCCTGGGTCTACTCCGGTAATCGCTTTTATCCACTCGCGGACCACAAACGGGTCCGAAAGTCCGTCGTTACGTACTTCTCGAACGCGGTGGGCGGGTGTTTTCAGCTTTTCGGCAAGGTCGTCAATGGTGACGAAGTAGGCTCGCATGAGAACTTGAATTTGCCGACCAGACATTGGAGCGGTAAAGCCCTTGGCTGGGGCGGCAGTCGGAAGCTGGTCTTCGGGTGCTGCGGGATAGACTTTCTCCTTCGCAATCCAAATGCCGCGTTCTCCTGGTTGAAGCTGAATGCAAACCGACCCTTTTTCAACGGATATGGCGACTACTTTGCCGACGTCAAACTTGTCATGGTCCTTCCAGATTCGGACGGTATCGCCACGCAAGATGATAAAGCGGTGGGGACCTTCCTTTGTCGATTCACCAACACGGTCGACTGTTGTGCCGTTCCGGTCATGATTTGGCACAGGCCAAGCAGAGGGTGGTGTACCCTTGAAGTTTGTTTGTCTGTCAGAACGTACAAACTCAGGATTGGCGAGTGGCGAGAACTCTGAAAATCCTTTGGGCATCCCAGCGTCTGCTGGGATGGCTTGGGAAGAGTCCGGCATTGTCGTTTGTGGGACGGAAGGGGAATGGATTAGGTCATTCATGAGTAGGCTCCTTAATTCGTATTGGTTTTGGAGGCAGAAGGCCTCGATTAGAAATGGATGAGGGGGCTAAGCTGCTTCAGACAACTTGTTGGCCAAGAACTCGTCCATGATTGCTTTTCGATGTTCGATGAAGAGCCGAAGGTTGTCCGTCGCTTCGAGAATAAGTCCGAGGTCTTCTTTTGATTCTGGCGTGTCAGACTCGGCGGGTTCAGCGGAGCGAATTGTTTCGCTGTACCAGTAGAATGCGAGTAAGGCAGATAATGCCAATTGGACGAGGTCGACTCGATTGAATGAGGTTCCTTCGTTGAGTTTTCCCGAGGCCTTGTCCTGGTAGAGACACTTTGGAGTGAAGCTGTACCAAACGCCGTTCTCGCTTTGATTTGCCCAGGCGAGAACTTTCGCCCGTCCGCTGGAGAATTCAAGTGGTTTTTTCGTGTTGCTTTTCATGGGGGTTTCCTTTGTTGATTTCCGTCGATGGACGGATGGGCGAATGCCCGGTAAATAGTGGCGAAAGAATTGTCGCCGAAAGAAGTTGCGAGCAAAGGCATTGCTCGCGGATGTCATCGTTATGATGACGGTGAATGCTTGTGTTGCATTACTGCCATTCTTTTTTTGGCGGATGCGATAATTCCCCTAGCGGCAATGGTTTTTGGGGAGACCGCAACCGCCGAAACTCATCATCAAAACGCACGAGAGTGTGATGCTGCTCGCAAGACGTGCATGCAGCAAGTGCATGAAGGTGGCTTGCAAGTGAGGACATATCTGCTCGCATAATTGACGTACTCCCAGTCTTATGCTGACTGAGAATGTCGGAGTGAAGAATCAGCAATTGTTGGTAGGGATTTTCAAAGACCCTTGACGGGTCTGTGTCAGGAAGAAGAGCAGCAAAAAGTATCAGCTCCTTTAGAAACTGCAAGAGGTCGGAAATTGGGGAGCGGAGTCCCTCAACTTCAGCCAAGATAGAACGAAGGACTGTGGCGTGTTCCGGGTCAGCAAATTCGATGATGTTGGACAATAGCTCGCTGACATCGGTAAGAACCTGCTGCCGATGGCGGTTCTTATCGCCACTCGGTGGCGTTGGAGCAAAACGGTGTAGAGCATTTCGAATTTGGATGGCCAACGGATGAGCAGAAATCAATTGCTCGGTGCATTCGTAGAGCCTATCAAGCTGCGGCCAGTCTTCATGACGGGCGACATCGGAAAGTGCCATGAGACGGAGTGCGAGTCGCGTAATCACTTGTGATGGCAAAGGGAGGGGAGACTTAGGGGGGTTCGTGGATGTGTCATCTAGCCCTGCGTCCTGACGTGCTTCAACGAGCAGCATGATGCGTATGTTTGGATTTGCCTCTTGGGGGACTCCATGGATTTGAGCTTTTAGTGCCACTCGTGGCACCCAGAGGGAAGGCAATGCAACCTCCCAGGAAACTTCTTGGATAATCGAATGTCGTGCCGTTGCAACACGGGATTTTAAGTCCTTGAGAATCGTTCGAAGGAATAGATGCGGGTCAGGGTCCGTGCAGCCTGGATAATGCCAGAGAACAGTTGTCCAAAGTAGCTTGGAGACGGTGACAGAAGCTCTGTAGCCAAGGGCCGATGCTTCGTCAGTTACATCAACGACTTGATGGTCGTGATGTGGATGACAGATTTTCTTGGATGGTGATGCAAACATATTCCTCCGTAAGAGTAAGGCGATGAAATGAGTCTCCGGTTGCAAGCTCCTTAAAAACCCTGAAGGGCCCAAAGAACCTGGCAATTGAGCGGTCGACAGGGACGTCGCGGGTTCAAGAAAAACCTCAATCAGAACCAAAGCCTTGTACGGGGCGTTGGAGCATGCACCGGAACTCGAAGGCGAACGCAGCGGGGCGTGTGCTTTCCAATTCCGGACCTACGTTGTACATGGATTGCGACACTTAGAGCTGGTGTGAGCCAGCAGTCGCAAGAGACGGAACGTCTCCACTCAGATTACGCAAGCGTTATGGCAAGAGTTTGTGGGATGTTGCATAAGACGAGTGTTTTTCTTGGCGTCACCATTGGTAATCGTCAACGAATCTCTCAGTTGCGTTACGGACTTTTGTTTCGTGCATTTGCGAAAACAAAAGCCGCCTCGCATCGAAGCTGTTGTTTCTGGTGAGTTTCGATGGGTGGCGTAACAAGGAGAACTCGCTCATGAATCCAGCACTTAAGAAAAATCGTACTTACGACCTTTCGGCAACTGAATTTGTCGGAGGAGCTACGGAATACTCATTCGAAGAAGCACTGGCAAGAGGCCGCATCATTGATGTTACGTGTTGGGTCGTCTCTGAAATGGGATTTGCTGGACCAAACATTCGCGTTCACGTGGCAATTACCGCAAGACTTTGGAATCGAATGCTCCAGATAGCAACAAGGATGAGTCGCTTTCAGACAGTAGTTGGCAGAAGAAATGATGTTCTTTGGCTTGCAGCCTACGCGATGGAGCAGGCGAAAAAGTTCGGGCGTGAAGCAGCTACATTCGATGCGTTGCTGCCAACGGATGATGGCGACGATGCCGCGATTGAGCGTTTGCGAGTCGCGAAGAATCAAACACGTAGCGACCGGACGGTCGTGACGATAGGGTTCGTGGACGAAACTTGACGCAGATATTATAGGTGTGTATTCTAGGTCAAATGGGGCATGTCTGTATGGGTTAAGGTCCTCTTTCCGTTGCCAACTTTCTCGCAAGTGTCCACAGGACAGACGAAAGGTCTGTCGCCGCAGGCTTTTTCCTGTCCTGAGGTACTCGCTTGAAGAAGGAGGTTCGTAATGGATAAGAGCAACAATAAGTTGCCCGAGGTTTTGCAGGAAGCGAGAATTCAACTCAATAGGGTATTCTATGGTTTATTGTCTGTCGTTGTCTTATTGACATCGACGCAGGTTGCCCAGACCTACGCTTCACCGCTGACAGTCGTAATAATGATTGGAGTAGGAGGTTTCGCCTGTTGTGTAATGAGTAAATCGGTACGCAACACGTACAAAACTCTTGAAGAGCTAGGCGATGATGCAACTGCGTCTATGAAAAGTTAAAGGCTCTAACGCTAAGGATGAACGGGACGGATTTGGCGGACATGCCCCGTACCTGTTATCGCTTTTTTCGTGGGTTCCGCCGATTCTCTGCAAGAAGGAGTTTCTCGATGTCGAAGCTCGGCGAAAATTTTCCCCTCATCGCATGTTTAGTTGCCGGCTTGGGGGTTGGTTGGGGTGCATGTGAAGGCCTAAGAGTTAAACCCAAGTCTGACAGCATAGACTTGCTTCACATCAAGCTTGATGCTGAGAAAGACAAAGCCGCAGAGTGGAAGAAGAAATTTGATAATTGCACGAAACCAGTCGAGCCACGCCAGCTAAGTGTTCTTCCGCCGATTTTCGACCGTTCGGTGAATTACTTTGCTAAGCCGGAAAGTAAGCATCCGCGTTGGCTTCAAGCAATCGCCATAACTCAGAATCCAGGGCTTGCCGTTCTTGCATCCACTGCTTTGGAAGAGAACTATAGTCGAGGGTGGGTCAGGCTAACGGCGAGCGGTGAGGGAGATGCAAGCAATGCCATTGGGCTTCTTGTTGTGCATGAAAAAGGCAGGAAGAGTTTCGAGTACTTGGAGCCCGCAACGAACTCAAGGTCTGGTTTGATTGTTGCCGTTCCTGAGACGAGCAAGGGAGACGAGTTGCTTTTTATTGCATCCACAAAGATTCGTCTTAAAGAAGACGAACTACGACAGTCGTTTCTCATTGAAAGGGTTGACGGGCCATGAACAAGAGTCTTGCTACATCTCTCGTCGTGTTGTACCTCTTTACATCGAACGCCGCATTCTCGCAGGACCCTCGACCTCTGGCACAGCAAAACGGCAATGACATCGTTGACGGTTGGTTGGTCGACTCGGACGGAGAGGGAGTTGCTGGACTCCGGGTTGAAGTCCAAGCAGTTGGACAAGAGCCTGTCGCTACGACTACTTCAGCGACGGGTTGGTACAGCCTTAAGCGGAACAGTAAAGCTACGTATCGCATTTTCTTCGTTGATGCGAAGCGGCAAACCTACGACCCTACCGTCATGGGTGAGTTTGCGGGAAATAAACGGTCTCGTGTTTCTGTCGTCATGTATAAGGCGGGAGAAACGCGACCAGCTACGGCCAACGCGATGACAAAGCTTGCCAAGAAGCTGTTGGCGGAAAACTGACGATTCGGACATAGTAGTAGATTTCTATGTACTTTTATTTGTGGAGTGAATTCAGTTCCCTATTTGAAAATTAGGCGAATGTCGCGGGCACCGTCGAGAATTCGGTGAACTTCAACGACATCAGCGACAACGCGATAGAAGATTATCCAACGGTCGACCGGAAAGGAACGATATTCTCCGAGGATATCTCTACGCACTTTGCCGAGTTCAGGTAAAGAAGCAATTCGCGCGCAGGAGTCACGAAGTCGTTGAACGACCTTCTTGGCAGTGAGCGGTCGATGTTCAGCTATGTGGTCAAGAATGCAGTTAAGGTCTGCCTTAGCAAGCAGCGTATAACGCAACCTAGCCATTCTCGGTGGCCGCTACCTCTATCTCGGCAGCCCTTTTTTCGAGTTCTTGAAACACTTCTTCGTGAGAACAGAATTCGCCGCGTTCGGCACAGTCCATAGCGGACTGAAGTTCGGGAGGCAGTTGGTTACCGGCCACTGATGAATGAGTATCAGCTTGGCAGTGCCGTGCAACAGCTTCCCTAAAAAGTTGTCGCCACGGTTGGCCGGTTGCAGCTTCCCCTTCGGCCAAGAGGTCTAGGTCGTCATCGGTAATCGTTATTTTCTTGGTATCAGATGCCATGCCTTGATAGTAGCACGATTTGGCATGAAAAGGCCAGCGCAGCAAGAATCAAGTTGGGAAGTAGCTACCTGCTCATATTTTCTGGTACAAGTATGTCTGCCGTCACGCCTCGCCCAGCTCTGGGCGTGGCGGTAGACATGCTGACTGCCAGAAACGCCTTACCTGGAGCAAATTGAAACTCGGGTCCTAACTTGCTTCTCTTCACAAGGCGGTTCTCCTACCCCAATGCTCAAGGCGGCAGTCCCATGGTTGCTGTGGCACACTTGCCATCGACGCGGTTCCAATTAGAAGTGTTGTTACCACCGATAACCGCACCAGTTTGGCAGAACTTTTCAGCAGCCGAGTGTCCTATGTTGCCCAATGAGGGAATAGCCATGAGGGCCACTAGAGCAAGAATTAGAGCCATTTCTACAATGGACGTTCCCGCTTCACGAGAACGTTTGCGTTCGTATCTCATTTTGCCTCCAATCAATGTTGGAGAGAGTGTCGGCGTTTACCCTACAACACTTGAGGGTTCACCGCACTCTTTTTCGCCATGTTCGACCCAAGAGAACAGGCAGAGCAGCAATGAAGTAGACAATCGCCGATGGCTCAGGGACTGTTGAGACACTAAGACCCGATAGCGTTATTGCCCATGTGCGAGTTGTCGCGGGGGGCGTTCCGAAGGCGTAGCCCTGCGGGAATCCGAAATCGTCGGAACTCCAAACACCTGGAGGTGTGAGAACATCTGAAGTCACCACACCTGGAATTCCATCAATAGAATTATTTTCTGACTGAAGTGCAAAGACCCAATCATCCTGAGCAAGAGCAGCGTCGAACGCAGTCACTGTAGAGAGGTCCCAACGAAAATCGTAGAGGTCGACACCGGCGATGTTACTGCCGCCGGTTGCGAAAACAGCGGCAGGAAGTACATCGTCACCCACTGCTTGAAAAGTAGCGTTGTATGGCTGGCCGATGACAGCGGAAAATTCTGGTGAGCCCCCCGCAAGGTACGTGTCTAAATGAAACAGTCGAGCCGTCCAACTGTATTCGGTAAAATCGATGTCATCGAGTGGAGGGGGTCCGCCTTCGGTGGCGAAGACGATAGCTCGAAGATGCGTTAGACGAGTGTCACCATCGAGACTGACTTGGATGCCGGGCAAACCTGCGTTAAACGTAAGCAGGGATTGTGCGGAGCTTCCACCATTGCCGTCAACAGGTGAATTGTCCAGCCCGATAGTGTCACCACCAATGATGAAGTCGGCGAAGGCAATTCGACACGAAGAAGTGCAGAGGAACACAAGAAATAACGGCAGGATTCGTAGCATGGCAGCCTCCCGAAAAAAGGGAGCATCGAACACCCGACTGCCACCGGAAGCCCCGCAACGGGCTGCACGAAACAGACCGCGAGCCGACGCTCCCCGTACGGAGAGCGAGCCACGGCACAAGTTTCGTGCTCAAGGGCAAAGAAGCCCTGGAAATGTTGCGGTATTTCCGGTGAACGTGTGCTTAGACGCTGATTGAATTGTCTAGGCTTGAATTCTAGATGATGCCTGCTCTTGGTTCAAGCATATTCCCAACAGGAGCGGAAATGAGCATCACGTGTCGGTAGTCGACGATAATTCAATCAAAGCCGACGGCGGATATTCGGGTAAGTCGCGGAAAACTATGACTAAACGTCAATGTCGAATCGCTCGGAAGCCGCTCAAACTGCGGTTTTGGCTCAGTTGGATTGGTGACGTTGATAGACAGCCTCGGAGTTGGCATCGCGGCTTCGACGATTTGTAGATACAAGTCGAAGGCGTATTCGGACGTAAAAAATCGTGGTGCTTGCCGTAGCTGGGCAAGTTCGAGCACAGGGTGTGGACGGTCTACGTTGGGGCCAGCAAGAAGAACAAAACTGAAGCTTGGAGATTCGAGGGCGGGACACTCTGCACTTGCATAGCCGAGGCGAAGATGTCGATATTCTTTGACTGGAATCGTAGCATGCCTGTCCGTTCCAAGAGTCACGCCGAGTGTTGAGTTGGAATAGTTGATTGACCTTATAATGCCTCGCGTTCCGGCTCTAACTCCCAGTTCAAGGTCATCCTTACTGAAAAAAATTTGGTCGCCAACATAAGCTGTCACGCGAGATGTAGTCTTGCCAGAGGGTGCAGAGTCTTCGATGAGAATGGAAGACAATTCATTTAACAAGTCAGTCTTTAGCCGTCTCTGCTGGCAAAGGTGGTTGAGGGTTTCGACATAGCTGCCGGAAGGAGCCACGATAGTTTTCGCTTGGGGAGGGTCGAAAGTTTCCCAAACGGAGACTAGTTTACGCATTGCTTGTATGTCGGTGGGAGATGTGAAGGCCCTCCGGCTCTTGTCGCTTAGTACAAGGACGTTACCAACTGTTGCCGTAAGCAAGGCTTTAGTCGCCTCACGAAGCTGTTTCCCAAAGGTCAGATTACTTGATGGCAGTTTGTATCCAAAAGTGTGACTGCCACCGAGATGCTTTTGAACTTCCCAATCATTGATTTCGGGCGAGTTCGAATTCTCTATTATTCTGACTGTTGCCGTTGGTGCAAAGTGAATATTGACATTAGGGCGTGGGGTGCCAAGCGGCACAGAAATGTCGATTTGTTGTGGGAGATGTGTGTTCGTGCCGTCCATCTTTGCCATTAGACAAGAGTAGCACGATGCAGATTCCTAAACAAAAGCGAATCAAATTGGAATTAGGATGAAACGGGTTGATTCTGTCGGCACCGGAAAAAATTTTCCCTTTCCGAACTTGTTCGCTAATTGCGTACAGCCTATTTATCGTCCGGCCAGTTGTACTTGTCTTCGTAGTTGGACCGTCGAAAAAGATGTTTGGTGTTTTCCCATTCGTCGTCCGTGAGGTCGTCTTCAACGGTCGACTGTGGCTCAAGCACTTGCTCAACATCCCCCGATGATTCATCCGATTGCTGAATAGTCTTACCGGCTGACCTTTGAGAAGTTTCGTTGACAGGTGTGGATGCGGCATTGTGCTCATCTCTTGAGAAGCCAAGGAGTTCGAGTGCAGCAAAAGTGTCTTCTGGAAACACAGTTTTATTGGATGGGAGAGCGTCGAATGGACTACTATCGAAGTACGGCTCTTGCAGTAGATAAGAAGAATCCAATTTTGGTCGGATTGCGACCTGCCGGACCTGTTTTTGCTCTGGCCTGTCGTTCACCATGGTCGCCCGCGCGTGAAGGTAAGCTTGCCTGGATTCTTTGGCCGCGTCAGTCGTTGCAAACAATTCAGTACCAGGGATGTGTCCTCTATATGGTGGATGGGAGAGACTCTTGAAATAAGCCGTTAAACCGGCGGTTTTTGTAGTTGGAGAAAGGTTCTGAATGTCGGCACGCGTGACAATCGGACGTTCCTTTTCGGTGTAACCTTCTGTGACCGAGGTGCGTTCATCACCTTCCGTCTTGCTGCGTCGTTCGACAAGAATTTTCTGATTGGAAAACACGCGTGATGCCCACTCGGCCGTCTCCGTGCTTGTGTTCGCAAGAAAAGCAAAATGCCCGCACGTTTCAAGGATGTCCTTCGTCGCAGTTCCATAAGTTTCGGCTAAGGCCGCAATTCCGTGAATACCTAGAACCAGTGTCACCCCATAGCTCGCACCCGTGTTAAGCAATCGCGGAAGGTTCTGGATATATCCGAATTGCTGAAGTTCGTCGAGGACGAGTAGGGTGTTCTCTTTGGATTTAGTTGCAGGGTCAAGAAGTGAGTCAGTGAGTATGCCGAGCAATACACAGTTAAGTTCCTTCATCTGTCCCTGATATGCTTGATTGTTACCCAAAATTACACTACCCGTCCCCGACTTCGCCCATTCTCGGAGACTAACCTTTTTGCTGGCATGCGACCATGCGGCGGCAATCGGTTGTAAACGTCGAGTCATGGTACTGAGATAAGACAGAAGGTCGTCGGAGCTTTTGTGTTGGCCGTCGATGTCTGTCTTGATAATGCCCTGGCCTTTGGGCGTGGCGGCTAGAATGGCTCGAACATTTTCTGGACAGCACGCGGCTACGAAGTGTAAAAAATCCCAAGTGTCGCCAGCAAGTGTGTTCAAACACTCAAAAATGGCAATGTATAGTTCACGAACAACAGCGACACCAAACTGAAATTTCCCTTTCGCCCCACCTGCAACGTCAGGCAAGAAATAGTCTGCGACCGCAGCGCGGGTGGCAGGAGTTTGCACGTCCTTGGCGATATCCCACGCCGCTGAACGGGCATCGAAAGGATTCAGGAGCAGAAAGTCGCATACGTCGTCATAGTGGGCAACGTAAGGGAGCATGTCACTCTTGTCGTCGTAGAGGATGAGGCGATTTGTAAACCGCGATTGAATGAGCAAACGAATGAGAACGGTCTTTCCACTTCGGGGCATACCCGATATGCAATAGTGGGAAAGGGTTTCATCGCGTCTGGGGTCGAGCACGAACGGCCCCCATTGAATGCCTGGACGAACAGGCTTTGGATAATGAGGCAATCCCTTCAAGTATTTGTCGGCCCATATCTTGGTTTCTATGTCGACGTGTTCACCCATGCCGCATTGGATGAGGTCTGTGAGAGTGTTATTTGAGTACTTCTTCATCATCGCGGGGTCGGCAAGCCGAGCGCCGCTCAAGAAAATTGAGCCATCTTCTAACTCGTGGAGGCGTGATACGATATGTGCCTGTGGCGTGGTGGTTGGCAGGCGTTTCGCAAGATTTGTAATTGCGTGAAGTGCTTTTTCGACATCGTCACGGTTGCGTTCATCAAGTTCACGTAGCTGTCGTTCTTTTGCTACAGCGAGGCGTCGTTCATCTTGCATCGCCTGCCATTTCTCATCGGTAATGAGCGGACCGTCTGGGTAACGCCGTATCCACCGTCGCGAGAAAACATCTGAATTCTTCGAGGGCCTTTCGGGTCCGAATCCAAAATGTGGAGTGGGAGAAAAGTCTGGTTCCGTCACTCTTCTCCATTCTGGGCCGTGAAGCCTTTCAGCTTCGGCAACTGCAGCTTGTTCAGCATCCGCCCGATTAATTTCTGGTGGAAAAGGGTTTTGCTTCTCGCGGGGTTTCTTGTTAAGTGCCTCTCCAATTTCTAACCAAGCCTCCTTTTCGATATCGGATTCGCAACGCCACATCCCTGCGTTCCAGTTCTTGCGAATTGCAGCTTTTGCTCGTAGGCGAGGTCGACCCGACAGTATCCAAGTGGCGGGGAAATCGCCATAGAAGGCGAACTGTTCTGTCCAGTACGCAACTTGGCATTGAGCTAAGGCGATGGCGTTTCGAAGAGAGAAGCCACGACACTCCCAAAATGCTGGGTCATGCATTTCAAAGTCCGGCATCGTCAACGCTCCTTTAGAAGAAGCCGGGCGGCTTCAGTGTGATTTGGGTAATCGGCTGTTGCTGAATCTGAGTTAGTGGTGGCTGTACATATGCCTGCTGGATTTGTTGTTGCCACGCATGTTGTTGGGCAACGGTCTGAAGATAGTTGTGCTGTATTCGATTTTGTTCGACAAGATTCGGCGAGGACGAAGGTGACGACAAGGATGGAAATCCTGGGACGGAATAGTCAACTGGTTGAATGAGATGTGGATTTGACGCGAGCGAGTGATTGATTGCGGCGGGCGGCTCATAGCGAGGACGTTCGATGGCACCAATCTCAGAGAGTTCTGGTTTCTGTGTGTGAAGGTTGAAGGATGTAGTCGGTGGAGCTAGAAGTTTGGTGAACTCTTCGTGTTGTATCGCGTACCCTCGCTCAATACCTTCCGGACGCAATTCTTTCTGGTCGCTCCAAATTGGCAATGCTACTGTTTGTTTGTCACGGTCCTTGACGACCTCGATGAAGTCTTTTGTTGGGTCAACATTCACGACCGTTGCGGTGTCACCGACTTGGATAGATTTTTTGAATATTTGCTTTGAAAAATGAACTCGGTCGCCAGGAACGAAAGTCAGGCCGTGATAAGTAAGTGGTTGAGCCTCGATTCGCATTCTTTGCTCTTCGTCCCACTTAGCCATCATGGCGATGCGAAGTAGCTCATGACACTTTTGGTTGATTTCTTTTACTTGGTGTGAAGTGTCAACTTTGATGATGCATTTTGATGGGTCTCGTTCTGCGTGGGGAAGCCAGTCGTCTAGGAGTTTTTTTAGAATCTCGGCATAGTCATCGGACGATGCATCTTGCGGTTTGAAATGGTCGGATGCCATCGTTAGGTCTGGGACCGTGGATAGCTGGCGAGCAAGGTTTGAGTCCTCGACGTCTTCGAGGTAACTATCTAGCAAACTTTTTGTCGTGAAGAAGCGAGTGAAAAGCCTTGCTCGCGTGGCTACGACATTTGCGGTTGGATTGTCCAGACCTGGACCGGCAAGAAGAACGAAGGCATAATCCAGAGTGCCGCCTTGAATACCGTGGCCCGTGATGGCGTAGCCGAGGCGAACGTGGCGATACTTCTTTACGGGAATGATGACGGCTTTTCCGCTAGGAAGCTCGACGTGCATTGACGTCCCAGCGGGATTGATTGCTGTTACCGTTCCTCGCGTGCCGTTATCCACGCCCAGCTTGGTGTTGTTTTCCCTAAAAACTACTTCGTCGCCGACGTAGACGGTATTTCGGTAAGTGACGCCTCGTTCTTTGTCTACATCCTCTACGGAAGCGTAGTTGGACGTGTCGAGTAGCCCTGCATGAAGTCGTTTCTCTTGGCAAAGCCGATTAAGTTCTTCGGTATCTTGATTGGTGTAGGCAATGGCTGCCGTGGTACTCGGGGAATACATGCCGTACTCGGCCCATTCAGCAACCAGTTGCGTTCTTGCTTTCTCAACGTCATCACGAATTCGAATCATTTTCTTTTCGCCGTACATGGCGAGGGCCAATCCAGGTTGGCCACTGGCGAAATGCTTCGAAGCTATTTGAGCCCATCTTTCGCGTTGACGCTGAATATTGGTTAGGTCCGCAAAACCAGTTTTTGCGGAAATAGATTTGAAGGCCGGACGGTCGTTAACAGGTGGATATTGACGATGGTCCCCTGTAAAGATAATCGTTCCGCCGCCCTTTTCTGCAAGAGCAAGAAGCATTTCAGAATGCCGGGTACCGACCATACCGGCTTCATCAACGATGAGTATTGTTTTTTTCCCGAGTTTGACGGCCTTTCTCGTTTTGAGTGGATACGTTTTCTTACCAGCCGCTGCTCGTATAAGTTGACGAGTAGCGTGCTTAGCGTGAAATTTGAGATTGAATCCAGACTTCGGTCCAAAGTCTGCAAGTCGCATGTGCAGGGTGTCGCACTTTATACCCGTGTCCTCCTGAAGTTGCTTTGCTGCGGTTGCAGAAGGTGCGGCTCCGATGACTTGATAGCCTTCCCTTCTCCATGCTGCTATTGAGGCTTGTAGCACGCGGCTGGTCTTACCTGTACCGGGGAGTCCACGAATGCAACGAACTGAGCCGGTGCCAAGAGTTAGATGTCGAACCGCCGTTTCTTGCTCTGAGTTGCACGGCATTACTTGAAGAATTCTCTTAAGGGTTGCCTTTTTGACTTTCGGTCCTTTTCTTTGGGACAGCGAAGACAGTGAATTGAGAATCGAGACTTCCCGCTTGAGCACCGAATTTGTCGTAAAACGCTCGGAGCCGTCAGTCGTCGGAATGCGAACGACTTCTGCGCCCGATTCAAGAAAGCTCTTGGCACTCTTTATGAGAAGGTCCGGACCGACGCCATAGACTGGAGCCTCGTAGAGGGCTTCCTTTAGAAAATCCTGTTGGGTGAAGTGAGCCTGTCGCTTCGTGACATTGGTTAGTGCCGCCTTTAGCACGTCTGGAATCAGGGTAGCATTGTCACGTGGAGTAATATGCACGAGGTCGTTTAAGGAGCTAGTAGTAAACCCGTGGGATTTGTTTAACTTCTGCCACTCCTCGAACAACTCAGCTCTTGGGCGAACGGCCTCTTTGGTACGCCTTGTATTGAGTGCAGACTTTGCGGCAGCAGCGGCACTGGTTAGGCCACGTTCTGCAAGGTCAGCAAGAATTTCCTTGCGACGAGTGGAATGTACGTCGACTATTTCTTGAGAAACGCCTTTGATGTCAAAGCAATTCCCCTTTCGCTCTGCCCGAAATCCAGCTTTAGCTTCAAGGGTTTGTGCCAGCCTTGCTCGGCAGATTGCTCCGAGAAGCATTTTCTGACGGTAGATTGGTCGGCTTAGTATAGAACGAGTTTTTCCATCCTCTGCGAGGCCAACGTTTAGTATGGGAGCATGAACGTGAAGCTGCGGCTCTCCTGCTCGGCTAGTGCCATGTTGAAAAGTGGGAATGAATAGCTTAACTCGAACAGCTTCCGCTTGGCCTCCTTTGCCAGTACGAGAGAATGCAAAATTATCTTCGAGAAATCCGAGAGTAAACTCAACGGCTTCCTGAAGAGCTTCTTCAATGAGTTTACGCAAGTGTTCAGGAGCTTGACTCCAAATTATGCTTACGCTTTTTGGTGCTGAGAAGGTCAAGTCCCATCCTGGCTGTCGATTACGACTGCCCGCATTCTGAACTAACGGAGTAGCAAACGCCGATTCCTTGTCATCTCCTGGATTCTCGGGCTTGTATCCGCGAAAGAGTGCACGGAAGTCTTGCGGGTGAACTATTCCTTCGAGACCAAAAGCATGAGCCCCCTCACCCACCCACTTGCCTGGTGGCTCGCCTCCACTCAAATAATAGTCCTCTGCTGCTAGCGAGAGGTAGTAATCCTCACCACCGGTGGACATGAGGTTGATGGATAGCATCAATCATCTCGGCTAAATAGACCGTCGGTAAGTTCGCTTTCAACCCAATCTTTGGCTTGTGCAGGTGTGAGTTTTCCGGAATTGACCAAAAGAAGCTCGACACTTGCGGCAAGGTCACGTCGCATTTCCAAGAGGTACGAAAGGCGTTGCTGGAGATTGTCGAGCTTGTCGTGAATCGATGCTAAGGCGTGGTCGTTGCCGTCAGTTTGCTTCAGAGATTGCAAGACTGCTTCCCGCGTAAACGTGCTCATGTTCTTGCCTTGTTTGTCAGCCGCCGCAGTGACTTGGGCATGCTCCTGTTCAGATACGGTAAACGAGATTCGTTGATTCTTCGCCATGAGAAGTAAACTCGTAAACCGGTTGCTTGAAAAGGAGTTAGAGCGATTTCTGGCCGCAGCGTATACGGAGCGTATACGGCGTAAACCCTTAAAAAAACAGGGCAATGTGAGGCGAGAAGGAACAGCCGGGAATATACACCGTGGTGCATCAGGTGTGTAGTCCCCAGCGGAGCGGAGGGACTTGGGGGTGGCCTCGAAGAGTCCCACGTCACCCCCAAGTCCCGGAGCGTGAGCGACTTCGTTTGAAGGCCAAAGCGATTAGCGAGGCTGGACGCCCTAGCGGCCATCCCTGAAGCCTTGCGAAAGGGGCTTAAAGAAAGCTGCTTGGAGGCATTAAGCCGACGCAGCTTTCTTTTCCCTATTAGCCCTTGCCGATTAGGCAAGGGTTGACTTAAAGCCCCAGCTTTAAGTCAACCTCATTCTGCCCAAGCAGAATGAGGCTAGAACAACTAAAGAAACTCATGACCCGCTCATCACAGCGGAGTCTGAGGTGCTTTAGTTGACGCTTTCTTCTCGGGACGGCGTAGGCTCCGGGTACCGGAGACAGCCGTCAACTGTGTTATTGAGTCAAATGTGGAGTGATACACGAGGAGAGTCTTGCATAACCATCCACCGAACCTCAGCGTGCCGGTTGAGTGAAGAAGCCGGGGATTTGCCCGGCTAGAAGCTCCTGCTAGTAGGAGTGAAATATGAAGACTCCCGGATGAGCTTCAACGCTGAAGTAGTCACCGCAGAAGAGGTCGCGGGCGAAGGCATCGTAGTCAAGATAGCCTCGTGCGTGTTCAGGAATCTCGTGGAGGTAGAGTTCGTCGAACAATTCCTCGGCGTATTCCCGCTCACTAACGTATTGGCCACAGTAAGCGTCCAGAAAGCTCTCTGGTGTCGCGTAATCTGTGTCGACGTAGTTTGCGTAGCCAGCAAAGGGGGCTCCATGTTCGGCGATACAGAGGGCTAATCGGGATACCTCGGGAATGCCCTTGTACTCCGCGATGCGAATGTCGCCAAAGTCCTCATAGTCGTGGATTGCCCATTCTTCTGCGTTTGGTTCTGGCGACTTGGCGAGCATTTCTCGAATATCAGCGTATATGTCGTCAGCGTCTCTGGCTGCGTTGAGCCATTGTCCGTGAAGGTGTCCTGCGTTGTAGGCTGCAAGGCAGGCAACGTAGATTATTGGTCGAAGTTGTTTCGTCATGGTCTGTCTCCCAAAAAAGGAAGACCGGGCATTTCGCCCGGCCTTCTAGGTTATTGTTCTTCAAGGTTAGAGATTTTCTCGCGAGCGTCGTCTGCTAATACAGAGACGCATCGAAGGTCCTCTTTCGAGAAGTTGAAGGTGTCTTTGAAGCCAGCGTTGGCCCCCGAATCGTCGGAACCGTTAACGCGGTATGTTCTGAAGATATCGACGCTGTAGCGTTTTGTGCCATCGTCGTTGGTGTTCTCCAAAATCCTACCTCGAACCCGTCCGATTTTATCTAGTTCGTATGCTTTGAAGTTCTTTTTCATGTCATTCTCCTTTTCTTTAGCGGCCTTCATTGACCGCTGTGTTTTACGAGCACGGAATACGTCCGGGCCGCGTCCTGTCAAGGAGGAACCCGAAGGGGCAAATCCTTGATTGGACTAGCGGAACTGACGTACCGTTAGCGAGAAAACAAAGACAGCGGTCAATGAAGGCAGCTAAAACTGCAAAGGAGAGAGTAAGTTGAAGAACTGAAGAGGCGGACGAAGAAGAATTGATGACGGGTCGTTGATTAGATTTTGCATAACCAACGTGAGCGATGGTTGAAGTCGCGCGCAGTGTCAATTCAGATGGCATACCGCTAGTGAAGGAGTTGATTAGGGGGCCAACGCTGGCTTCTATCTTGAACGCCTGTGGTTCTTAGAGGAGATTCGTAGCTGATGTCTAGCGGGTGGTGCGGAGTTGACATTGGACTGAAGAAAGAATCCAGAAGGCCGGGCGAAATGCACAGGTGCTTGACGTTAGAGCTTGGCAGCTTGAATGACGGATGCGGGATTTGGTACATTATTGGTGGGTGGCTATGCGGTTACCCACGAATGTTCTCTAATTGGAGGTGCTTGTTGACCGAACGGTCGTCGACATCGAAAAGTAAGGACAATTCGATTACCGCACGCTGGCTGACGGTGGAGCAAATCCGAAGGATGCAAAGAATGAGACGGGAAACCGTCGTGACTGCAATGTTGGCAGGGGACCTCCCCTACGAGCAACGCGGTCGCATCCGATACGCACGGGTCTCGGATGTTCAGACCTGGGAACGCTCCCGGCTGCATTCCCGCAAGGAATGCAGCTCCGTCGTCTTGGTTCATCCGGCCTTGGCGGACCTAAGCCAGTGAGTTACCTGGCCTGTGGGCGTAGACGAGCCCTAATGGGAGGTCTCGCCCATGGGCCTCTTTATTTGCTGTCCCAGATGACGGTGACAGTCTTCTGTTGCTACGGTCCTACAGCAGCGAGCCATCAGCAAGTTGACCTAAGTGTGAGAATAGGCGTTCTCGAATGGCAAAGAGTAATTGCGGGATTCGCTACTACACGGCAGAGAAAACGGAAGCTAGAATGTGGGCTCCATAGCCGGTAAGAAATTGGTCTGTGACAACAGGACAAGACAAAAGGAGCCTCTAAAATGACAAGTGGCGAATCAAAGCTTAGTTCGATAGTGAGTCAGCTACGCGAAGAAGAAACTCGCCTTGGCGAGAAGGTTGAAGAGCTAAAGAAGAAGCTTGGGAGCGTTGAATCAGAGCGAAAGCAAATTACCCAAGCTTTGGCGGCTATCGAGGGCAAGCCGAAGGTGAGGAAAGAGAGACAAAAGAGCACGACTAAGGCAGCTACCAAAGCGGAAGTCATTGCCCATGTGGAAGCAATTCTTGCCGAGCAAGAATTGGTCGAGAAAGCCGATTTGAAAGAACTTGTTCAAGAGCGAGTCGTTGCTTCCGGGAAATCAAAGATGGGTCTAGCCCTTCGGATTAAGGAGGCGTTGGCCGATTCCCGCTTTGTAGATACACCCGGTGGCTATCGCCTAGCGAGCGAAAATCTTGGGTCGGTTGCGGCAAAGTGAGCCAACTGTCGAAGAGTTCAGCGTTCTTGTAGAGTGATATTTAAGAATAAGATGCCGTTATGCGGCGGCCCAAAGGCCGACAAGCTGGCTCATCACAGCCAGCTAGTCTCGGGGGAGCTTCACTGGAGGCTCACCCTACTCGTGCCCGTTTGCACGGGGAGGGTCAGAGGGCTTGTGCTCCGCACAAGTTACTATTTGCCCAGCAAATAGCAGTCGCTACTCGTCCAAACGAGTCGAGGCTCCGGTGGTATTGAGTGCTTTCAGGACCGAATCCAGGAGATGCATTTATGTTGTTCCAGGGAGTAGTCGGGCACTTTCTGAGGGAGTCTTTGATTCGCTCTGTGTGGTAGAATAAAGAAGCGTTCAGGTAGAGGAAGGAAGCGACGGTAGTCAATTTCCGGAGGGGTAAATCATGGCCATCCTGAATACAAGTTTGCTTCAGCAACTTGAATCGTCCGACGAGCCCACTCGCGTCCGTGCCGTTGAGAACGTATGTAAGTTGTTGAACTGGAGCGCAACCGACATTCAAAACGCTAAGTGGATGGCTAAGCACGCTCCTATCATCGTTGAATATATTCGTCGATTGGCCAACGCAGATACGGGTGAGAAACGATTTAGTATACTGCTTCACACTGCCGTAACGGATGCCTTGAAGGAATTCCAGAAGCGTGCTAGTGTCGCAGAGATAGATGAGTTTTCTGAGGAAGTGGAGCAGCTTGCAGCGACTCATGTGGATATGGAAGAACCTAAGAAAGAGATGCTAACTCGGAATAAAAAGAATGTGTCAGCGGAAGACCCGAGTGCCAAGGTTGCTAATGAGTTTGAATTCAAGGAAAACCTCTTAGTAATTCAAGACAAGGACTTTGAGATTGAGTTGGTTAGGGAGGTCGATATTAGCGAGCACGTAACCGCCGAAGGTAATCGTCCCTATCGAATCGTGGTCGAAGTCACATTCATCGACAGGAAGGAATCTACCATTCTTGGACACACGGGGCACGGTGTCCACCGTGTTGTGTTCGACGATTTCGGCAAGGTCGACGGCGAAACGGACATAGGTGTCCTTGATGAGTTCGAAAAGGAACTTAAACGACATGGCCTCAAAGTGATTCGGCAAAGAAACCTAGTCGATTGGTCGACTTTACTTTCACCAAAGACCTTCATGCTCAGAGTGCTTGGAAAGTAGCTTCACGTAGAGGCTATTGGATGAGGCTACTCGTTTTGAGAAGGCCGTCATTCGTCTTCGATATTAAATGGCCCGGTCAACCAATTTGCGAACCATCCAAAGGGAATCAGACCAAGCAACACGAACCAGTAGGTGATAAGAGCGACCGCGAACGTGAATTTTCGAGCCACGGCCTTCGCAATGATTTCACCGAATACTATAACGGGAAACAAAACGCAGACAATCTGTAGATACTCTCTATCCAATTCAAATTCTGGGTCCGTTACAAGCGACCGTCCGATTAAGATTCCGAATCCAAGATTCACAGCGTTGTTCAATATTAGAATTACGCCGAGCACGCTTCGGAATCTTTCCTCTTCGATGATTCGGCCCATTAAGTTGGCGACGTACAGCCGTAGCCGTAGCCAAGCTCCCCGAATCTTTTCCTCTTGGAGTTGCGTCTTCCACGAGGCAATTGCGTCTTCTGTGCCTTGAGCTTTCCTGTCACTGCGTAGCGAGAGAAATGCAGTTTCAGCAGAGGAATAAATGAATGACAGGAACAGCAATGCGGCCATGTACCCATGGAATTCCCACCAGGAATCGATGACGTGGTCATATTTCACCAACGTCCCAATAACGATTCCGGCAACGATACCAAATGCGACAACGAATTTAAGCCATTTCACGTCAGAAGACGCTTTCCTGTTGGTCGAAAGCAGTTTAGTCCCGAGCTTACGATACGAGGTCTTGGGAAATGCTCCAAAATGTCACGTGACGTGTACAGTATAGTGGCACCGCTGTGTGACGAAAACAGTCCCGGCCAATTTGTTCTGAACGTGCGGCGTTTGCGTTGGATTGGCTAGCTATGGTCTTAAATGCTTGGCGTTGTTGCCCTCCTCGATTGCTCGATTTTCCCTCATTGGTTTGCCGATTGCCAAAGTTCTCATTTAAATCGCGTCCGAAAATGCGTTATGTTGTTGAGAAGGATTGAGCAGGCGTAATAAAGAAACACCGCAGTGCGGTCTAATGGGGCAGCCAAACTGGCCGACCAGCTGGCTCATCACAGCCAGAGCTAGCCTCCGGGAAACTTCACCGGAGGCCCCCACCCTGTTCATGCCCATTGCACAAGCAGGGTCAAAGGGCTTGTGCTCCGCACAAGGTGCTATTTGTCCCCCAGCAAATGGGCAACCGCTACTCGTCCAAACGAGTTGCGGCACGGTTGTTCGCGGTTTGAAAGTACTGCACTTTGGCATCGTAAGATTTTCCTGTTGTCATGGGAAGGCAAGCAGGATAGAGGAACCAAAGGGATGTTTGCAGGCCGGTATTCGAGGTCTTCGTCACTAGAATGGCTGTGACGAACCGCGAGATTACCAAGTTACAAAAACGATGTTGCTCGACGTCTGATTCAGCCTAATCTGTTCCGTCAGGTGTCGGATTGGCACCGTTGCGGCCATGAGCCGGTCAACGAACTCGTTCACACTTTTCGGCTTCGGTAGAATACGCCAGATAGCAGGATGTCCGAGCAACGCCTGCCCCTATGCGAAAACCGTTGCAGTGACAGGCCAATCGAAAATGTAACCGGTAAGTGCTCTGTAATGGCTAGGATACAGGCTGCCACCTGAACACGTCTGTCAACTCGCTTTACCACTTCCGCCTCGTGATAGTCGTGGTATCGTTTGAGAACTTTAACGACACTTTCGTGTTTTTTTCGGCTTGCTGCACAAGACGGGAATAGGATTTACAGAAGGCATCATGGGCACGAGTGCTACGAATCTGAAGTAGATGAGGTGGATTGAGGCGACGTATCGTGTCTGTCTCGATGCCGATGTTGTTCAAGAAGTTTAAGAGCGTTCTTGGATTGTAGGATGCATGAACACCGTAAATCCCGCGTCGCGGAATGCTTTCGCGATGCCTTGGTCGGCAGTAGCAAGAGCTTGTTTGCGATAGCTTCGTGTCCCACAGGCAGGTTCCTTTTTGGCCGTCAAGCGGCTACAACAGGCACTCGAAGGGCCGTAATAAGCCTCCAGCTAACGAAGACACTCTCGCTCTTTGAACAATAGTTTATTATTATTTCATCTATGGATATTCCCACTATCGAGCTTGACGAATTCGTCCGTTCTGTCGGTGTCAACCGTAGCTCACCGCATACATTGTTTCTTGGTGCTGGAGCTTCAATGACGTCGGGAGTTCCGTCTGCTGGAGCTTGTATCTGGCAATGGAAGAAATCCATCTACTGCACAAACAACCCTGGTTTCGAGGAACAGGTTGCCGAATTATCACTGCCAGTCGTGCAAGAACGAATCGACCGGTGGCTTAGGGTCAACGGTTATATGCCGAGCGACAGAAAGGACGAGTACTGTCATTTCATCGAAACTTGTCTTCCTATAGCAGATGACCGCCGACGTTTTTTCGAGCCTTGGATTAGGAAGGCTCGTCCTCATGTCGGTTACCAGTTGCTTTGTATGCTTTCTGCGGCAAAGTTGTTTCAGAGCGTCTGGACAACAAACTTTGACGGCCTCGTGGCCAGAGCCGCCGCAAGCTTTGACATAACTCCGATTGAAATAGGTTGTGATTCCAAAGACCGTGCATTCCGCCAACCAGAGAGAAATGAACTCGTCTGCGTTTCGCTACATGGTGACTACCGCTACGACCTCCTTAAGAACACAGGCGAAGAACTCCAGCAACAAGAAGCTGACCTCAGAGCAGCTCTTATCGAGACACTCAAGACACATTCCCTTGTGGTAAGTGGATACAGCGGACGAGACCCTTCGGTTATGGAGGCTCTCCGAGCCTCTGTCTTGCAGGATGATGTGAGAGGGAAGCTTTATTGGTGTGGCTTTTCAGATAAGCCAACAGATGAAGTAGCAACATTTCTTCATGACGCTAAAGACAAGAAACGAGAAGCCTACTATGTGCCAGCAGCGGCCTTTGATGATGTGATGGCCCGGTTGGCCTATCATTGTCTCGATGGAAATGCACTTAATGCTGCCAAGACAGTCCTCGTTGAACAAAAGGATTCCCAGCAGTTGAGACGTGTCCCGTTCTTGGTTTCACAATCTGAACTAACAGCAATCATTAAGAGCAATGCATGGCCAATTCGTTGTCCGGCTGAGATGTTCGAATTTGAACTTCAGCAATGGCCAGAAAAACATGTCTGGAAGTGGCTTGAACAGAAAACGGAAGGAACGGGGGTCATTGCCGTTCCCTTCAAGAAAGTTCTAGCGTTTGGAACGCTCGATTCCATCCGAAACGTATTTGGCGACCTTATTGATGGCGACATTAAACGAGTTCCAATTACTGACCGAGACGTTCGTTACGAAGATGGACCCGTCGTAAACCTGCTACGCAGAGCTTTAGTTCGAGGCATTGCCGCCAAGAGAGACCTTACCACAGATGGTAACAGATTATTGTGGAAGCGAGAGAAATATAAGACTGAGCGAACGGGAGGCGAACTATTCGATGTTCATCAAGCCGCTCGTGTTTCACTACGTCGCATCGGTGGAAAGATGTTCGTAGCGATAGACCCCACAATTTATGTGCCGGGCGAAACAGAAGACAATGCGGATGCGATTCGAAGTATCCGCATGGGCATTCTGGGTTATCAACATAACGACAAATTCAATTCAGCACTCAATGAATGGCGAAAACAAATCTTGACAAGGAACGAGCCTACAGTATTTGATTTCCCGCCGAACAGTGCTTCCTTTGAATTCACCGTAAACAGTGCTCCTGCCTTTGCAGCAGTCCATCAACCACATCGAAGAAAGGTAGAAGTCCCAGAAGGTTTTGGACGGCTGATTCTCCATCGAGGGATTGAAGTGCCAGAACCATCTCTTAGATTCGCAAATAACGGCCAAACGGAAACACGGGATACACTTCCTCTGCGAGGACTGATTGAGAAGAGACCGTTCGACCAGAGCATAGCATCCCCTGGCGGTAACAACGGTATTAAGGTAGCTGTAGTTTGTCCAAGAGCTGAAGCCCCAATGCTCGAACAATTCTTGGCGGCTGGGGCTCAAACACACAATCCGAAAAGGGGCACAAAAGAGGAGTATCTGGTTCCCTACACTGGATTTGAAAGTGTCTATAGGGCACCCATCACATTCCCTACTCGCGACGACTCTCTGTGGTACACGCTTCCCGAGATTGACGCTAATTTTGATAGTCAGCAGGGGGCCTTAGAATTGTCTCGCGGAATACGTGATGGCGTTTCCGCCTTGGCTGCGGCGGGTCGGTCAGTTGTGCTTATCTTTACACCTGAACGGTGGAGACGCTTTAGAGGATATAAAACCGACGATGAATTCTTTGATGTTCACGACTTTGTCAAAGCGTACTGTGTTCAGCATGGCATTGCCACACAGTTTCTCGACCAAGACACCCTAGGCTATGAAGACAAGTGTCGCGTCTGGTGGTGGCTATCTGTGGCCCTTTACGCCAAAGCGATGAGAACTCCTTGGGTGCTCGACGGACTCGACGCCGATACGGCTTACGTCGGGCTTGGTTATGCAATCGACCAACGTGCCGCGAAAGGAAAGCACATAGTGCTTGGCTGTAGCCATGTCTACAACGCCCAGGGGCAGGGCCTACAGTTCCGCCTAAGTCGAATCGAAAACCCAATAATGAAAGGCCACAATCCTTTTCTCACGCTGGAGGATGCTCGAAGACTAGGTGAAACAATACGAACTCTATTCTGGGAATCTCACCTAAAGTTGCCTGGACGAGTCGTAATTCACAAACAGACCCCATTCAGGAGAGACGAGCAAATTGGGCTCAAAGCTGGCCTCGATGGCGTTCGTGAACTGGAATTGCTCGAAATCAATTATGAACCGACGCTTCGCTACATCAGTTCACAGCCCACAAGGAATGGGTTTAAGGAAGATAGATTTCCGGTTCGCCGTGGAACTACTGTGAAATTGGCGGACAACGAAGCCCTGCTCTGGGTTCATGGGGCTACAGAGGCCGCAAAGTCAAACTGGACTTACTTTCAAGGAAAACGTCGCATTCCAAGCCCGGTAGTACTTCGACGCTACGCCGGTACAGCCGACCTTGCTTCGCTGGCTTCCGAGATTCTCGGTCTGTCAAAGATGGATTGGAATTCTGGGGACCTCTATTCTAAGCTCCCCGCCACTATTCAGTCCTCAAAACGTATCGCACGTATTGGGTCACTACTAGACCGCTTTTCTAACGCTTCATACGACTACCGGCTTTTTATGTAAAGACTCATTTATTGGCAGGTTGGCGTCTATTCTCGACGTATAAACCGAGAAGCCATTTCAAAGACACCCTTGTGTTCATCAAACACATTCCCGCTCGTGTCTGCTTCTCCAGCTAACCATTCGCCTCGCTGCTGCCTCACCCATTTCCGAAGAAGCTCGTCGTCCTCTAGTTCCGGTGGCGGAAACGCTTCGTAGAGAAGCCTTGACGGTCGGCGAAGCCGGACACCAAAACGAAACCATGCTAGAGCCCCCGGCGAATCACAGCCGTATTTGATAGACATAGGCATGCAACTTAAGGCCAATGGCACTCCCGCTTCAAAGGACGCATTGCCTTGTTCAGCAAACTCATCAAACAACTGCTCAGCCACTGCTACTAGACCGCCACCCAAGATTGAGAGTGACGAAAACAAGTCATTTATCAAAGCAATCACTTTCGGAATTGGTTGACTTCCAGCGGTTCTCTTCGTGATGATTTCGTCCTCTGGCCTACCCGTGATAATGCTTGCAAGGGAGATGAGAGGAACTCCGGTCATCCACGGCCTCAGCACCCCCATCATTTCAGTCCAACCCGCCGACCATTGCTCGTCAATTATCCAGTCGCGTTGCGTAATGAAACGAAAGTCGTCGTCAATCAGTTCATCAAGTTGTGGCACTCCCCTCTTGATGGCATTTGACGAAATGCTCCGCAGCAGCACGCCAGGTGGTACATACGAAAGCACTTTCAATAACTCTTCGGTCCAATCAAATACGCTCCATTCGAGCACATCAGGAGAAACCGTTTCGCGAACACGTTGCCATGCGTTCACAAGTGCAACTGTCAAGAAGAAGTCTAGTCCCGAACGCTGTGCTGCAATTGGAACCCACGTCGGCACATGGTCCTGATTAACAAATGCGTCACGCAATTCTTCCAGATGTGATGCTGCATCCTCGTTGACTTCCTCTTCCCCACGTGCATGTCGCTGATAAGCCGCATACGAGTTTCGCAACACGTCAATAGGAAGCGGTTGCCCCTCGTCTCCTCCCGACAATGCTGCAATGGTCTGCAATTCCACTACACTCGCTGCTTCTGTACTCAGCACGCCCTTTGTCACTTGGTCAAGAAACGATTCCAAGCCGCTATTTACGGGAACTGCGTTGTCGGATTGCTGGAAGTACTTTAGTTGATTCTTCAAATTGTCAATTTCATCGTACGAATCAAGCAACAGCGGTTCATCTGGAATCGCAATTACCAATCCTTGGTTCGCAAATCCTGCCCTGCCCGCTCTTCCTGCGGCGTTGAGCAACTGAGATAATTTTCGCTGCTCCACTACCTCTCTATCTTCACCACGCGGGTCACCGATGCGAGTTCCCCCGATGACAACTGCTGTAGCTGGTAGATTGAGCCCTTGCGCTAGTGTGCCCGTTGCGTACATGATTCTCGTCGAACGGTTACGAAATGCCGTTTCTGAGGCAATCTTCTCCGTCTCTATCATGTGCGATGTGTGAACAGATAGTCCCTGCCCAATCAGGGTAAACACTTCTGACTCGATTCCAAATTCATGCTCTGCAAGAACTCGACAGATGTCAATAATATCAGGGTCCGGGTCTAGTGAATCAAAGCACTCATCCGACAGTTTTGTGTTGCTCGCGTTGGAAAACGGATAGTGTTTGCTTGCAGGACAAAAGACCAACGTTTGAATTTCGTTCTCCGCCAAATACTCAGCAACTCCAACAGACGAACCGTTCACCCATTTTTCGGGCGAAACCCTAAAATCCCACTTGTTGCCAACTTTCTTTCTTGAAACACAGAGTTCTGCATCGCAGGGAATTTTGACAATGCCATAATCCGCTTTTTCATCTGTTTGCCATGCCCCTTGCAGTCCGCAAGCCATTGCAAATAAAGAAGTGAACTTTTGATTTTTTCGATGGGCAGGAAGTTTTTCTAACTTTGCCTTTGCCGTGTCATATCCCTTTTGACAAGTCTCTGTGTCCACGCCAAGGGCTGTTCGAAGCGTCCGAGTCGGACGCCACGGCACTTGAATCGCTGCCGAATCAAGACTCGTCGACGACTCTAACCAAGCGGCCAGGTCTTCCGGATTCTGGACAATAGCTGACATTAAGAGAAACCGACAGCCGGGAGCTTTAAGCATCAACTGAGTCAACACCAGTTCGGCTGTAACCCCTCTTCCCGAATTTCCTTCTCCCAACAAGTGACATTCATCGAACACTACCAATTGACAAGTGGTAAAAACTTCGGGAAACAAACGCAGAGCAAGAAAGGCCTTCTCCGGTGTCATCACTGCTACAGAATTTGGAGGCATTTCTGAGACAACATTCGTTTTCAGTACGGAATACTCTTGGTCGCCAATGAAAGCCAATACTTCTGTTCCAAGTGACCTCAAGCCATTTCGCAAGTCTCCTCTAATTTGCTCGGTGAGTGCGTTTGTTGGTGCAAGATAAAGGCACCAACCGTTACCCAGCCCTTGTGTGATGGCAAGCTCCGCTACGAACGATTTGCCGCTCCCAGTCGGCATTGAGACAACGGCATGCTGAGCATCACCAGTAATGCATTGTGAGACATACGCCTCTGCTGACGGCCAGAGTACTGGGCGCCCCGACTCTCCAGGCTTCTCGCCACTTGCTCGGGCCTTCAAGTAACGCTGGTAGCCCTCTTCGTCAAACCCCGGTCCAGTTGGGACAACATGCACAAGTGCCCTTTCGCCCAGCCCTGGAAAGCATACACGAAGCAGCATTGCTAGATGTCGAATGCGTGCATAGTCCCCGCCGATAGCGGCTATATCAACCGGTTCCGCTGGCGGTTCCAACACATTTAGGATTTGCTCAAGCAATCTGTTGCTATCTTCCGCTCCATTCGGCAATTCACCGGCTAGCCACGCCAAGAATTTAGCCGTAGCTTCTCCCAGCTTTGCAAATAGTCTTCCAGTCGTGTCGCTCTCCAACTCCTTAGCTGATAGACCTTCGACATCAGCAAACTGCACAGGGCACTCAACACTTGGCAACGGGTTAAGTTGGAATTTGCATAATGCTTTAAGAACATCCAAACACCACTCGGCTCCCGTTTCACTAGGAGCAATTTCCTCATTTCGCTCATCCTGAATCGCCCCGACAACACCAGCCGCACAAGCGTCGTATCCAGCTATCAGATAGAGAATGGCGGATTCCATTCGCGTATAGTATTCGTTGCTCTGAATCCGAGAACCGACAAACTCTTCTTCCTCTTCAAATTCAGCGTAGAAATCTGCGAGCAACGCCAGGCATTCAGCCGTAACAAACGCACCAGCACGAACCACGCTCACGTCTGCGGCCTCATCAAGCACCGCGTAGAATTCCACCGTATCAGCAAGTCTACGGAGATATTCAATCGCCTCTATCGCTTCTTCACTCGCTTCGGCAGTGCTTGTTCTAAGCTCTACAACTGCCAAGTATGCACGCGAAAGCATTCGTCGAGCACTGGATGCCTCAAGTCCAACGAAGTCGGGTAGGTTTTCAAAAAGTGATTGAGCATAAGCGTCGAACATGCGTATTCCTCAAAGGGTCTCATCGTCAGCATATTCACGCATTTCATCAGCTATCTCGTCGAAAAACGATTTGGCGTCTTCAATCGCCGCTGGCACCAGATGCTTCTTGTCTCTTGGCGGCTTAAGCCGAGTTATCACTTTCCGCTTTTTCGACCAATTGACTTTGTGTTCTTTGTCACAACAAACCATTGGAAAGTATGCCCGCTCGCCATGCCAAAAACTACCGACCAACTTCTCACGCTGGTCGGCTGTAAGGGACGGTCGAAACTGCGACATCGCCGCACGAATCTCAGCGTCTCTTAGTTTCTCGTCAACCTCTCCTAGTCGATTAGCTGCATCGGCTATCGCGTCACTTGCTCGTTCAAGATAGGCCTTACATTCACCTGCACTAACTCCCAACTCGTCCGTCCCATACAATGCGATTAGGTCGAGCCCGTGGTCCTTAACATCCAGGTGTATGGAGGTCTTGGCAATGATTCGAGAAGGAGGGTGCTTTTCCTCGTCGGTGCGCGAAAGATGAAAAAGCAGATGACTAATTCCTTCCCACAACCAAGGGTCTCTCTCTGTAGTTTTTTTTTCATTCGAGATGGAATTGTCTTCACCTATTACGTCTACAACATCGTGATACAAATCACGGTCACCTGTTTCCTCATCGAAAAGTGCCCTTCGGATATCCAAGTTACATTCGACGCAACTCGCAATTGCCCCAACTAGGTAGACAGCGATTCCCACCACTACCTCTTGTCGCTCTTCAAAATCGCAAATTTCAATCACGCAGTGAGTCTTGTGCTCATCAAACTCGACAGACAGCAGTTCATTCAATTCGTCCAACGCTACCTGTACGTCGTCCGCGAGGTTCGTCGCATATCTGCTGTACTTTGAACTGTCCAAAATCTCTTGCACTCCACTTTTAACCTGAGACCAACCCCCGCATTGTAGTGGATAAGAATATCACGCGAACTCCTTTCGGCCAAGAAATCTGAGGCAAGAAATATCACCGTCTCGCCCGAGAGGCAGGACAAAGTTCGCGTCGAGCCTGACCCGCCACATAGAGAAGGTATTTGGGAACATGAATTAGTGCGGGCGGGACTTGAAGGGCCTCACCCGAAAGCAAGGATTGCTCAGCTTGGTTAGAGTAGAGTGCTTAGGCACTCGCGGTCGCAAATTCTTGGGCTGTGACATCACGCCGCCTCCCGCCAAAAGAACGAGTAAAGAGTTTTCGCTCAAAGAGAGAACTCCTGGCAAAAGACAGCATGGACATAGGGGCTCCAGGGGGAATGCGTAGCCATGTCGCGATTTAGGAAGGCTTAGGTAGCGAAAGTCCCTGTCATGAAGCGGAATGCTAGGCTGCTTTCTTTCGCTCGAACGATTTGACTAAGCCGCCCACGTAGGACTTCACTTCGACCTGGTCGAGTTTCAGCGTTTCGACCTCGTCTGGCTCCTCTCGAATCGGAGGCAGCCAGTCACGTTCCATGTGACTTCGAGTGTGATTGTAGTAGTCAACGAAGTCACCCACGAGATGGTCGAGATGCCTCTTGCCGAAGACGATGAATTTCGCCAAGCACTCTAATTTTATGGTCTGAATTATTCGCTCGCATCTACCGTTCAAATTGGGGCTCGCCTTCGGCAGCGAGTTTGTCCGTACGCCTCGCTCTTTCAACTTCTCAGTAAAGCCCTTGCTGAATTTTGTGTCCTTGTCGTGCATCACGATGTCAGGCTTTTTATCCCTGCCCGCAGTTTGGTCGACGAACAAATCAGCTTGCTTCTCGACCCAGGCTGAATTCGGATGCAATGTCGACTCTGAAACCAGCACCTCTCGCGTCGACATGCAGAGCCACACCAGCACGTACATATCTCGTAAGCCACTAGTGGTGACGGTCTTCACGGAGAAAAAATCGCACGCCCATAGCGTCTCAGCATGTCGTTTGATGAAGTTGTCCCAACTATCCGAAGTGCGGTCTGGACCGGGCTCTATCCCCTCTTCTTTCAGGATGTTTCTGACCGTTTGACGGCTGACTTTCTTAATGCCGAGCTTTCGCAATTCGCCGATGATACGGGTGTATCCAAAACCAGTCTCTTTGGCGATTTCGATGACCAAAGCTCGGATTTCCCTGGGCTTGCGTTGCCCTCCTTTGGGATTCGTTGCTTTGGTTTTGCCTTCCTTCTCATCACGAACCCATCGGTAGAATGTCGCTGGCTTGACAATACCGATTAGTTCTTCAATTGCTTTGCCAATCACCTTCCCGTATTTCAACAGCCGTTCGCGTTCTGTGTGTGTTGTGTGTATTTGCCCTGAGATTCTGGCACGAAGAATCTTGTTTTCCTGTTTGAGATATTCGACATACTTTGCCAGCTCAGAGTTGCCCGCTGAGGCGATTAGGGCGAGCAATGGGTGGTAAATCTTGGTCGGCATGGTATTCTCGTAAACTGAATAATGAAGGGGTGTTGCACATTCGTTTTACCCCGCTATGTGTCCGATGGAATACCCAAAACAGTCAAGATTTATGGCAATGAAAAACACGTTTCAGACGACCGATACAGGCCGGAATTCTTGCCAGCAAAGAGAGCTGATTTCGAGTCGCCAGGAGCGTCTGCACGCGGGCCCGGACATCGATACCGCAAACGCCCTGCCAGTGGTGCGAGCACCCAAAAAAATCTCGTACTACATTTCGGGTCGATTCAGGACGACATAGGACGATTCATCGTCCCGAGGCGAATTTGCTTGCCTACGCCTAAGCTGCTGGTGGATAAGAGCTTGCGGACCAAGGACCGGTGGGCGATGTCGTCGCTGAAAAGCCTACGGAACCGAAGGCTGGCGTGCGGTTGCGCCCGCGGGCTGACCGCAGTGTGGGCAGCACCGCTCCCGCGCTGGTCTTTCGTTTCGCGTGGTCATGTTGTCAGTAGAACAGCTGCCCTTTTGAACATTCGCAGATATTGTCCGTGAGTGAGTCATGCCATTTACCTCTCGTGCAAGATTGCAGGATCTTGGGATCCCTTTAGTGCAATCCTATGGAAGGGAGACGCTAACTGCCTAGGACAATGAAGGGGGCGTTCTTCGGGCGTCCGCAGCCCGGCGGGCTGTTCCGATGAATGTCCAACGAAGTTCCAATGCAAGAATGTTTAGACAGAGAGGCATCGGTCGGATGCGGCGAGAATCGCGGCGCTCGATTCTTGTAGCAATTGCCTGCGATAGGGAAGTGACTATCGTAGATCGCAAGAATGTAACGCGAATAGTCTTCTCGAACGGCTTGTCTGCACATTCTGGGGATGCAGAAGCATTGTGTGGGGGGGTAGAATGCAGTAACCTAGGGCTTCAGAGGTCTTGCTACCTATCACGATGCAAACGTTGCCGCACGAGTCCAAGACGGAGAGCATGAGCATGAATAAGAATTCCGCACAATCTGCGATACGGCGGCATTTAAGCCAGGGCGAGTTCCCATCACTTTGTCGTGTTGCATTCCAGTTAGGAGGACGGGAAGTGTGGCTTTTTGGATCAGCCCTATACGATGAAACGCCTGGCGACATTGATATTGCGATTCTCATGGATGACATCAGCACATTCTCTGGCATTTCCACCGCGCTCCACGATGTGTGCCCTAACGCTCGAATCCAGCGTATGCAGAATTACAAGGGCCAGCGGGTGACTGCTGATTGCGTACAGCCGCACCTCCATATCTTAGTTGATTCATTTGTGCCGCATACTATTTGTCCTGTGCGGCAGTCTCTTCGGACGTTCGGCACATGTGTATGGCAGCGGCGTGTAGCATGATGAAGCGTATTGTCATTCCATTTGCTCAGGACATCGTTGCGCAATGGCACTTTGACGTTGCGACGGCCTGTGAGTCATTGGGGGAAGGCATCTCCGATCTGTTCCCACTTGAAAAGGCTGAGGACATCCTTGAAAAGTGCTTAGAAGAATCTGGGATTTCTTGCTATTTCTCGCTTCCCGCCAACGCTCCGATTAGATTGCCCAAAAAGATGGCAGACGAGGATGTTTCTTTGACATCCGAACGACAGCGTTGGAGTCGGAAGGTCATCTACTATCTCACTCTGCTTGAAGAAGGGTTGTCGTCCCACGAAAAGATTAACCATTTCGCAATAGATGCTATCTCTTCCAAAGGCGTCGGCGATGTGATCGGTAAACTAAAGGGAGAAACTCCGACAGCGCTAGGTCTACCGGAAGAACTAGCGGCATCAGTTACACCACAAATGAATTATGGTGCATTTTCAAATTTTTTTGTCTCCTATATTGACCCACTATTGTATACCTGCCTCGTAAGCCTAAACATTCTGAATGCCGACACAGAACGCGCCAGCGAGCCAAGTCACGCCCAGCGTGTCATCCTTGAAGAAATCAGCAAAGAGGTGAATCGCTGTATCTGTGAGTTACCAAACATGCAAACAGGACAAAGACCGTTCGCGGATGAGGCTAATCTCTGGTGGGGAATAAGGGAGTTGCTCTACCGATCGCCTTCTATTTTTTCAATTGGCGAATCATCTGGCGAAGAGGCATTAGCGAAGGCGTGCCGAATGCTTATTGGGGAGGACGCTGCGCGTGACTCGTATTCGCCAGAAAAGAACCCAAGGCGATTGCGCGACATTACACCGGAGATTTATGATGAGCGACGAACAAAACTATTCGTTCTCAAGAATTGTTTAGATATTGCCGATCGCCTGCCTTGTGATGCCGATACCGTTTTGCAGACAATGTTACCGGAGTTTGCTATGCAGCAATTCGACCGCGTAGCGAATGCGGCAAGGGTAGAGGGCAATCTCTATCGGCTTGGTCTAGCTTTGTTCGTGTCGTCGAGAGTGATGGAGTATGTGGCCAATACGGAGAGGCATCCGCATGAACCGACAATGGGTATTGAGCGCATTTTCGAAGATGGCACATTCTTTATTGGAAACACCCAGGTGCCCTTGCCTGGGGGACAAGACTTTTTTCTCAGATGGCTTGCGAAAACACAAGGAGGCGCAACAGTCAGTGAGATTCGCAAACACACGAAGGAAAAGTGGCCGCATAAGATGGTTGATAGAATTCATAAGACGATTGAAACGGCATTAGGATATAGGCGGAAGGTGATATCCAAGGCAGGAACAGCGGGCGAAAAATATAAAACAACCGTCATGTATTGCCCCGACTATATGGCATGCCGCTGCGACGCGTCGTTGCCATTGATGGAGGCAAAGGAAGAGCAGAATGCAGATGTGTTCTCCTGTGCGCTCTGCGATCACGAAAGTAGAGGCACGCTTGACTCAGGCCTGCCCGAGGCGATGCGCTCTCGTGTCCGTCCTCACAACGCAGCTGCCAAGAGGTGACGAGAATATAGATACTGGAGCACAATGTTCTTTATAAAGCGAGTGTGCCCTACAGGGTGATGGTTAGACGCTCACCAAGTGTTGATGAAATAGAGCTATTGCCAGAGATATCGCTAGTGAAGAGCGAGTCTGAAAAAGAACGAATGATCTACCTTCATTTTGTCTTGGGCACACCTCGTGGCGTGACAGATGCGCATTGCTTCATGGCAGCCTACGAGCATTCGCCAGTAGTCGATGATCGGTATTTTTTTGGATACGTTATTGATGACGTCATGGATCTTTCCAGAGGCAGGTGGGAATTTATTGGCGCACGTTCGGTATATCGCGACAGAATCCCTGGAGGAATGAAAGTACATCAAGACAGAAAGTGGGAGCCGCGAAAGGCAAGTGAGGTTGACTTAATTAGAGCGTCCTACATGCTCAGGAATGAATGGTTGTAGCTGTGAGATGTGTGAACGCTCATGATCGTTGGGAGTTCTGCTCGCGCGGGTTGATTACTACCCCCATCCAGTCTTTGCACCAGATTGAGTGATGCGTAAAGTGGCGAGAGCGGGGCATAAGGATGGCTCCGCGACGTCTATAGGCGAGCAGCCTATCCTCGCATACCGCGCAGGCGTATCGTCGAGCAAAACACTGAACGGAGTGGTGCCCTACCAGGAATCTTAATGGACGTTCACCCCCGTCGATGATAACGTGGCGATAGAGGCTTTGCATGTCCACGCGAAGGCTATACAAGTACAGAGCATTCAATAGTTTCACTGAGCAGATCATCTGCGAAAACAAGCTTTATTTTGCTAATGCAGAAGAACTCAATGATCCTCATGACTGCAAACCAGTTATGACCTTCACTGGCATTGAAGAGGACTACATTGAGTATTTGAATGATTGCCGTCGCCGTAACGGATTGCCGGCATTGAGCCAGGCACAGCAAGCCGAGGTTCGCCAGAACTGTCAAGGCCTGCACGACGCTCTCGAAATCGCAAACAAGGAGGTTGTTCGGAATTGTGGCATATGCTCTATGTCCGAATTGAACAATAGCACAATGATGTTTTCGCACTACGCAGCCTCGCACAGCGGGCTGTGCCTTGAGTTCTGCATACCCGAAGACAACGACATCGGTGAGTTGAGGCCGGTTGCGTACATGGATGCTTTTCCTGAAATACACCAGAGAGATTTGCCCAACGCATTCGACCCACAGACCAATGACTCAGTCATTGAGGCGTGCGCTGAGAAGTTTTTCTCGCAAACATACTTCAGTAAGGCGTCACCATGGGCGTATGAGCGTGAATGGCGATGGTTTCGCAGAAGTTCTGGCCTTGTCGAGTTTCCCGCTAACGTCCTGACGGGGGTGATTCTGGGTTGTCGCATGAGTCAAGACGACGAAAAGGCCGTTATTAAAATGCTAGAAGAGAGAACGCCTGATGTAATGGTATGCAAGGCAACTGAGAGTCGCGCTGATTACGAACTAGAAATCACCCCTCTGTAGAACCGCATTCCAGCAAGTGTCGCCAGGCGCCTTAAAATCAGCCATTTCATGTGTGGTAGTCAGTACTTGACCTGACGTTAACGCTCCTGCGTCAGGCGTCTGCGCAGCCTTTCCCCACCCTTCACCACTTTGTCAATCTTACTGATTACTTGTTCTTCAACATCATCACGCAGCTTGCCGTACGGGTTGTCGCCCGTTCGCTCCCATAAATCGTCAG